>CAYYAQ010000024.1:0-8999 GCA_964469555.1 uncultured candidatus Brocadiaceae bacterium | reverse complement strand
CCACCGCGACGGTCGCGCAGCGTAGATCGCGCAACGGCACGGCGACGAACCGATCCGAACAACGCGATCGACTCCGTGCGTGTACATGCCCTCGGACGGACCCTGGTACGATGACCTCCGCGCCGTCCTGGCCGACCCCCAACCACCGTACAAGCCATCGCCCCCGGGCTACTAACCCAGAGGCGATGCACAATCTATCACTGGTAGCGGGGGCAAGATTCGAACTTGCGACCTTCGGGTTATGAGCCCGACGAGCTACCGGACTGCTCCACCCCGCGTTGTGGTCTGGGCGCGGAAGGATAGCCACGGCCTCGACCACTGCAAGCACGTTGTCGAAATCCTGCGACCGGCCACAACCCCCGTCTACTTCAACGGCTTCGCGCTGCCCTGCAGCGTGGCCTTCAGCGTCGCCACTTCCTTCTGCTGGTCCGCCGTCAGCTTCGCCGTCTTCGCCCAATCGTCCAGTTCCTTCACCAACCCCTCGCCGGCCTTCGCGTCGATCTCGAAGCGCACTTCGATGTGACTCTTCAACCGCGGCCAATACTCGGGCGCGGCCTGCTTCGTCCGCACCACCGCGTCCGCCAACACCTCGACCGCGCCCTTCAGGTTCTTCTGCGAACGCATCGTCGCCGCGATGCCGGTCTGCAATTCCAGCCGCGTCGCCAACAACGCGCCGGTCACCGTCTGCATGCCGCTCTTGGTCCACGCCTCCACCGGCTTGCTGTCCGCCAGGTAACCACCCGCCAACAGCAGCTGCGCTTCCGACCGGTCCTGCGCCGCCAACACCTTGTCCTCCGGCTTCAGCCAGAGCTCGGCCTGCGCCGTCAACACTTCGGGCTTGCCGACCGCCGCGAGACAACGCAAGTACGTCAACCGCGACGCCATCGTGTCCAGCGACGGTTCGTCCTTCGTGGCAATCGTGTAGACCCCGTCCGCGAGCAAGACCTTGAATGCCTGGATAACCATCGCCGCCTCGCCGCGATTCTTGGTGTCCTTCCACACCAGGCCATCCGGAGCCAACCGCGCGGTCTTGATCACGAGCCTCCAGACCCGGTGCTTCCAGGTCTCGTCCTCGGGGCCCTTCGTGTCGCGCAGATGGAAATCCAGGATGTTCCGGATGCTCCGCCGGTCACGAACCTCCGTCAGCAGGCTCTCGCACGTCGCGGTCCATTCCGAGGTCGTCCGGCCCTTCGTCACGGCGACTTCCTTCAGACCCTTCACGACCGCCTCGGCCAACGTCTTCGTCTCTTCCTTGCGACCGAAGTCCTCCAGCGCCTTGCGCAACCGCGTGTTGACCGCCGAGACCAACCCATCGATCGTGGTCAGCGACGTCAGCGACGTCACCAGCGCCACGAACACACTCTCGTCCTTCTCCTCCAACAACCGCGAACCGACGTCGTTCGTCAAATCGGAGCCGAGCGCCTTCTGGTTGTTCGGAGAGACGTTCGGTGGAATGGTCAGCATGTTCGCCGCCGCCCGCCGGATCGCCACCGGCTCCTTGTCCGTCTGCAACGCGACCAACTTCCGGAGGTACTTCGCCGCCGCCAGGTCCCGCGGGCCCGCTTCCGTCGGGATCAACCCCGGCAGCCGCAGCATCACGCCCTGACGCACTTCGACGTGCGCGTCCTGCCGACCGACTTCCTCCAACAACAATTCGAACGACCGCGCGAGCTTCAGACCCTTCGCGTCAGAGAGACACAGCACCGGAATCACGTGCTTGCGCAACGCGACCGGCATCTTCGCATCCGTGAGGATCGCGTGCATCCCGTCGATCCACGGCTTCAGGTCCACGTCCCCCGGGGACGGCGCAAACCATCCGGTGCTCTGCAACGTCTCCACCGCGACCGTCAACGTCTCGATATCACCGCTCGCCCGCGCTCCCTGCGTCACCGCCAGGACCGCTCGTCGGTTGGGCGCATCGAAGAACCGTCGAATCCCGCGCAGGGCACCGCGCGTCACCAACGGCGACGCGGTACCAAGACCTTCGAGCAAACGCTTGTTCTGGCCGGTCCGCTGGGGTGTCTCCGACGCGGCGCACACGTAGCTCGCGACCTCGAGCAACAACGCGTGGTCGACGGCGCCCGGCTTCTCGTCGAGACGCTTCACCAACAGATCGAAGAACGCCAAGCGATCCGTCGCGTCCGCGCCCCGTTGCACCGGCGGCGTGCTGGCCAACACCTCGCGCAACCGCGTCAAGCACGCGCGCTGTACCTCGTTCGCCGCTTCGGTCGAAGCGCTCGGCGTCTTCGGGAAGACCTGGGCCTGGATCCGCTTCCACTTGTCCTTGCGGTTCGAGGTCGCCAGGACGTCCATGAACTCGACGACGACGGCGATCTTCTCGCGGCTCAGCTCCGCTTCCCGCGACAAGAGCTCCTTCTTGGCCCGCCGCGCTGCCTCTTCGGCGAGGTCGACGTACTGTTTCTTGCTGCTCGCCGCGTACCACTTCGCGAACGAAGCCGCGTTCGCGAAGTCCGTGTAGGTCAGGTCGTACAACGCCTCGCGCGCGACCGAACGCAGCTCCGTGTCCTCGAGCATCGTGGCGACGAGCTGGGCGAGCCCCAGATCCTGGCACTGGCCCGCGGCACGCAACGACTGCCGCCGGATCGCGACCGACTTCACCGTCGACAACACCGTCAGGGTGTCACGCAGCTCGCCGGTATCCATCACCACCAGCGACCGGCGCGCCAGCGAGCGCAGCATGCGCGCCCTTGGTTCGAGTTCCACCGGGACGAGGTCGCCGGAGAAGTGCTTCACCAACGGGGCGACGTACGACCGGCGGATGAGCTTGCGGTTCGCTCCCCGGGATCCGAAGACCTTGTCGTTCTCGTTTCCCAGACGGGCGGGGAGTCGCTCGAGCACGAGCTTGCGCACCCCGTCGGGATCTTCGCCCGGCACGACGTACTTGTGCAGAACCGCGTGAGCCTCGAGATCCGGCAGGGCGGAGAGGGACTCGACCGCCGTCTCCCGCTCGACCCTCGCCTCCGGGCCGACCTTGGCGAGCATGGCCTTGTACTTGTCGATCTTCTCGGAGTTGCCGTGACTGTCCTGCTTGCCGCCGTTCTGGGGCCGCATCTGCTCGCCACCCGCGTATTCGAGCCCGGAAATGCACGCGATCAGGCGCGCCGGCGCAGGCTGGGAGCCGGCCTGAAGCCCGCAGACCAGCAGCAACGTGGTCGCGCCTTCGAGAACCGTTCTGAACCTCATCTGCATCTGCTTCGTGCGGCGCGGAAATCCCCTCGAGGGAAGGTCTTGGGGACGACGGCGAACCACCCTATTCGCCGGAGTGGCCCATGGTAGCCATTATCGACCGCACACAGGCAGAGACATTTGCGGAGAACGTATCCAACTCCAAATCACTCACCGATTGGTAGAGGGGTAGGCGTTCCTGCCAGAGCCGGGCGACCTCTTCGTCCGGGGGCAGATCCGTCAATGGCGGGCGAATGGGGCCTATATTCGCCCGGTCGAGCAAGACCGGCACCGGGGCGAACAGGAAGACGACGAAATGCTCCCCATGTGCCAACTGGGACCGGGTTTTTGCGGAAAGGACGGCCCCGCCGCCCAGCGCCAGCACCCGCCCGCCGTTGTCGGCCAGCGCCGCGGTCACGATCCGCTCCTCCACCACGCGAAACGACGCCTCCCCGACGCTGGCCAAGAACGCCCCCGCCGGGTACCCGACGTCCTGGGCGATCAGATCGTCGGTGTCACGATGGGGCCAACCCAGGTGATTCCCCACGGCCGTGGCGACGGTCGACTTGCCGGCCCCGCGAGGGCCGACGAGCACGATGCCCGGCGCGGGACGCACATTACCCGACCGCGTCACTGGCCCCCCACGAACTCGCGGAGTGCCGCCCGGGACAGGCGGCGACCGGTGAAGAGATAGAGCTGCTCGCGGGCCTGGGAGAGGAACATGTCCAGACCGGGCACGGCGATTCCGCCGGCGGCAGCGACCCTCTTGAGGAGCTCGGTCTCCGGGGCCTGGTAGATCATGTCGAGGACGAACGTACCCGGCGCGATGTTCCAATCCGGGAGGATCGATTCGGGCTCGCCATTGTCCACCGCGGGACCGCCGATCGGCGTCGCGTGCACCACGGCCTTCGGTGACAGCTCGTGCATCACCTCGGCGTCGAGCCGGGCGAGACGGAAACCGTGTTCGCGGGAGAACTCCCTGACGCTCTCGAGGCTGCGCGGCATCAGGATCGGCACGAGGCCCAGCTGGGCGAGGCCGATCGCCGCGGCCCGTGCCGCGCCGCCGCCACCGAGCACCACCGCGTTCTCACCGCGACCGGTGAGGCCGGCGTCGGACAGCGCTTCGCGGACGCCGACGACGTCGGTGTTGTGGCCCGATACCGACCCGTGCGCGCGGAACGCCAGCGTGTTGAGGGCGCCGCTCAGCGAAGCGTGCTCGTCGATCTCGTGACAGCCGCGGAGCAGCGCTGTCTTGTGCGGCGCGGTGACGGACAACCCGCGCAACCGGCGCGGGGACAGCATGTCGACCGTGGCCTTCGGGTGGGACGTTCCGAACGGTAGGTACACGGCATCGTGGGCCAGCAACCGGAAGGCGCGGTTGAACAACCACGGCCCCCACGAATCCCGGGCGGGGTTGCCGAGCACGCCGTAGATCAGCGTCGAGCCGGTGAAACGACGCACGTCACACACGCCCGTGAGCTGCGAAACCGGGACCTGCCCGGGGGCGGTGCTCATCCCTGGCCCGACGGAGCCGTAGACGAAGGGCGCACCGTGCACGCACGCGAGGACCCGGGTCACCCACGCGTCGTCGCCCATGGCGAAGGCCACGGTCGGATGCGTCGCCTGGTCCGTGCTCGCCATCAGACTCAAGACCGGGGCCGCGTCGGCGAGATCGTGCGCTGTCATCGCGATCTTGGCGACGTTGGCGCCCATCTTCAGGAGCTCATCGCGAATCGCCGGGAGGTTGTCGTCGATGCCGGAGAAGTTGTGGAACGAACGCATGCGGATACGCAGGCGCTCGACGGATTCGGGAGTCCACGTCTCCCACTGTTCGAGGTCGAGGCCCGCGACGCCGGCGTCGACCCAGCGCTGCAGCAGCACGCGGCGGTCTTCGAGCGTCCCCCGGTAGCAACCGCCGTCCTGGGGAGTCCGGCAGGCGACGAGAACCGGGAGCTTCACCTCGGAGAGGATGGCGTGCGGATCGGTGTCGTGGGGCAGGCTGTCGGCGCGCACTTCGAGCCAGTCGGCGCCGGACATCGATGCCGACCGCGCACGGCGCAGCACCCCCGAGACACTCTCCGCGAGAATGCTCGCGATGACTTCAGGCATCCAGGACCTTCTGCATGTCCTCGAGGTCCTTGCCGCACAATTCCTGTCGCTCGGCTGCCATCGCGGCGGCGCCGCGCATCAACGTCTGGAAGACCGACGAACACCACTCGCCGACCGCCGGGGGATCGAGCTCGCGGAGCGCTTCCAGTTGTCGACCGACGAGCTTGGCGTCGCCGCGCAGCACCGGGCCGCTGAGCGCGAGGACCGGGCCCTCGTTGCGGCACGCTTCGATCGCGGCCTGCATGAGGGCTGGCGGGAGGTTCTCAACCGAACCGTCGGGCATGGCGCGTTCGAAGAGGTCTTTCACCAGGTGATACAGTGCGGTCAGTCCGTTGGCGGCGAGCACGCACGCCGCGTGGTAGAGGAGGCGGTCGCCGCCGGTGGTCGCCACGGGCTCCAGTTTCGCGGCGCGGGCGAGGGCCTCGAGGGCCTCGAGCGACCCTGCGTCGCCGTGGTGCACTTCGATGACGGCAGGTTTGCCGGGCAGATTGCGGTAGCCGATGTCCGGGGCAGGCATCGGGCACAGCGGGTGCAGGGACGCGGTGTGCGCGCCGGCCTCGCGCAGCGGTCCGAGCACCGAGAGATCGTTCGAACCACTGCAGTGGAAGAAGAGTATCGAGCCGTTGGCCCCGGCGGACGCGACGCGGTCCGCGAGCTGGGCCACCGTCTCGGCGAGCTGGTCGTCCTGGACGGAGAGCAGCACGGCGTCGATCGTTTCGAGGAACTTCGCGTCGATGTCGCTGATGTCGAGCACCCGTCCGGTGCCGACAAACCTGGCCGCTGCCGCCGCGCCCTGGATCGTCCGACCGAGGAAACCGTGGAGGACCACGCCCGCGTCAACCCATCGCTTCGCCAGCGACTGACCCGCACAGCCCGGTCCAATCACGACGATCGAGGGCTGGTCGGTTTTGCTCATGACCGCAGCATACCGAACACCTACGCTCCCCCGCACGCTTCGAACTGCCGGCATTTTCCCCGGGGAGCAGAGTTCCCGCGGGGAAAATGCCGCGATTTCTCGATAGAATGGTCGGGACGGCAAATGGGCCGAATCCGAGGATCCTCACATGAGTGTGCTGATTACGATCTGTCTCTCGATGCCCTTGGCGGCACCCCAGGAGCCCGCTGCGGAAGCCACGCAACCCGCCGGGTTCGCGGTCGGACTCACCCACCGCGCACAGCGGAAGTGGAAGCTATCGCTTCCCGACGAGCAGTGGAGGCCGGTCGGCACCGCGTTCAAGCTCGCGAGAACCCACGGGTTCGACTTCAAGACGAAGCTCGAGGGGACGCGCTTGCTGGTGGACACGGACGGCGACGGCGAGACAGATGTCAGCGCCGAAGGCAAGACTGCGTTCCTGACCCTTCGCGGCAAGACCGCGGACGGCAAGCCGATCGCCTACTCGGTGCGGCTCAAGAACGACAAGGGCTGGAAGTTCGCGCCAGGCGGATTCCTCACCGGCAAGATCAAGGGCCAGCGCGTCCGCCTGATCGACCAGAACAACAACGGCGTGTTCGGCGACCTCGGTCGGGACGCGCTGATCGTCGGCAACGGCAAGACCGCGACGTTCTTCTCCGAAGTCGTCAACGTCGACGGCGAGCTCTTCGAGATCGACGTCACCGCGGGCGGCACCGAGCTGAGCTGCACGACGTACGAAGGTCCGACCGGCAAGCTGCATCTCAGCTGCTCGACCAAGGGCAAGGTCATGTCCGCCGTCGTCCGCAGCACCGACCGCCGCTTCTCCTACGACATGGCGAGGGCCAAGGAAGGCATGCGAGTCCCCGTCGGCGCCTACAAGCTGATGAACGGCGAGCTCGGTCTCGGCAAGAGCCGCGTCACGATGAAGACCGGTAAGTCCAAGCCGATCACCGTCGCGAAGGACCAGGCCCGGCAAGTGTGCTGGGGTGGCCCGATCCGCGCGGAGTTCGACTACCAGCGCATCGGCGGCAAGCTCCACCTCTCCCCTGACAACGTCTGGCTCTACGGAGCAGCCGGCGAACTCTACAAGGGTTGGATCCCGCTCGGCGCTTCGCCGAAGTTCACGATCACGGACGACAACACAGGAAAGGAGGTTGCCCAGGCTCATTTCCCGGGCACCTGTTGAGGACGTGGCATGATCCCGGTCGCCGTGAGCGTGCCGGACAGCCTCGCCATCCAGATCCAGATGGAGACCACCAACTGGTCCTTCGGCAAGATCCGCGGAACGCCGCGCAACTAGACCGCCAGGCTCCCACTCGCGGCCCCCGATGGTTCGCCCACTGGAGGTCGCTGTGTACTATTCGAGCCATGAAGCTCCGCCTTGTGATGTTCGGCTCGATCGCGCTGTTCGGCAGCACCACGACGATGACCCCCGACGGCAAGGTCGTGCCGCCGTGCAAGATCGTCGGCAAGTTCGACGTCGCGGTCGTCTGCGTGAACGAGAAGGGCGCCCTCAACACCTGGCTCGACAAGGAAGGCTCGCAGAAACTCGAAGGCGCCGCGGCGGACACCTGGGCCAGCCCGTCGAAATTGGGTGACCGGCAGGAGTCTCGCCCGGATCCCGGCGTCTTCGATTTCGAAACGGTGACACACACCACGCATGGCGACCCGGCGCGCTGCGACAGATACGTTGCGACACGGTTGCCCGATTCGCCGCGCTCCCGGTAATATCCGGAGCCCGTCCCCCCCGCCGGTTTCCGCCGGGAAAGAGCCATTCCAATGTGGAGACCCCGCCCCCTGCTGTCGCTGACCGCACTCCTCGCGACGAGTGCGGCTCCGTCGCAAGACGCCGGTGGGGTCGACGCCGCGAAGACCGGCCCGGCGCCGGTGATCGAACAGGCCCGAATGCCCGTCCGGGTCATCGCCGGACGCCTCGTCGCCCGGTGCGAGATCTCCACCAAGTACCGCCGGATCCCGGTCAACCTCTTCATCGACTTCGACCGCGGCTGCGGTCTCGAACTGCACAACCGCGCGGCCCACGGCATCAAGGTCGACCGCGACGGCGGCGTGCCGATCAAGATCCACCTGCCCAGGTTCGCGATCACCGTGCCCCGCCGCGAGCACGGCGACGAGGAGATCCTCGACAACTTCACGAAGCTCTATTCGAGAGAACTCGGAGAGACCGCGTGCGTCGGCGCGATCGGTTTGAACATCCTCCGAAACTACCACGTGATCTTCGACCTGCAGGCCGGGTTCCTGTTCCTCGAGACCCCGCGCAAGAATGTCGACACGCCCCCCGAAGAGATCGAGGGCACGGTCGTCAACTCGATCACCCTGACCAACGACCAGATCTGGATTCCGGTGCGGCTCGCCGACAAACGCGTCCTCTCGATGAACATCGCGACGAGCCGCTTCGACACTCTCGTCGACGAGGACATCTGCGAGACGATGGACCGGTCGACCGGCGACATCGGATCGGTCCACCTCAAGACCCTCGAGCTGACGAAGTACGTCGCGCTCCGCCCATCCGAGCTCGCGCAGGTGCACGCCGACGGCGTGCTCGGGACGATCGGGCTCAACATCCTGTCCCACTTCCGCGTCACGGTCGACCGGGCGAACCGCTACGTGCGGCTGCAGGAGACGAAGCCGCCGGACTTCCCCGCGGCGGACCGCGTGTTCTTCAAGGCGATGGTCGAAGAGGACCCGGACGCGCTGCAGGGCTTCCTGAAGAAGCACGGCTCCACCCGCCTCGGACGCGAGGCCGCCGAACTCCTGCTCACACTGCTCGTCG
>CAYYAQ010000023.1:19759-43727 GCA_964469555.1 uncultured candidatus Brocadiaceae bacterium | reverse complement strand
ACCCCCCGAGACCCCGGAGAGGGCTTCCGCGGTCCCTTCCACCACGCACAATACGCTTCACATGCCCTGGTCGAGAATCTGTTTCGCCGCCCTGCTGAGCGCGCTCTCGATCTGCGCCGATTCCCGCGCGCAGACGAATTCCGGCCAGGATGGGCCCACGGTGACGCCCACCGTCACGCCCAAGAAAACCACCACAGGCTGGCCGAGCTACCGGGGAAACCCCGCGATGCACGGTGTCGCCCCCGGCAAGCTCGCGGACAAGTTCAAGCTCGCGTGGTCCTTCAAGACGGACGGCGCCGTCCTCTCCTCGCCCGTCGTCGCCGGCGACACGGTCTACTTCGGATCCGGCGACCAGTCGATCTACGCGGTGCACCTACTGACAGGAACGAAGAAGTGGTCGTTCAAGACGGACGACATGATCGACGCCCCGCCGCTGGTCGTCGACGGTCGGGTCTACATCGGGTCCTCGGACTTCTTCCTCTACGCCCTCAACGCGAAGACCGGCAAGCTCGAATGGAAGTTCGAGACTGGAGACACGATCCTCGGCGCCGCGAACTACGCCCGGATGAAGGACGGGACAACACGCATCATCGTCGGCAGCTACGACAGCAATCTGCACTGCTTCGAGGCCAAGACCGGCAAGAAACTGTGGTCCTACGAAACGGGCAACTACATCAACGGCACCCCGGCGATCCTCGGCGACTACGCGGTGTTCGGCGGTTGCGATGCGGTCCTCCACGTCGTTTCGATCACGACCGGAAAGAAGGTCAAGGAAGTGGAGCTCGGCGCCGACTGCCACGTCGCGGGCTCGGTCGCTCTCGCCAAGAACCGCGTCTACTTTGGCCACTACGGCAACGCCTTCATCTGCGTCGATCTCGATGACATGAAGAAACCGACCTGGGTCTACCCGAACAACCGGCATGCGTTCTTCTCCTCCCCCGCCATCCTCGAGGACCGCGTAGTGTTCGGTGGCCGTGACAAGAAGCTGCACTGCGTGTCGCGAAAGCTCGGCAAGCCGCTCTGGACGTTCCCGACCAAGCGCAAAATCGACGGATCGCCGGTCGCATGCGGAGACAAAGTCGTGTTCGGATCCGGCGACGGGCGGCTCTACGTGCTCGACGTGAAGACCGGCAAGGAGGTCTGGAAGTACGAGATCGGTCGCCCGATTTTCTCGTCCCCGGCCATCGCCAACGGGATGATCCTGATCGGGTCGAACGACGACCATCTCTACGCGTTCAGCCCAGTGAGAGCCAAGAAGACGAACTAGTGAGCGTGACATGAGGTTCATGATGCTCACGCCGGGCACCGGACACTTCTACTGCGGTAGCTGCCTCCGGGACCACGCGCTAGGCAACGCGCTGCAGAGGCTCGGTCACGAGGTCTCGGTGGTTCCGCTGTATCTCCCGCTGGTATTGGAGGAAACGCCCTCGGAAGCGCCCGGGGATTCGGTGCACATGGGCGGCATCAACATGTACCTGCAGCAGAAGTCCCGGTTGGCCGGGAAACTGCCGCGATTCCTCACCAACCTGTTGGACCGACCGGGACTCCTGCGCTGGGTGTCGAAGCACGGCAGTCTGACCGAAGCTCCCGATCTCGGGGCGATGACGCTGTCGATGCTGAAGGGTGAGGACGGGCATCAGAACACGGAAGTCGAAAAGCTCGTCGAGTGGGCCGCGTCGGAGAAGAAGCCCGACGTCGTCGTGATCTCCAACCTTCTCCTCTCGGGAGTGGTTCGGCGCTTGAAGCAGGAACTCGACCGACCAGTCGTGGCGTCGATGCAAGGCGAAGCGCCGTTTCTCGATTCGCTCCCCGACTCGTTCTCCCAACAGTCCTGGAGCCAACTCAGCGAACGGGCGAAGGAGATCGACGCGCTGGTACCGGTCAGCCGCGACTACGGAGATCTGATGTGCTCGAGGCTCGGTCTCGACGAGGCGAGGGTGCACGTGGTTCACAATGGCCTGGATCTCGCCGATCTGACGGAGGAACCCCCGCCGCTGCTCGGGCGGAGTCCAAAGACAATCGGCTACCTCGCGCGCATGTGTCGCGACAAGGGGCTGCCCACGCTCATCGAGGCGTTCGTCATCTTGAAGCAACGCGGTCGGATTCCGAACCTACGACTTCGCGTCTGCGGCGTGATGCTGAGCGAGGATTGCCAGCTCGTGGAAGAACTACAACAGCACCTGAGCTCGAACGGGACCGCCGGCGACGTCGAGTTCCTGCCGAACGTCGCACGCAGCGACAAGATCGAGTTCCTTCGCTCACTCTCCGTGCTGTCGGTGCCTGCGACTTACGGCGAGTCGTTCGGCCTGTACTTGCTGGAGGCGATGGTGTGCGGCGTGCCAGTCGTCCAGCCCAGGCACGCCGTGTTTCCAGAGATTCTCGAAGCCACCGGTGGCGGCATCCTCTGCGAACCCGACGACACCACGTCCCTCGCGGACGGGCTCGAGGAGTTGCTCCTCGATGAACCCCGATCCCAACAACTCGCCAGTGCGGGGCGGCGCTCCGTCCTCGACCACTTCAACTCCGACCGGATGGCTCGCGAGTTCGCGACGATCTGTCAGACCATCTCTCAGCCCCACGTGGAGTGATTCCTTGCCACTTTGAGCCTCGCATAGTATCGAAAGACCCATGCCCGACAAATCAAACCTCTGGATGCTCTTCGCACTGCTGACCGTCGCGTGCTGGGGTCTGTACGGCATCTTCCTGCACATGGGTCAACTCGAGATGAAGGACCCGGTGCACGGACGCAACAAGGCGTTCTTCTGCGTCGGCATCGCGTACTTTCTGATCGCGGTGCTCGCACCCGCCGGCTTTCTCATCGCGCAGGGCGCCGACTGGAACATGCCCGGCAAGGCGATCTGGCTGTCCCTGATCGCCGGAGCACTCGGCGCGGTCGGAGCGTTCGGCGTGCTGTTGGCATTCGGAGCGAAGGGTCAACCCGCGGTCGTCATGGCGATCATCTTCGCCGGAGCACCGGTCGTGAACGCCGTCGTCGCGCTCTCGCTGCACCCTCCCGCGGGCGGCATCGCGAAGCTGCCCTGGCAGTTCATCGCGGGCATCGTCCTCGCCGCGGTCGGCGGGACCCTCGTCACGCTCTACAAACCCGCTCCCGGCAAACCAACCGCCAGTCCCCCACCATCGACTGGGCAACCGAAATGACCGAGCCACTCGTCGCTCTGAAGGGAGTCCGCAAGAGCTTCGACAGTACCGAGGCATCGACGGCTCCCGAAGTCCTGGCTGGCATCGACCTCGAGATCGCTGCGGGGGATTCGATCGCGGTCGTCGGCCCGTCCGGGTCCGGCAAGAGCACGCTTCTCAACGTCATCGGCGGCTTGCTGCCTCAGACCTCCGGGTCGGTCATGTTCGAAGGCATCGAACTCTCGAGCCTCGATGCGAACGCGCTCGCCGCTTTCCGCAACCGCGAGATCGGCTACGTGTTCCAGTCCCACCACTTGTTGCCGCAGTGCACGGCGCTCGAGAACGTCCTCATTCCGACGCTCGCCATCGAGGACAAGTCGAACAACAAAGACGCCACCGAACGGGCCCGCGCGCTCCTCGAGGAGATCGGCCTCGGCGAACGCCTGAACCACCGTCCCGCGCGAATGTCAGGCGGTGAGCGCCAGCGCGTCGCGGTCGTGCGCGCATTGATCAACGGTCCCCGTCTCCTTCTCGCGGACGAACCGACGGGTTCGCTCGACGCGCGCTCCGCGGATCAGCTGGGCGAGCTTCTGCGCGATCTCAACGCAGAGAAGTTCGTCGCACTCGTAACGGTCACCCACTCCGCCCGGCTCGCCGCGCTCATGAAGACGACCTTCGAGCTCGAGAACGGCGAGCTGGCCCGAGCCGAACGCGCCTCCGGTACGGCGGGCAGGTGATCTCGCTCGTCCTCAAGAACCTGCGCTACTTCTGGCGCACGCATCTCGGCGTCACGCTCGGCGCGATGTGCGCGACCGCGGTCCTGGTGGGCGCGATGGCCGTCGGCGAATCGGTTCGCAACAGCCTCCGCACCCAGGCGGAGAATCGCATCGGGCGGGTCGACGCAGCGCTCATCGCCGGCGACAGGAACTTCCGCGCGAACCTCGCTGACCGCATCGCGAAGCCCCTCAGCGGCGTGCGCGTGGCGCCCATCTTGATGCTTCAGGGGATCGCCCGGAACCCTGACGCAGAGTCTCGCGCTGGCATCGTCGACGTGTTCGGCGTCGACGATCGGTTCTTCGGATGTAGTCCCGCTGGAAAACGCGACGCTCCGCAAGCAGGCAAGGCGTTCGTCAACGAACGACTCGCCGCGCAGCTCGACGTCAAGTCCGGCGACACCGTTCTCCTCCGCATCGAGAAACCGAGCCTCTTGCCCCGCGACATGTTGATGGCGACCGTCGACGACGTGTCGTTCGCGCTGCGCTTGACGGTCGAGACCACCGTGGGTGACGAGGACTTCGGACGCTTCAGTTTGCGCTCCAGCCAGATTCCGCCATTCAACATCTTCGTGTCGCTGCCCTGGCTGCAAAAGAAGCTAGAGCTGCCGGACCGCGCAAACCTGCTCGTGCTCGGTGGCGCCGAGCCGGGACGGCAAGCCGTCGCGGATCTCATCGAACGAGCGAACGCCGCCGTGCGCGAGCATTGGACGATCGAAGACGCCGAGCTGCGCACGGCCACGGTCAAGGGCGTCGACGAGCTGACCAGCAACCGCGTTTTCCTTGACGACCCGATCGTCGACGCGGTGCGCGGCATCGAACCCGGCGCGCTGGGCATCCTGACCTATTTCGTGAACAACCTGAAGAAAGACAGCGAGGCGACGCCGTACTCGACGGTCGCTGCGATCGGACCGCTGGCTCCCGGGGCACGAGTTCATCCGTCCGTGCAGGCCCTCGCTCAGCTCGTGGACAAACTGCCCGACAACGGCATCGTCTTGACCGAGTGGCTCGCCGACGACCTGAAAGCGAAGCCGTCCGACACCGTCGCACTCGACTACCTGGTCATGGGTGCTCAGCTTCGCCTGCGCGACGTGACGGAGGAGTTTCGGGTCGCCCGGGTGGCGCCCATAAGCGGTGCTGCGGCGGATCCTTCCCTCATGCCTGAGTTTCCGGGCCTCGCCGACAGCGAGAATTGTCGCGACTGGGAGCCGGGTATCCCGATCGACCTCGACCGCCTTCGCGACAAGGACGAAGAATATTGGGACAAACACCGCGGCACACCGAAGGCCTTCATCACCCTCGCTGCCGGACAGCGACTGTTTGGGAGTCGATACGGAAACGTGACCGCGATCCGTGGACCAGTCGGACTCGCGAAACGATTGAAAGCCGAGCTCCCGCGCAAGCTCGACCCCGCCACCCTCGGACTCTTCTTCCGTGACGTGCGCACCTCCGCCCTCGCCGCGGGCACGTCCGCGACGGACTTCGGCGGCCTGTTCCTCGGTCTGAGTTTCTTCCTGATCGGCGCGGCGCTGCTGCTGACGTCGCTGCTGTTCGTGTTCGGCGTCCAGCAACGCGCGAACGAGATAGGAACGCTGCTGGCCCTCGGATTTCGACCGTCGCGCGTGCGTCGGTTGTTCCTGATCGAATCACTGATCCTGGCCGTCGTCGGTGGCGCGCTGGGAGCCGTGCTCGGCATGGGCTACACACGCGCCGTGCTGTACGGCCTCGGCACGCTCTGGCGAGACGCGATCGGGATGACGACGTTGACATTTCACGCCCCGCTGGGCACGGTTGTGCTCGGCACCGTGATCGCGATCCTCGTGGCGGTGGCGTCGATCGCCCTGACGCTGCGCAAGGTGTTCCACCGTCCGGCACTCGAGCTGCTGACGAGCCGCAACGGCATCCCGAGCACCGCGGCAAACAGTCCGCGGCAGGGACGCACGAGCCTCGTGCTCGCAGTCGCGTGCCCCATCCTCGCCATCGCGTTGGTCGTGCTGGTCGCCGGAAGTGCGATGCAGGCCGCGGGCGCGTTCTTCGGCGCGGGCGCGCTGCTCCTGATCGGCGGCCTGGCGCTGTGCCGCCGTCTCCTCACTCGGTTCGCAGGGGCGGGTGACGCCAGCATCCACTCCGTTGCTGCACTGGGAGTCCGCAACTCCGGACGACGACCCGGACGCAGCCTCGCAACGATCGCGCTGCTCGCGAGCGGCACGTTCCTCGTCGTCGCGGTGCAGGCCAACCGATTGGAACCTCCAAAGGACGCGTCGATCCGCGAGTCGGGAACCGGGGGCTTCGCATTCTTCGGTCGCTCGACGCTGCCGATCCTCCGCGATCTCAACTCGGCGGAAGGTCGTGACCCGTTCAACATCTCCGCGGAATCCATGAAGGACGTCGCCATCGTCCCGCTCCGCGTGCGGGACGGCGACGACGCCAGCTGCCTGAACCTCAGCCTTCCGCAGAACCCCCGGTTGATCGGAGTGAACCCGACGTCACTGTCCGACCGAGGCGCGTTCCAGTTCGCGAGCTTACTCCCTCCCGACGACGCCGCGCCGCCGCCGAATCCATGGCAACTCCTCGACTTCGACTACGGCTCCGACGTCGTACCCGCAATCGGCGACGCCGCGAGCATCACGTGGGCACTGCACAAGAAGGTCGGCGACACGCTCGACTACACCGATGACCGCGGACAGCCCTTCCACGTCCTCATCGTCGCCACGGTGACCAACTCCATCCTGCAGGGCAGCCTCGTCGTGGCGGAGCGTCGGATGCAGGAGCGATTCGCTTCCGTGACTGGCTATCGCATGTTCCTGATCGACGCTCCAGCGGAGCGCGCGAAGGACGTCGAGTCCACGTTGACGAACGCGTTCGAGGACATCGGATTGGAACTGACCTCGACCGCGGACCGCCTGCGCGATTTCAACGCGGTGCAGAACACGTACCTGCTGATCTTCCAGGTCCTCGGCGGGCTCGGCCTATTGCTCGGCAGCCTCGGCGTCGGCATGGTCGTCCTCCGCAACTCCCTCGAACGCCGCAGCGAGCTGGCACTCCTCTCGGCGGTGGGCTTCCGTTCGGGCACCGTGCGCAAGCTCGTGTGGAGCGAACACGGCTTGTTGCTCGGGCTGGGCCTCTCGAGTGGTGTCGTCGCCGCACTCCTGGCGGTGTTGCCCGGTTCCGCGCGGGACGTGTCGATCATCCCGATGGCCGTGGTCGTCGGTGCCGTAGCATTGAGCGGCGTGATCTGGGTCGCCATGGCGAGCGCGTTCGCGACCCGGGGACCGCTACTCGCCGCGCTGAAGGAAGACTGACGTACCGTCCTACCGCGACTTGCTCTTGCAGAACTTCTCGTACAACCGCTCAAACTGCCCCCACCGCCCCTCGGACCAGCTGCACGTCCGCTCGAACAGCTTCTTCGCGAACTCCGCGCGCCGCTTCCGGATCTTCTCCGAGTAGGTTTCCCACCGACTCTTTAGTTTGGGGATCTTCGTCGGCCACTTCTCCTTCTCTTCTGCGGTCTGTGCCGCGGCCCGACGCGCGTTGTACATCTCCGTGATCGTCGCTTCGCTGTCCCACACGAGAATACCGTCGTCACTCGCGTCCAGTTCACGGACCAGTTTCTGGATCTCCTTCATATAGAAGGTGATGAATCGCCGTCCGCGGATCGCTGCGGCGCGCCTGCCGGGTCCTTCGATGAACCGGTACAACACCAGTGACTCCAAGATCAGGTCCGCGTCCATCGGGCTCTCATCCGGGATGTAGCCGAAGTCCGCGTGCTTCATCAACTCGGCTGCCTTCCAGATCTTCGCCCGACCGGAGCGTCGCAGCTCGGCGAAGATCGAGAGTTCGTCTATCGTCGACGGAAACACGAGCTTCCGCCCCTTGAGTCTCGCCCGCTGCATCAACCCCACCAGCGCCTGTCTCAACCACACCGGCAGGTTGAAGTACACCTCCGGCGCCTCGTCGAGCATGTACCGACGAAACACGCTGTACAGCACTTCGTCCATATTGAGGCTTCCGCGGTCGTTACACATGACGATCTCGCGATCCCCGAAGTTGTAGTTCACCCGCGAGACACCCCACAGGTAGGAGCGATACTCCGAATCGTTGCCGCAGATGCGCACCGTCATCCGAATCGGATACTCGTCAGACAGCGAACCGAACCTCTCGTCGAGCCACTTCCGAAACGCGATGACGAGATCGTGAACGTACTTCGTGGTCTTGGCGGACGTGTGGCTCACTACGATGAAGTGCTTGCTCTTCTGGACGGTCCAACCCGCAGGCAGACGCGACAGCACTTTCTTCTCGTGCGCCATGCCTGCAGCCGACCGACGTCGATGCCGCTCGAGCAGAGGCAACTTTGTCCAATCACGGAGCACGAACGGCTTCTCGACGGTTGGAGCCTCGACTTTCACCGTTGCCGGAATGAACCGAAAGCTCTTGAGAGACCGCAAGGCGAGCCCCCGGAGGTTCTCGTATTCCGCCTCGAGGAATCGACACTCCACCGCGTAGTCATGCGTCTCCCCCGAATACACCCACGTCACGTACCGCTGACGATCGATGTCTTCCCCGGCGATGCGGACGTCCCACTTCACGACGGCGGTTTCGCCGTACGCGATCCCGGTTTCGTTCGTCACCTTGTACGTGTCGGGATCTTTCGATCTCGCGAGCGTGTAGCTGTAGGTGCGGCGGTACTTGTTGCCCTCCTCGGGTTTTTGGAGGCGGAAGATCGACATCAGCGCCCGGCGACCTTCTGTGGAATCGCCCTTCGTCGGGTCGCCGTGGTAGTGCCGGGCGGACATGAACAATCCGATGACGCGCCTCTCGTCGATGTGAAGCGGCAGCGGCTTCCAGCCCGGGGGAATCGTGATTCGCAGCCCCACCGTCTTGTCCGTGAAGCTCCGGCCCTTGAAGACTTGATACTGCGCGGACGCACGCCCCCCCAACAGGATGGCAATCGCCATCGCGAGAGTTGCAGGGAGTATCGACGCGAGGATCATCGGTTCGAATCTGACCGGAGGATGACACTTATTCTATCGACCGATTCCAGCAAGTCACCCGGGAGAACGACCGCCGTAACCCGTGTAGAGAGCGACGAAATCTCGCAAGACGGCCCGAATCTGGACATGCCCCGGACCGGACGCGACCAGGGCTGCTCTGAGTCCCCGCAAGAGCCGGTCTTCCGCCGCCTCGCGCGCACCCGACGTCCGGATCACTCGACCACGCCGCCAACTGCCCGCGGATGAGTTTCTCTGCCAGCTGGAGTTGTTCGCCGATGTCGAGATGAAGGCCTGCGAACTCCCGCGGGTTGTCCCCGGTCGACAGCCGCAGCACAACGATGCCCTCGCGCAACAAATCGAGAACCTCGCGCTCGTCTCCACTCGCCATCTTCACCATAGCGAGTTCGCGTAGCGCGTCGGCGACGGGCCGGTTGGTCGACCCGAATGTCTCGCGACGTCGAGCAAGGACGCTCCTCGAGCACGCGACTCGAGCAGGCCGCACAGTGTAATGGCCGAGACGCAACCCGATAACGACCCCACGGGCGCCCATCGACCCTCCCGTCGCGATCCCGACGGGGACCGGGCCGCGCTATCGGCGGATCGGATCTCCACGATGCTCCGAAACGGAAATTGTCGCGAGAACGCCCCAACCGGTCACGAACCCGTATTCGGAAGCTGACGCCGCGGATAGCCTCGCCGCTCATGACCTCCCCACACTGGAGACTTGCCATGAATTCCTCGGACACACAATTCATCGCACAGAGGCTCGCTTTTCCGGCGATCGTACCTCGCGGCCAATGATCCGCCGATACATGGAAGAGCTCGCCCAAGCGCGCGCGACATGCGGTCGGCTACAGGCTCCGAAAATCCTCATCCCTACAGGCGTCTGCGTGGTGGCGCTGACCATCGCCATCGCGCTCGGTGTCGTGTTCGGATCGCCGACCCACGCGAGTTCCCAGTTTCAAGAAGAAGGCGGGATCACAAAGTTCTCCGCCCTGCTCATGGCCATTGCGTCATTGTTGGCCCTGGCCACGTTCGTCTTCTCGCGAAGTCGACCGCGGAGCGGCGCGTGGTTCTGGATCCTGGCTGCCTTGGCTTTCGCGTACTTCGCCTTCGATGAAGTCATGCAGGTTCACGAACAGGCAGGGCTCTTCATGCAGCATGAGAACGCATCACCCGGCATCTTCCGGAACTGGAACGACATCGTCGTGATCCTCTACGGCGTCGGCGCGGTTTTCGTCTGCGGGGCGTTCCTTCCGGAAATCCTGCGCTTGCCGCGATTCGGTTTGATGATCGCTGTCGCCGGATTCTTCTACGTGGCACACACCGCCATCGACTCGGTGTTCACGCGATCCGACCTCTCGGTGATGGTCGAAGAGTCCTCGAAACTCTTCAGCACGGGGTTCTTTGCCATCGCATTTCTCACCTCGGCGATCGGCATCCGGCGGCTGCACGAACTCCCTTCGGCGCCAACACCTGACGGAGAATCACCCTGACGGCGTCGGGGTCTCCAAGCTCTTCCGGCCCAGGTTGGCGAAGAAGTCGGGCAACCGGTTGAAGTAGTGTTCCGTCCAGGTGTCCTGGCCGCCCCATATCGGGAACAGACTCCCGATCCGAGCGCCACCGTCGTAGAGGATGAAGCGCGCGAGATCTTTCTGCGTCGACGAGTAGAGGATCTGCACCGGGTACGCGAAGTTGCCAGCGATTGGGAACACACCCACGCCGAGCGCCACCCACGGTTTCTCCGTTCCCTCGCGGAACGCGTGTATCGTGCGAGACAAGGTGTAGAAACTCCGCACGACGGGACCGCACGCGAGCATGCATACAGCGAGAGTCGCGCTGTCGATCAAGTCGAAGCCCCAGAGCATCGGCAGGATCCAAAACTCCACGACCTTGACCAACGGCTTGACCGCGAGGTGCACGCCGAAGTCGCTGAGGTAGGCGCTCGACGCCTCGCGGCGAAGGCGGTAGCGAAGGTGCCGCGCTTCGGCGGGTGTGAGTTGACCCCTCTTGCGCCACGCCCGGATTCGAAGCCCGACAAACCTGCGCGCGATGAAATCGCGGAATCGATGCGACAACGCCAACCGGCCGAAGAAGCGCGGCACGCCGGACCAGTTGACCTTGCCGAAGAGGGTATTCACTTTCGCGGGCAGGCGCGCGAGGCTCGCGAAGCCCTCTCGGGTGTATCGCACGAGCTCCCGACCGAACCAGCGGAAGTGCGCACCGCGATAGTGTTCCGCCTGCTTCACGGAGATCTGTTGCCGCGCGAGTTGGTATTCGATGCTGCGACGATGCAGCGGGAGGCTCTTCCACGCTGACTGGTGCTCGCAGAGCGCCGTCGCGTTGTCCTGCAACCGAAGCATGCGATGCTCCCCGAGTCGTTCGGCGAGCTCCTTGTAGTGCTCGGAGATGTACTTCAGCAATCGCGTCGCATCGACGTCGTCGAACAGCGGTCGTCCGAGACGAATCGCCTTGGGCAGGTAGAAACCGAACAACGCCAATGGGTTGGCCGGGAACAACGCCGGAAAGCCCGATTCGAGGTCGATCCATACCCAACGGCCACCTCCTTCCTCCCGCTCGTAGAGGAAGTTGTTGAGCGCCACCGGATTGCCCTTGCCCGCCTGCCAGACGAGGCCGTCGAAACCGGACTCGATGAGGTGTTTCTGCAACGGTCGCATCACCTCGGAGGTGAGCTCCTTCATCAGTCCCTCGCCCTTCGTGCGGAGCGGTTGGTGCAAAGGCAGCGGCTTACCCGGCGTGTACGCGGTCTGCAGTTCGTATGCGTCGTGCTGGCCGTTCCACGAGAAGCCGAACGCCGTGGCGACCTTCACCTTGTCGCCGAACCAGAACTCGACGAGATCGGCGAGGATGCGGCGCCGCAGCAACGCGCAACGGACCGCGTCTTCGCTCCAGATGTAGGGGTTGGGGGATCCGAGCAGCGTGATCTGGACGAGCTTCGTGAGCGAGTGCGAGTCAAAAACCTTGCAGGCGACCTTTCGTCCGTCATCGTCGACCCGGAGATAGACGAACCCGGAGCGACCTCGCCCCAGCTCGTGGGGCTTCTCGGCGGGAGAGGTGAGACGCGGATCGGTACCGGGAGTCCCAGTCGGTTGGTCTTCAATCGACGGTTCCTTGGTTTGGGCACGCATTCCTGTAATTCGCGATTGTCCACCGACGGACGCCTCAACGGTAGGTCGTCCGGTGTTTCGCTCTCCTCACCGGTTACGCGACGGCGTCATATCCCCCGCATCGAACACGACATCAACCACGGCTCCTGGATGTTCGGCGACCTCGATCGTCGCACTGACGCGATTCCGTACAGAATCGAATCCGAGCGTGCCGATCATCCCACACTCCCGGTGCCGACGGAACTTCGCGGTGCGAAAGCGACACACAATCTCAGCCCCGCTTCTCGGTGGAAGCGGTGCCGAGACAGATCAGTTCCTTGAACGTCCGCGCGTACATCACGCCGCGGGCGAGCGCCGGGGTCGCGTAGGCCTTCGCGCCGAGATCGAACGACCCGAGCAGCTTGAACGCCGTGCCAGGCTTGATCGAGAACAGCGTTCCGTCCCGGCCCACGATGTAGATCGCCTTGCCGTTCGACACGGGCGAACTGAAGAACGAGCCATCGAGGCGCTCGCGCCAGACCTCGTCGCCGCTCTCCGCCTTCAGACACCGCACGACGCCGCCGTCGGTGAACAGGTAGAACCGACCATTCAGGGCCAGCGCACAGGGAACGTATGGAATGGCGCGACGCATCCGCCGGACGATCTTCGGCTTGCCGCCGGGCTTTGACGGCATCCGGACGAACGCGCTCTCCTTGCCACCGCCGCCGGAGCCACCCGAGAAGAAGACGAAGTCACCGGACACGGCAGGCGTGTTGACGCAGCGCTGATTCAAGTCGAGGTCCGTCTCCCAGAGCACCTGACCGGCCTTCGGATCGACAGCAGTCAACCCATGGGACGTGCTCGTGAAGAGAATATAGGGCGAGCCCTTCTTCGGCGTGTGCACGACGGGACACGAGTAGGCCCCACGGCGTGGGAAGCTATTCCGCCCGATCTTCCAGCGCTGCTTTCCCGACTCCTTCTCGAGCGCGACCAGGAAGCTCTCTTTCCCCTCGTTCTCGTTGGCGATGACCATCAGATCATCGTGCAGCACGGGGGACGCACCGCTGCCGTGTAGCGCACGGAACGCACCGACCTCACGTCGCCACGTTCGTTTGCCCGAGTGATCGAATGCCTCGGCGACGAGTTTCGGCCCGGACGACCAGACGATGTAGATGCCCTTCTCGTCGATAGCCGGCGTGGCGGACGCGAAGCTGTTGAACTTGTGTTGTCCGTGCGCGTCGAATTCGCACTTCGTGGCCCACAGTTCCTCGCCTTTTTCGGCGTCGAAACACACGATCTCGCGCTCGCCGCCCGCTTCTCCCATGCGCGTCAGGAAGAGCTTGTTCTTCCACAGTACGGGAGAAGAATGCCCCATGCCGGCGTCGACGCGCCAGCGGACGTTGGCGGCGGTGAACTTCGCCGGAAGATCGTCAGCCTTGCCGATTCCTTGACCAGCGGGACCGCGAAATCGCGTCCATTCCTGCGCGGCAGTGAACGCTTGAAGAACCATGACGACGAGGAGAATGGCGGGAGGATTCATGCGCCCGAACTTGTAGCGCAGGAGATCCAACCCGACCACACCCGACGAATAGATCCACACGTTTGTCACGACGCTATGTTGTGCGGACGTGATGCGTGTGCGCGAGTACGGAGTTTCCGGTCCTCCACGACTGGCTCGCGCAAAACTCCTGCTGACAATCCCTGTCCCCAGGCTGCACGATGCGGATAATCGCAACGCCACCATGAAGAATCTCCCCCCCATCAGCGTCCTCATCTCCGTTCTGTTCGCCGCGTGCTCGAACCTCCCACAGACGAACCCGAACCGGCACGCAATGGAGAGGCCGCCGCACGCCGCCGAACTCCGGGAACTCGCCTGGCCATCCTTCCACGGTCGCGACGCACGGGGCATCGCCGACGGCTACACGACGCCGACGAAGTGGAACGTCGAGTCGGGTGAGAACATCAAGTGGAAGACCAAGATCCCCGGGATGGCCCACTCGTCGCCGATCCTCTGGGGTGACCGCCTCTACGTGACCACCGCCGTCCGCGACGGAGATGCGGAACTCAAGGTCGGTCTCTACGGCAGCATCGGATCGGTAGAGAACGAGGGACCACACAAGTTCCAGCTGCTGTCCATCGATCGAAACAGCGGAGAGATCATCTGGACGAAGACGGCGTGGGAAGGTCTCCCGAAGATCAAGCGCCACCCGAAGGGCAGCCACGCCGCATCGTCACCCGCAACCGACGGCACGCACGTCGCGGCGTTCTTCGGCACCGAGGGTCTCTACGTCTACAACACCCTTGGCGAGTTCCTCTGGAAGAGGGACTTCGGCGTGCTCGATTCCGGCTTCTTCAGGGTGAAGACGGCGCAGTGGGGATTCGCAAGCTCGCCCGTAATCCACGACGGTCGGCTCTACGTCCAGTGTGACGTGCAGGACAACAGCTTCATCGCGGCGTTCGACGTCAAGACTGGTGATGAGATCTGGCGCACCAGGCGCGAGGATGTCTGCAGCTGGGGCACGCCCACTGTCGACGTGAGCACGGAGCGTCACCAACTCGTCGTCAACGGATTCAAACACATCGGCGGCTACGACATCGCGACGGGAAAGGAACTCTGGAAGACGAAGGGCGGCGGGGACATTCCGGTGCCGACGCCGATCGTCGCTCACGGCCTCGTCTTCATCACGAGCGCACACGGTAGGGCGTCGCCCATCCTCGCGATCTCCACCTCGGCTTCGGGCGAATTCCCGATAGAAGCCGACAAGAGCGAGCACATGGTCTGGAGCCAACAGCGGGGCGGCAACTACATGCAGACCCCCGTCGTCTACGGCGACGAGTTCTACGGCTGCCGCGACAACGGCGTCGTGAGCTGCATCGACGCCAAGACCGGGAAGCGACACTACCGGAAACGCCTGACGAGTGCCGGCGGCGGCTTCAGCGCGTCGGGCGTCGCCGCGGACGGCAAGCTCTACTTCCCGAGCGAGGAGGGCGAGATCTACGTCGTGAAGGCGGGCAAGGAATTCGAGATCCTTGCCATCAACGAGTTGGGCGAGAACTGCATGGCGTCTCCAGCCATCTCGGCGGGCACGCTCTACTTCCGGACCAAGGGCCACCTCATCGCGATCGCAGCGCCGGCCCCCAAGTAGGCTCTGTCTAATAAACGTGTACTCACCGATCGGTCATGTTTGCCCACGAGCCTGGCTCCGCGTGAGGGGCTAGAATCCCGGTCTCCCCACGGTCTCCCCAAACCCCCCGGATGCCAGCCATGAAGCTCCTCCTCCCCATCCTCGCCATCGGACTCGCCAGCCCAGGCTCCCAGAACTCCATCCCCGATCTTGCTAAGCTCGAGACGAAGTTCGAGAAGCTGATGACCGGTTGCCAGATGGTCGGCAAGTTCACGATGCGGGACGGCAAGAAGCCCGCGCAACAGGAGAGCTACACGATCTCCAAGGTCACGAAGGTAAGCGGCAGCAAGTGGCGCTTCTTCGCCAAGATCCAATACCTCGGAGTAAACGTCACCGTGCCCCTGCTCGTGGACGTCAAGTGGGCGGGCAACACGCCGATGATCCAGGTGACGAAGATGAAGATCCCGGGGATCGGAACCTACAGCGCGCGCGTCCTCATCTACGACGGCGAGTACGCGGGCACCTGGTCGGGCAAGAACTACGGCGGTCAGATGTTCGGGAAGATCGTCCGCGCACCGCAGGACAAACCCAACAAGCAGGACAAGCAAGCCAGAGCGACCTGGGGCAGCTGGCGCGGCACGGACGGCAACGCGGTAGGCACCGGCAAACCGCCGACCGAGTGGGACGAGAAGGATGGCAAGAACATCAAGTGGCAGATCCCGATCGCCGGGCGCGGCAGTTCTTCGCCGATCGTTTGGGGAGATCGCGTCTACATCACGACGGCGATCGATACCGAGAAGAAAGGGTCGGCCAGCAGCGACCAGGGCGGTGGCCGAAGACGCGGTGGCTTTGGCGGGTTCGGCTCCGCGACGCCCACGACCGTCTACGACTTCGTCGTGATGGCGCTGAATCGAAAGGACGGCAGCGTCGCGTGGAAGAAGAAGGTCAACTCGGCCGTACCGCACGAGGGCGGCCACGCGACATCCACTCAGGCATCAAACTCGTCGCTCACCGACGGAAAACACATCTGGGCCCACTTCGGATCCCGCGGCCTGCACTGCCTGGACATGCAGGGCGAGATCAAGTGGTCGAAGGACTTCGGCAAGATGCGCACGGCGGCTTCGTTCGGCGAAGGCAGCTCGCCCACGCTCTACCGTGACACGCTGGTGATGATCTGGGATCACGAAGGTGAGTCGTTCATCGCCGCACTCAACAAGGAGACCGGCGACGAGCTCTGGCGCAACAATCGACGGCAGGGCACGACGTGGGCGACGCCGTTGGTCGTCCCGGTCGACGGCAAACCACAAGTGATCATGCCGGGAGCGAGATCGTCGAGGGCCTACGATCTGAAGAGCGGCAAGGAGATCTGGAACCTCTCCGGTTTGACCCGCAACGCCATTCCGACTCCCCTGCACAGAAACGGCGTCATCTACCTGATGAGCGGGTTCATGGGCAGCTCTCTGCAGGCGGTCAAACTCGCCGGCGCCAAGGGTAACCTCCGCAGCTCCGACAACGTGGTCTGGACCTACAAGCGGAACACCCCGTACACCCCGACCGGCGTGGTCTACGGTGACTACCTCTACTTCCTGCGCGTCAACTCCGGTGTGCTGACCTGCCTGAACGCCGAGACCGGCAAGGTCCACTACGAAGGACAGAGGCTGCGTCGTGTCGGTACGACCTACTCGTCGATCGTCGGCGCAAACGGGCACGTCTACATCACTTCGCGTCGCGGCTGGACCAAGGTCGTCAAGGTCGGCGAGGATTACGTCGACGTCGCGAGCAACCGGGTCCGTGACACAGTCGACTCGACCTTCGCCATCGTGGACGACGAGATCTACATCCGTGGTTGGAAGAACCTCTACTGCATCGCGGAGGATGAGAAGAAGGGCGAGTGAGTTGTTGGATTGCTCGGTCGGACCTGGGTTCGCTCGGCCTCCAGCTCGAGGTCACCAAGCCCTCAGAACCGCACCTCCATCCCGATGAACAACCCATCGACCTTCAGATCAACCTCGTCAACACCCGCAAAGCTCGACGACTCGTCGACAAACCGCCAGACCTTGTAGCCGACGAGCAATCCCAACTCGTTCGGGTTGCCAAACACCAGCGCAACCTCCGCCTGCGTGGACAGGAGATCGAACGGCCGCAGGAATGTCAACACGCGGGCGTGACCAGACATCCAGGACTTGATCTCTACCCGCGCCTCCGCACCCAGACGGAGGCCTAACTCGGTCTCCTCGTCGTCGACCATCGAGTCAGAGAGGTCGAATCGGTTCAGGCCCATACCCGTGATTCCGACGAACTGGACTCGATCCCGAATCCTCCGCCCAAAGCGCATCGCGACACCACCCTCGGCCAGCCGGTACTCCCCAGCCTTTATGCCGGCGTTGGCAAAATCCCCATCAGCGCCCGCGGCATCAATCTCGAACTCCGTGACGGAATGGCTCCGCCCGCCCGGCTCATCGTCCCGCAGGTTGACGACCATTCGCAAAGCCGGCAAGAGCGCGCCGTGGTCGCTACCACGGATGTCACGACCCAAGCCGCAACTGCCAAGCGCGATCGCGAGCATCGCCAAGACCAGGAACCGCCGGTGGATGGGCTGCATGGCGGAAGTGTAACCGGCCTGCGCCTCTATTTCGCAAGCGGTGTGAGCAGCTCGGCGGGGATTGGTCGCCCCGGCAGGCTTTTCAAGAATCGGGGCAAGTCCCCCATCTGCTCGGCGCCGCCGCGTCCAGGAGCCGGGGGGCCGAGCGCGGCGTCGAAAGTGCGTCCCTCGGTGACGTAGGCGTTCTGATTCCACGTGCCCTGGTTGAAGTAGGAGCGACCGTCGAGGGCGTTGAAGGCGGGCACGCCGTTGACGAACACGCCGATCGGGCCGAGCCCGGTCCTGGTGTTGCTGGTGGCCTTTCGCGGGCTCCGGGTGATGCGGAAGATCGAATTGGTGTTCTCCGGGGTGTTCGGGTTGCCCGGAAACGGTCCGACGTTGTGGGACGGCGCTGTGGTGCGACGGACGTAGACGTCAGTCGTGTTGTACTGGACGCTCTGGACATCCGCTGAGATATGGCTGGTCGGCTCCTTGTTGAGGAGGGTAACGGGAGTGTCTTTCACCGACACACACCGACCTTCATGAGGAATCCACCATCCACCGTTCTCAACGCATCCAGCTCTGGGACTCGGCACCTAAGATCCTAAGCCATGGACCCGTCGCCCGACCGCCCCCTCATCGACTACCCCTGCGAATGGGAGTACCGCGTCATCGGCGTCGATCCGGACGAGATCCGGGCTGCGATCCACGAGGTCGTCGGAGACATGGACCACCAGCTCCGCGAGGCCAACCGGAGCGGCAAGTATCTCTCCATGAGCCTCAGCCTGATGGTAGAGGACGAGGCGCACCGCGACGCACTCTTCCAGGCCCTCAACGCGAAGCCAAATGTCCGAATGGTGATCTAGGCCCGGGATTTCAGGTCAGGAGACCCTCTCTCCGAAATCACTTGCGAACGCTCGGCGTCAAGGAGAAGTCGATGACGTCCATCACGACGGCGTCCGTCACGCCTTCGAACTTCGCCAGGACCGCACGGACGATCACCGTCCTGTGTGCCGTGGTCCTCGCGGCGTTCACCGCGCGGATCGTCGTGCGGCTGCAACTCTTCCGCGATGACCTCACGCTGTTCTCCGCGGAGGTCGATCACGATCCCGGCTATCGCGAAGGGCTCTCGCACCTCGGTCGCGCCTACGAGCGAATTCGTCAACTCGGCGCCGCCGAACGTTGCTACCGCGCGGCGCTCGTCCCGTGGCGGGGAAGGGTCTCGTTCTTCGATCGTGACGCCCTGCTCATCAACTTGACGCACAACCTGGCTGCACAAGGTAGACAGGCCGACGCTTTCGAGTTCGCCGCGGCAAACATCGGCCCGGTGCGGACAGAGAGTCATCGTCTCGAGTTGCTGTACAATCAGGCGGTCGCGGCGTACAACCTCGGTCGCTTCCCCGTCGCGCTACCTCTGCTGCAGGACTACGGTCGCCAGCGACCTCGCGACGCGGTCTGCTTGTTCTTGATCGGTGCGACCGCCGCAAAGGTCGGGGACGGGCAACTCGCCCGCGAATCTTTGCGGCGCTATCTCCAACTTCGTCACGGCGACGAGAGAAGGGACCGCGACGCCAGGAGGATCCTCGAGTCGCTCTGAGGTCTGCGGGATATAGTGCGCTCACAGAGATGAAGAACGCGGGGCAGCGTCACCCTCTGGACGACGCCAAGGGGCGCGAACACTGCGTGGAAGAACCACGTCGAGCTCACGAAGTTCGATGTGAAGCCGGGCGACGGCATCCAGGTCGTGCACGTCGCGCTGCCGGACTCGCTCGGCTACTGAACCGGAACGCCGATCCCTACTCGGGAAGCTCCCCGATCGGTGCGCGTCGGCCCCCCTGACGAAGGGCGAGACCCGCACGATTCGCTGGCTGAGATCTACGTGCTGCCCGGCGCGCGCGGAGACGTACTGACCCGTTATCGCAGCGACTTCACGCGAGGATCTCCGCGAACGCCGTGACCAGCCGGTCGATCTCAGCCAGCGAATTGTAGTGGACCATGGACACGCGCACGACGCCGTCCTTCGCTACGAGGTCGAGGCTCTCGATCAGCCGCGCCGCGTAGAAGTGACCGAACCGGATGCCGATGTCGTGCGCGTCCATCGCGGTGACGATCTCCGATGAACGGAGCGTCGCGTGCACGAAGCTGACCGTGGGTACTCGTCGTTCTCGCGCCGCGTCCGCGTGCCCAACGATCGTCACGTCGTCGCGGCTCCGCAGGAATGACAATAGACGGTCAGCCAGCATTTCTTCGTGCTCGCTGATCCCGTCCCACGCGATTCGCCTCGCTGCCACCGGGTCGGCGGAAGGGTCCGTGCGCCGACCGAGTTCTTCCACGTAGTCAACGATTCCCGCGGTCCCGTGAGAGAGTTCGTAGTTCGCGTTCCCCGGCTCGAGCTTGCCGGGCACCTGTTCGCGCTGGAAGAAGTAGTGGTTGACCGGGTCGAGCTCGAGCAGTGCGTCGTGCTTTCCGTAGAGAATCGCGTGGTGCGGACCGAAGACCTTGTACAGACTGAAGACGTAGTAGTCGACGTCCCAGACGCCAACGTCGAGCGCTCGATGCGGAGCGAACGCGACGCCATCGACGCAGATCCGTGCGCCGTGTTCGTGGACCTCGCGCGCGATCTCGGCGATCGGATGGATGGTGCCCCTGATGTTGGACACGTGGGTCACCGCGACGAGTCGGGTCCGATCACTCAGCAGCGGCTCGAGTCCGGAGAGTTCGAGATCACCTGTCGCTTCATCGGGCTCCCAGAATCGAACGGCAGCGCCCCGCTGCTCCGCCAATTCGATCCAGCACCCGATGTTCGCTTCGTGATCCATGCGCGTAACCACGAGCTCATCCCCCGCCCCCACGACGCTCCGCATCGCCGACGAGAGGATCTTCAACAAGATTGTCGACGACGGCCCGAACACGATCTCATCCGGTCGCGCCGCGCCGATGAACTCAGCCATGCGCATGCGGGCCGAAGAGTACCGCTCCGCCGCGCGCACCGACGTCGGGTACGTCGCGCCCAACTGCACGTCGGTGTGCAGCAAGTAATCCTGCACGCGCTCCGCGACGCGGGCGAGCGTCATCGACCCACCGGCGTTGTCGAGGAAAACCTCCTCATCGCGGAGTCCGGGGAATTGAGATCGAACGAAATCGAGGTCGAGAGGCATGTGGAAGTCGGCAGATCACACCAGACCCCGCCACGATTCACAAACACGGTACCCGGCCCGCCAATTCGGACAGCGTGGACTCCCCGCCTTTCGTAGAGTGGTCTCCCCACCGCCCTCCAACCGGAGAACTGCCTTGGCTCCAACTCGTCGCGCTCGCATCCGACCCTTCTTCGTCGTCCTCGCGTTGCACGTCAGCCTGGGCGCGCAGTACAACCCGAAGGCCGTCGAGCCCATTCCGCGGCTGAAGGGCACCTTTTTCGTCGGCGGTGGCGGAACATTGCCAGACGAGATCTTCGATCGTTTCGTGCAGATGGCCGGCGGCGAGACGGCGAAAATCGTCATCCTCTCCACGGCGAAGATCGAGGACGCCGTGCGGACACCGTTCACGAAGCACAAGGCGAAGTCCGTCGACGGCATTCACGCCGATTCGAAGGAAGCCGCGGGTGCCGCAGACCTCGGCGCGCCGATCGGCAAGGCGACCGGCGTCTGGATCGTCGGGGACCGCAGTTCCAAGTTCGCCGAGATGTTTCGAGGCACCCCGATCGAAACCGCGTTGCGTGAAGTGATCGCGCGCGGTGGCGTGATCGGAGGCAACGGCGACATCACGCGCGCGCTGACCAAGGTGATGATCGAATCGGGCCAATCCAAGGCCGTGATCGGGACGGGACTGGACCTGATTCCGGGCGCCGTCATCGACGATCACTACAGCACGAAGAGCCGCCGGGCTCGGCTCCTCGGCGTACTCGCGGCGCGACCGTCGCTCGTCGGTCTCGGCGTCGACGAGAAGACGGCGATGGTGTTGCACCAGCGGTTCATCGACGTGCTGGGCGAAGGGAGCGTGTACGGCTGCGTGAGCGCTTCCCCCAAACGCAAGCTGCGCGTGGATCGCATGAACCGACAGGAATCCCCAGCCAGCCAGCGTCGAACTCAGCGAAGCGGCGGCGGTAGGCAACGATCTCGCCGCCGCTCCGGGCGCAGACGCAACGTCGCCACCTCGCGAACATTCCGACCAGACCGTCTGGGCGACTTGATCGCACTCAGCCGCAGCGCTCACGCACGCGTGGCAAAGAACTTCCCCGCGTGGTCGCCGAGAACACCGAATGTCACGAAGGGGACACTCATCATCATCGGCGGCGGCGGCATGGCGCGTGGGCTGATGGATCACTTCATCGAACTGGCTGGCGGCAAGGAGAAGGCGCGCCTGGTCTACGTCCCCTGCAGCGAAGCCGAGAAGATCGACCAGGAGCCACGCATCGTGCGGTCGTGGCGGCAGACCGGCGTGAAGAGCGCGGACTGGATCCACACGAAGGATCGAAACGCGGCCAACACCGACAAGAAAATCCTGGACACGCTGCGGAACGCGACCGGGATCTTCTTCGGCGGTGGCCGGCAGTGGAACCTCGTCGACTCCTACCAGAACACGATCGTGCACAAGCTGATGCACGACGTGCTCGCGCGTGGCGGCGTGATCGGCGGCTCATCGGCGGGAGCTTCGATCCAGGCGAGCTACATGGTGCGCGGCAACTCACTCGGCAACCTCGACCCGATGGCCGAGGGATACGAGACCGGACTCGGCTTCCTCACCGGAGTGGCCGTCGACCAACACTTCTCTCAGCGTGGTCGCCTGCCGGACATGACCTCGCTGGTGAAGACGTATCCGGAGTTGCTCGGCATCGGCCTCGACGAGGCGTCATCGATCGTCGTGCAGGGCACGATCGCGAGGGCCTTCTCGCGCAAGGGCCGCAAGGTGCACATCTACGACCACACCAAGCCAGTCGTCTCCGGCAAGCCGGACTACATCGTTCTCGAGCACGGCCAGAGCTACGACCTGAAGAACCGCCGCATGGTCGAGGCTGCGGGCAAGAAGTCCGGGAAGCAGCAGGTCGGGGCCAAGGAATAGTCAATAACCGGCGTGCGTCCGCTCCGGGCTGGCACGAAATCACCTGCAACCGGACGAACGCCGCAACCTCGGCAGGTGGACCGCGATCCAATCGCTCCGATCGATCTCGTCAGTGTCGGTCATCGCCTCACAGTGATTGGACTCCAACCCACCGCCGGGCACAACCGACCCCGGTGTTGTTCAGTCCAACCCATGGGCTTCGCGCTGTTTGACCGCGAACTCTTCCTCTGGAGAATAGACGAGGTTCTTGCGACCGTGCGTCACGGAAAGCCAGTGCGGGTAGTACCCCGCCCGCGAGAGCGAGTAGATGTTGCGACCGTAGGCGAAGACGATCGTGTGGAAGCTCGCGATCAACCCAGCGACGGCGACGAGCGCGACGCGGAGCTCCTCGCCGAAACAGCACAAGTCCCTGTCGTCATCGCCAGCAACGCGCTGCCCATCGCGAACGAGCAGTCAGGCATCGCGGCGCGCATCCGCCACGCCGGCGTCGGTGAATTCCTCGCCACGAAAGGGCTTTCTGCGTCGCGTCTGCGCACAACAATCGAGCGCGTACACACCGAGCCGAGCTTTCGGCAACGTGCACGGCAGTGGGCAAACGAACTGGAGAGAGTGGACGGGCTCCGCCGCGCGGCGACCATCGTCGAACTCGCCATCGCCGAAAATCGGCGCGGGACCCGCGATGACCTGGTCGCGGACTAGTTGACGGCGGGCCGTTCTTCGTATGACCCACTCTTTTTTGAGGCTCACGCTATTGGGTTCCCTCGGGGGGAGTTAGCGTCCTCAGCACCCTTCACCTACTTACCAAGATGCGCACCACGAGTCGCTCGATCCTCATCCTCGCCATCCTCGCACTCACCGCGACGTGTGCACATCCAGTCCCCAGAGCGGTAACAGTGAAGGGGGACACCGAAGGACTCTACGTCGGCTACCAGTCCCCCGAAGACTGCCTGGAAACGATGCAGTTCCAGCCGGGGTATCGGATGGAACTCGTCGCCGCCGAACCGATGGTCCAGGAACCCTGCCTCTGCGTGTGGGACGGGAACGGTCGGATGTACGTCGCCGAACTGCGAACCTACATGCAGGACGCGGACGGCTCGGGCAAGTTCGATCCCGTCAGCCGAGTCATCCGGATGGAGGACACGGACAACGATGGCGTGATGGACAAGCGGACGATCTTCGCGGACAAGCTATTGTT
>CAYYAQ010000023.1:5317-19749 GCA_964469555.1 uncultured candidatus Brocadiaceae bacterium | reverse complement strand
CTATTGTTGCCCCGCGTCGTCCTGCCGCTCGGAAACAAGGTCATCATCGGGGAGACGAACACGCTGGATCTCTTCAGCTACGAGGACACAGACGGAGACGGCGTTTCCGACAAGAAGGAACTCTGGTTCGCCGGCGGCAAGCGCGGCGGGAACCTCGAGCACCAACCGAGCGGCCTGATCTGGGCGATCGACAACTGGATCTACCGCACCTACGGCACCTACCGCGTCCAGCTGCGCGACGGGAAGGTCGTGAAGGAAGATTGTCCTGGCGCGGGACAGTGGGGACTGACGAGTGACGACGAGGGCAAGGTCATCTTTGTCAACGGCGGCAGTGAAAAGGGGCCGGAGCACTTCAACACGCACACGGTGTACGGCAAGAACGGCGGCACCACGACCGACGAGTACAAGACCGTCTGGCCCCGCGACAACATCCCCGACGTGCAGGGTGGGCTGCGGCGTCTTCGCGACAACAACACACTGAACCACTTCACGGCGACGTGCGGCCAGAGCATCTACCGCGCGCACAGATTGCCGCCCGACTTCTACGGCAACCTGATCTTCTGCGAACCTGTGGGTCGGCTGATCCGCCGCAGCGTGATCCGCGAAGTCCTGGGCGAGACGAAGATCGTCAACGCCTACGACAAGGACGAGTTCATCACGTCGACGGATCCGAACTTCCGACCGGTCAACTCCGCGATCGGACCCGACGGTTGCCTCTACATCGTCGACATGTATCGCGGCATCATCCAGGAGGGCAACTGGGTCAAGAAGGGTTCCTACCTGCGGAAGGTCGTCGACAAACTCGGTCTGGCCGAGAACTTCATGCGCGGTCGGATCTGGCGCGTCGTGCACGACGATTTCAAACGCGGCACGACCCGGCCTCAGATGATCGGGAAACCAGCGAAAGAACTGATTCAGTTTCTCGCGCACGAGAACGGCTGGTGGAGAGACACGGCGCAGAAGCTGATCGTGGTGTCGAGAGACACCTCGGTCGCAGGGGAGCTGATGCAGATGTCGCGCGAACACGCCGAACCGCTGGCGCGCATGCACGCACTCTGGACCCTGGAAGGCCTGGGGATCATCGACCGCGAACTCCTGTTCGACAAACTCCGCGACGTCTCCGTCATCGTGCAGTGCGCGGCGCTTCGCATCTCCGAGGAGCTGCTGAGGAAGGGTGACGTCGATCTTCTGCTGGAGGTGCTGTCCCTGACCAAGTCGAAGAAACCGCAGCTGCTGAAACAACTGGCCCTGACCCTGTCGCGGAGTTGCCTGAAGGATGTCGAAGCCGCCTTGAAGCGGGTCCAGACAGAGCACCCGAAGATCACCGGCGTCCACGACCTGTGCAAGAAGCTCATCGACGTGAACCGCCGGAAGGTCGCGGCGGAGAACAAGCGCAGGCTGATGAAGGAGAAGGAACGGCTCGACCTCATCAGCTTCAACCTCGGCAAGGAGTTGTACGGCACCCTCTGCTTCACGTGTCACGGCAAGGACGGCAACTCCCCCGCCTCCGGCCCGCAGAAGATGGCGCCGGTCTTCAAGAACTCCCTACGGCTGAAGCACGTCGACAAGGCATCGCTGATCAAGACCGTGCTCCACGGGATGACTGGCCCGCTCGGCACGGAGACCTTCGTGGGAGTGATGGTTCCCATGAGCAGCTACTCCGATGCGCAGATCGCTGGCGTGATGAACTACATCCGGAACAGCTTCGGCAACACAGGCAAACCGTACCTCGACGCCAAGTTCGTCGCGGGCGTACGCAAGACGACCAAGGATCAAAAGACACCGTGCACGGAGAAGGCGCTGCTACACGAAGCGCCTGATTACAAGAAGATCCACGCCGCGGTACCCGCCACGGCGCCGGCATCTGTGACGACGAAGAAGAAGAAGATCCTCGTGCTCTCGGATTCTCGCGGCAATCACCGGTCGCCGAACTACGCGGGCATTTTGATGTTGGAAGCAATGAGCGAGAAGACCGGGGCGTTCGACGTCGTCTTCTCCACGGACGTGGCGGACTTTTCTGCCGAGAGTCTCGCAGGCTACGACGCGGTGTTCATAAACAACGCGTCCAGCATCGAGAAGGCGGTCAGCAGCAAGAAGGACCGCGAGGCGCTGATTCAGTTCGTGAAGAACGGCGGAGGATTCGCCGCGATCCACGCCGCAGCTGAAGGCGGATGGAAGGAATACACGACGATGCTCGGCGCGCGATCCAACGGGACTCCCTGGCGGGCGGGCGACACCTGGGGGGTTCGAGTGGAGGATCCGGACCATCCCTTGGCGCGGGCCTTCGATGGCAAGAACTTCAAGATCAAGGACGAGATCTTCCGCTTCACGTCCTATTCGCGGGACAAGCTCCGCGTGTTGATGACCGTCGACCCAAAAGTCGGCAAGAAGAAGAACGGTCGTGAGGACAAGGACAACGCCGTCTCCTGGATCCGTGAGTACGGCAAGGGTCGCGTGTTCTACTGCTCTCTGGGACACAACGCCGCCGTGTTCCGCAACAAGGCCGTGCTCGGCCACTGGTTGGCCGGCATCCAGTACGTCCTGGGTGATCTCGATGCTGACGCCACCTCGCTCCCTCAGCCGAAGGCGCAGTAGCGAACTATCGGCTCTTGCGTAGAGAATCCGGCAGCTGGTTGAGCCCGGGTTGCATTTCGAACGCGGTCTCGTCTTCGCCGAAGAACATCCTGTAGCTTCCGGGAGGGAGTTGGATCTCGATCTCCCCACCCTTGTCGATCCGCGAAGGCACGGCTGCGTGCATCCAGTAGATGCGCAGCGCCGGCTTGCTACGCAACACGCGCAGCCTGGCGAGTTCGCCCAGGACCACGTCGCCGAGGTCGGTGAGTTGCGCCGCATCGATCCGCACCCGCGTGTAGTCCTTCCGTTCAAGACCCGGCGCGCCGAGCGCGACACGGTAGTGGACCGCGACCACGCGCTGCTTGTTCTTGCCCGGTCGCAACAGGCGACCCTCGCCCAACCTGTCATCCCGGAGCCGCACCTCGGCACCGGACACGTCCTCTCCGCCGAGGGTGAGCGGCGAGACCTTGAAGAAACCGGCCTCACGATCCGCGAACACCGCGAAGATCTGATCTCCGCACGGTCGCACGTCGTTCTTGGAGAACGAGGGCAGCACGCTCTTCGGCGCGATCGCCCGCACCCGATACGAACGGTCTTTCACGTTCGGAATCGCGTACATGTACGCGCAGACATTCGCCAAACAAGCATCCAACGCAGCGAACAACGGCAACCTCAAACTCGACACGAGGGTCTTCAATGGCGGCCCCAACAAGGTGCACGCGTTGGTCTACAGCCTCGGTCGCGTCAACATCCCGTTCCCCGGCGTGCCTTGCCAGAACCTGGGCATCAATCCGAACGGCATGCTCGTGTTCACGAAGTTGGCTGGCAATACAGGGTGCGCCGTCAATCGGATGGCCTTCCCCTACCTCCCGAGCATGGACAACGTCCGCCTCTACATGCAGGTGGCGTGGGACGACTCGGTCAAGAACACCTTGATGCTCTCCCGGCAATCACTCGTCCAGCTCCAGAAGCAACCCGCCGGCATGATGCGGGTGGTCTACCAGGCGGGAACCGGGACGGCCAATCTCAACGGAGCCATGCAGCGCATCCCGTTGACCCGCTACACATTCCAATAACCGCGATGGACCTACCACCAACCGGCGACCAACCAGGCCGGTCCGCCGATCGCGACCGCCCCGATTTCTGCCGTGAGTAAAATCGGGGTGAACGGGAGCAAGCTCATCATGCCTCCTTCAGCAGCGGCGATCGGAATCGTGACCGGGGCCGCGACGATCGCCAAGGGGACCCCAGCGAGGGCACCGAGGGCGGCGCCCACCCAGGACGGTGCGGACACAACCGTGTTCTCGTGGCCGGTCAGGGCGAAGAGGGGAGCCATGGTGCCGCTTTGTTCGAGCATCACGCAAGAGCCAGCGGAGAACGCCACCGAGAGCAGGGTGACGGACAGAACGATTCGGAGCTTTCGCATCGGGGTTTCCTATTCCAGGGTTGGACTGCGAAACGCGGAAACCTGGCCGTGCGTGGAAGCCCGGGGCTGCAATAGCTCAGTGGCGATCAGTTAGCCCTGCTTATCGTCGCGAGAGCTACCCCCAGCGACCACTCACGCCGTCCAGCCAGTTTCTCGCGATCAGCTCGTGCCCCTCGGGCAGCGGATGCACGCCATCCCAGATCCAGTGAGCCGGGTCGACGGTCCTGGTCGCGGCGTCGAAGACCTCCTGGGTCTTGATGTGCACGGCGCGGTAGTCCATCGCCAACTTCGCGACGATCGGGCAGAGCTTGTCCACTTCCTCGCGGTAGGTGTGGAACGCCGCGTCGTTCGTGAACCGGCCCGAGGCGAGCACGAACGGGTCGAGCAACACCAACCGCAGGTCGGGGTTCGCCTCGCGGCTGGCGTCGAGGATGAACCGGTAGTCACCCTCCCACGACTCCAGCGGCACGCCCTTGCCCCGAGCACGACCGATATCGTTGACACCGATGAGAATGCTGAGCAAGTCCGGGCGCATGTCGATCGCGTCCTTCTGCCAACGCTTGCGCAGATCACCGACCCTGTGGCCGCTCATGCCGCGATTGAAGAACTCGAGCTTGGCCGCGGGCATGTCCACGCCGAGCCGCGAGCAGAGGAGATAGACGTAGCTGTGTCCCAGGTAGTGATTGCGGTCCTTCTGATTGCGCCCCCACCTCATGTCGGTGATCGAGTCGCCTTGAAAGAGCAGACGGCTACCGGTCTCGAAAGCCGGCAGCCGGTAGTTGTATCCACCGACGCCGGACGCATCGCGGCGTGGCTCGCGAGTCGGCGTGCTGGTGCACGAGGTCGTGGCGGCGACGGCAACGAGGGCGCTGTTCTTGAGAAAGGTGCGACGATCTGTCATTCGGTTCTCCTGGGAGTCGCTCGATGAGGAGGAACATAGCTCCGTAACCGCCGCGCGCACGACCGCTGAACGGGCATCCGCAAAAGCTGAGCCCCCTGACATCGGCGATCTTGAGCCACTGTCCAAATCGAGCTACCCCGTCTTCCAGGCTCAAGACTACATAGTCGAGGGGTGAAAGTGGCGCTACGCTCCCGCTCCGCCCCCTCGACTTCCGAGCAAGCCTCCCATGATTCGATCGATTTTCTTTCTCGTCCTGGCTTTCGGCAGCCTCACCATCGCACAACCGACCTTCGCCCAAAAGGGCGCGGTGTTCGCCAGCAAGCGGATCACGTCCAAGACGCCAGATCATGCCGTCGACATCGAAGCCAAGATCAAGGGCGCGAAGCAACTGTTCCTTCTGGTCACCGACGGGGGGGATGGTTTTGGCTGCGACTGGGCCAACTGGGCCGAGCCACGCCTGATCGACGCAGAAGGACACGAGACGAAGCTGACGAGCCTGAAGTGGACGTCTGCCGAAACTGATTGGCAGAGTGTGCACGTCGACAAGAACGTCGCCGGTCAAGCCATGCGAATCAACGGCGAGCCCGTCGCCTACGGCATCGGCACGCACGCAAACTCGACGATCGTGTACAAGCTTCCGAAGGGCCACAGCTTCGTCAAGTTCGTTGCCCGTGGTGGCCTCGATGACGGTGGCACGAGACAGCAGGGCGGCTCGAAGACCAGCGTTCAGTTCATGGTGTTCACCAAGCAACCGCCGAAGAAGTTCCGCAGCAAGCGCAACGCGCGCAACGCGATCGTGCCCATGGATCAGGACCATGTGCCGCTGAGCTACTTCACCGCCGCGCATGGACTCGAGGTCACGCTGTGGGCAAAGAGCCCGCTGCTGATGAATCCCACCAACATGGACATCGATCGCCACGGTCGCATCTGGATCGCGGAGGGACTCAACTACCGGGGCTCCCGCAAGCGCCCCGAGGGCGATCGCATCGTCGTTCTCGAGGACACCGACGGCGATGGCAAGGCGGACAAGTCCCACACCTTCGTGCAGGACAAGGAACTGGTATCGCCGTTGGGCATCGCGGTGATCGGCAATCTCGTGATCGTCTCCCAACCACCGAACCTGATCGTCTACACGGACGTGAACGGCGACGCGAAGTTCGACCCGGAGATCGACAAGCGGGAGAACCTGCTCACCGGGTTCGGCGGCAAGAACCACGACCATTCCCTGCACTCGGTCACCGTTCACCCCAACGGTCGCTACGTGTTCAACCACGGCAACATGGGCTCCAACGTCACCGACAGGAGCGGTCGTACATTCCACCTCGGTAGCCCCTACAGCAATCGGCAGAACGCCGGCAAGCCATCCGCAGACGGGCATGTCTACATCGGCGGCGCATCGTTCACGGTCAACCCCGACGGCACCGGCTTGCGGGTGATCGGCCACAACTACCGAAACAGCTACGAGCAGACCGTCACCAGCTTTGGCGATGTCTTCCAGAACGACAACGACGATCCGCCGGCCTGTCGGACCAGCTGGGTGATGGAGTATGCCAACTTCGGATTTGCCTCGATGGACGGCAAACGCAGTTGGGGCGCGGACCGACGCCCTGGACAATCGACCCCGATCGCCGAGTGGCGCCAGCAGGACCCCGGTACAACTCCCCCCGGCGATGTCTACGGCGGTGGCGCCCCCACCGGAATCGTCTACTACGAGAACGGCGCGCTCGGCAAGCACACCGGACTGCTGCTGTCCTGCGAGTCGGCGAAGAACGTAGTGTTCGGCTACTACCCGGTACCGCACGGCGCTGGCTTCAGGCTCGAGCGCTTTGACTTCTTGACCACGAACCTCGAGCGGGACTGGGCGGGCGCCGACTTCCGCGGCGGGCGCCCCACCACCAAGAACCTCTTCCGACCCTCCGATGTCTCAGTCGGGCCCGACGGCGCGATCTACGTCGCCGACTGGTTCGACGCCAGGGTAGGTGGCCACAGCACGCGCGATACCGGCGCGACGGGTTCGATCTACCGGATCGCTCCGAAGGGTTTCACCCCGAAGGTCCCGCAGTTCGATCTCGCGACTCTCGAGGGGCAACTCGTGGCCTTCGGCAACCCGGCTCCGAACGTCCGGGCGCTGGGGTTCTACAAGCTGCGCGCGCAGGGGCAAAAAGCAGTGCCGGCAGTCCGCCGACTGCTCACCGACAAAAACCCCTACCTCGCCGCGCGGGCGGTGTACCTGCTCGCCCAGCTCGGGGAATCGGGGGTCGCGGAGGTCGTCAAGGTGCTCGACCACGCGGACGCGCAGATGCGGATCGTGGCGTTTCGCGCGTTGCGGCACATGAATCACGATGTGCTCGCCCACGCTCGCAAGCTGGTCGTCGACAAGTCTCCGGCAGTGCGCCGAGAAGTCGCGCTGGCTCTGCGCGACGTGCCCTTCAAGAGCTGTGGTGATCTGCTGATCGCGATCGCGGCTGGGTACGACGGCAAGGACCGCTGGTCTCTCGAAGCGCTCGGCACCGCCGCCAGCGGCAAGATCGACGAACTCTACGCGGCGCTGCGCAAGCTTCAGTCCAAGGACCCCACGCGCTGGTCTCCGGCCTTCGCTTCGATCGCGTGGCGACTGCACCCGGCCCAGGCGGTGGCCGACTTGAAGACCCGGGCGAACAGCAAGCAACTGACGCGCGAAGAACGTGAGCAGGCGGTCGACTCCCTGGCGTTCATTCCCGCGGAGTCTGCGGGTCGAGCCATGCTCGCCATCGCCACCGACGGCCCGGCGGACACGTTCAAGAAGGCTACCTGGTGGGTGCGCAACCGTCACAACAACGACTGGCGCTCCTACAACCTCGCCGCCTCACTGCCAGCCAGACCGAAGCCGGTCGCGGTTCTGCCCAAGCCCAAGGGGCCGGTCACGAAGTTGCCGCCGGTGTCCGAGATCCTCAAACTCAAGGGCGTGGCGAAACGCGGCAAGGGCATCTTCGAGGTGCGCGGCACCTGCTTCGTCTGCCACGCGGTCAAGGGCAAGGGCGGTCTCATCGGCCCGGATCTCACGGACATCGCCCAGAAACTCAATACGGCGCTGATCCTCGAGAACATGATCAACCCGTCGGCGAACATCTCCCTGGGCTACGAAGCCAGCGTCATCACCAAGAAGGACGGCACCGAGGTGCTCGGATTCGTGGTGGGCGAAGGCGACCCCCTGCTCATCAGGGATGCCAGCGGCGTGCAGCACGCGATCAACAAGAAGGACCTGGTCAAGCGAGAGAAGATGAAGCAGTCTCTGATGCCGGCTGCGAACCTGCTGGGGCTGAAGGCCCAGGACCTCGCCGATATCGTGGCCTACCTGCGCTCGCTCAAGTAACTCGACCTACTTGGGGTAGCGCTTTCGCAGTTCCTCGGCGGAGAAGGCCGTGTCCCGGTTCTTCAACGTCTTGCGAATGGTCGCGAACAGCTTCGGCGAAACCGCGCCCTTCTTGTTCCCCCATGCAAAGCGGATGAACGTCGCCACGTCGGCCAGTTGCTTGTCGCCGATGTCCGGGTTCTCTTTCCATCCCGGCATCGCGGCGGCGGGAATGTACCCTTTGCCGTCCACCTTGATGGGTCCCATCATTCCCTGGAGCAGGATCGCCGCCACGCGCGACTTCGTGCCAGTCGTCCATTCCGATTTGACCAATGGCGGACCCAACATCGCCAGGCCCTTGCCGTCTGGTCCGTGGCAAGCCATGCAGTTGGTGATGAACATCTTCTCACCGCGTCGGAAGGACGCGAGGTGATTCTTGTTCCGAGGCAGCGGGTGCGCAGCCGCGGTCGTCTTGATGCTCACGCAGTCCTGTAGATAGGCGCGGAACTTCTTGTCGGAGAAGCCACTGCCCAGCAGTTCTTCGAATCTGCCTTCTCTGCCCGCAAGGCCGTGGATCGCGAGTTCCCTGAAGAACTTGCGATGGATGTTCTTGCCCAGGATCTCCCCGAGGAGCGCCAGGGCTTCATCGCCGGGAAAGCGACCGAGGCTGGCGGCCAGTTGCCGCAGCACGACGACCTCTGTCCGCTTCGCCAAACCGACGAACCGAGGGATCAAGCGCTTGACGTCGCTTGCATCAGTCAGCGATTCAGACAGTCGGATCGCCATTTCCAGTACCCGCGGATTCTCGGACTGCAGCGCCGCGGAGATGGCGGTGATGTTGATCGCGGCCAGCCCTTCCAGTGTCCACAGCGCGTGAATCTGTCCGAGAGGCTTGCGCTGGTCAGACGCCAGGGCGTTGAGCGCGGAGACGACCGACCGGTCCTGGCGGTCGATGATCATCTGCTGCGCCGTGTCCCGCCACCAGCCGTTGGGGTGAGCGAGGTGCGTGACCAGCTCCGCGGCGCTCTTCTTCAGCATCCGCGGCTGCGCGCCGAGCTTGTTGTCTCGGTAGCGGATCCGGTACACCCGCCCCAGTCGCGGATTGCTCTCGAGGTTGCGGTGCTTGACGTGCTCGCGAAGGTAGCGGGTGAGATACGCCTTGTGCTGCAACACTCCGTGGTAGAGGTCGACCAGGAACAGGCTGCCGTCCGGCGCGTTGCACAGGTTGACGGGACGAAAGCGCTCGTCCGTCGAGGCGAGGAACTCCCTGTTCTTCAGCGCGTGCTTGCCCGCGGTCAGACCATCCGTCGAGGTCAAGGCGAGCATGCGGACGAAGTGAGCCGACGGCTCGCAGAAGAAAGCGGTGTTCCTGAACCGCTTGGGAAACTGGTCACCGCGGTAGCACACCGGACCGCAGGCCGCCGTCACCGCGGTCAGGTACCCCTTGTCGTCGATGGCGCCCTCGCCGCCGCGATTGACTCCAGGCGTGATGCGCGCAGGGAACACCCTGTCGCGGTGCGACAGCGTGACCGTGTCCCCCATTTTCTTCGTGGAGTTGGTGTTTCGCATCAGGGCGTTCGGCATCAGCTGGTCAGCCTTCATCCCGAACCAGTTCTCGTTGTAGTACAGCCGACCGTAGTTGTCCTGCGACATCCCCCACTGGCCGCGATAGGTCGTGCGCTCCTTCACCCACTTGCCGTCTACCTCGCGGTAGCGCGCGTCGGACTTCACGTTGTAGATCCAGTTGTCCAGTCCGCGCAGGAGTCCATTGCTCCGATGTTCGACGTTCTGGTTCGCGGTGTAGTGCTCGTCGATCACCGTTCTCTTGCCCGCCTTGTCGTGGACGTTCTCGACGAAGTAGAGCTTGCGATGGCCGCCGTACAGGATGCCGTTCTTGTAGAACGCGATCGCCCGTGGCAGGACCAGCCCGTCCAGAAACACCTTGTAGTCGTCGAAGACGCCGTCTTGATCGGTGTCGGTGAGGATCGAGATGCGACCGATCGGTCGCTCCTCTCCCTCGCCCTTGGCGTTGAGCATGTAGGCGCGCATCTCGACGACCCACATGCGGCCATCGCCGTCGAATCGGATGGCGACCGGGCTCTGGATCATCGGATCGCTTGCTACGACCGAGATCTCGAAGTCCTCGTGCAGCTTGAAGCTCTTCAGCGCCTGCTTCGGCGTCAGTGCGGGCGCCGGTGGAATCTTGTCGAAGGGGATGACGTACGTGTAGCCCCTCTTCTTCGGCTTCTTCCGCTGGAGCCTGGCGTGCTTGATGACGAAGTCGACCAACTTCTGGCTCTCGAACCATCCGCGCCACATGTTGTGGCCCTGGCCCTTCACAACCTCGAGCACCATCGGTCCCTTGAGCCGCGTGTAGCGCTTCTTCAACTCTCCAGAGTTCTGTGCGAGAGGAACGGTCCCGTCGCGATCCCCGTGAATGTGGAAGATGGGGACCTTGGCCTTGGCGAGCGGGGCGAGTCGGTCGATCGGATTGTGCGCGCGGAGAGACTTCGCGAGCTCGGTCTCGTCCATCCCGTAGGCCCCGCAAGCCCGCGCGAGTCCCGGCCAGCTACTGAGGTTGCAGACCGGGTAGATGCCTGCGATGCACGCCACGGACGCGGGGTTCTCGACCGCCCAGTTGTAGAGCATCAGGCCGCCGCGGCTTCGCGCCAACAAACAGGCTCGCTTGGTCAGCCCGCGCTTCTTCACTAGCTCCTGGTGCAACGCCGAGTAGATGGCGCGTCCTGCCGGACTGCCGTTGGACTCCCCCACGTCCACGCCTGCGATGGCCATTCCCGCGGCGACAAACTTGTCGAACATCCACTTCTCCGCCTTCGACGGCAGGCGCGGCAGCGTGGGCGCGTACCAAACCCAGGGAATGGGACCCTTGGACTTTTGCTTTGGCGGCAGGATCAGGAATGCCTTCCGACCCTCGACCGTAAACACCTCACCCTTGAGGGGCAGCTTCTTCGTGACGGACCGCGGCGATTGCGCGGTGAGCGAGAGTGGCGCGAGACACGCAAGTAAGGCAAGCCAGAGCGGGGAGTGGGTGTGCACAATCGTGAAGTTCGCACACCGAACCGTATCTGTCGAGGAACCACGCCGAGTATCGTCACCCGAACTACCTCGTCCACCATGGAGAGAATGACATGTCACGTCGCTCGAGTCTGTTCTTCGTGTTCGCTTCCATCCTCGCTTGCGCGCTGCCGTCCCAGGCAAGGCTTGCGGTCGACAAGATGTTCTCCGATCACATGGTCCTGCAGCGCGATCTGGCCGTGCCGATCTGGGGCACCGCCACGGCGGGAGAAAAGGTATCGGTCGCCTTTCGAACTCAAACCAAGCGCACGGTCACGGGCGAGAACGGCGAGTGGATGCTGAAGCTCGACCCGATGACGCCGGGACCGGCGTCGGCTCTAACGGTTACTGGCACCACGACGATCGTGCTCCAGGATGTGGCGATCGGTGAGGTCTGGGTTGGCTCGGGCCAGTCGAACATGGCAGGTCGCGTGCGCAACTACGCCAAGAACGATCCGCTGCTGACCAGGTGGGCCGGCGCTACCTACCCCGACCTTCGTCTCTACCAAGGTGGCTGGAAGATCGCCGACGCCAAGACGATCCAGGGCTTCTCGGCCATCCACTTCGCCTTCGGGTTCCGATTGCACCAGGAACTGGGCATCCCTGTTGGCCTGATGGTCGGCGCTGCCGGCGGCACGCCATCGGGACGCTGGCTCAGCCCGGCGATGGCGAAAGCAGACAAGGCGCTGTCCGCGAAAATCTACGGCGGCAAAGGGATCGATTCGGTGAAGAAGCACCACGCCAAGGAACTGGCCAAATGGAAAGAGCTGGCCGAGAAGGCCAAGGCGAACGGCAAGAATCCCCCACGGAAACCCCGTGGCCCGGCTCGAATCGGCGACCTGTACAAACGCTTCGTCCAACCGATGGTGCCCTACGGCATTCGCGGTGTGCTGTGGGATCAGGGCGAATCGGGGACGCAACTTCCGGGCGTCGACCAGTTCACCACGATGAACGCCCTGATCACCGGCTGGCGCAAGGCGTGGGGTCAGGGCGACTTTTGGTTTCTGCACGTGCAAAAGCCGAGCGGTGGTGGGCCGGCCTGGAACACGGGCAATCCTGAGAACCGTCTCGCGGTCAAGTTCTCGAGCAAGCTGCCGAAGAACCTCGGGTCGAATACCCCCGCGATGACCTATCCCTTGCAACACATCAAGTTGACCAAGATCCAGAACGCACCCCTGGTGACCGCGGTCGATCTCGCGCCGGGCATTCACCCGCAGAACAAATCAGGCTACGGCCATCGCGCCGTGCAAGTCGCCCTCGGCGCGGTATACGGTCGCGACGTCGCCATCAGCGGACCGGTCTACCGGTCCCACAAGATCGACGGCGCCTCCGTGACGATCACCTTCGATCACGTGGGCAAGGGCCTCGCGTTCAAGCACGCCGAGAAGATCCAGGGCTTCGAGATCGCCGGCGCCGACGGCAAGTGGAGTTGGGCTGACGCGACGATCGACGGCGACACGGTCGTCGTCAGTAGCGAGGCCGTGGAGCATCCAACCCACGCTCGGTACGCCTTCAGCCGGCGAAGCCGCTTCGCCAACCTCTACAACCGGGATGGCCTGCCCGCGTTGATGTTCACGACCGCTTCCCAGAACTGACCCCGAGAAAAAAGGCCGCCTCCGATTTCGCAAGGACCTGGCGACCTTCCTGGAGCAGATGACCGGAGGGGATGCCCCTAGTTGAACACTACCGACGCCGGATTGCTCGACTTGTAGATCTGTCCCGTCGTCGCGTCGTAGACGAGGTACGCATGGTGGAGCCTGGTCCCGATCGGTATCGGAAGCATCGCCGGAAGGTTGAGCGACGCGGTCGCCGCGCCGGTCGCGCTGAGCGTGCCCCGGAAGTCCTTGAAGATCGCGGAGTTGCCCAATCCCATCAGCAGCGTGGTGTACGCGTCCGGTATCAGGTTGATGTGGACGCCCGCCACCGTGATACCCGGCAGAATCCCTTTCAACGATCCGAAGATCCAGTAGCGCTTGCCGGCGAGGGCGGTACTCGTGGCCAGGGTGAGGTTCTGCGACCCGCCTTTGGATACAGAGATCGTGGGTACGTCACTAGCGAACGACGCGAAGGCGTAGCCAGTGCGGATTTCACTGTCGGAGAGCGCGCGGTTGTAGATCACGACCTGGTCGATCCTGCCCTTGTGCCCGGTGTGTATGGGTGCCCTCCCGATCGTGATCGGCGCCGTGTTGGCAAGGATAGCCGCGGACAGGGTTCCGGTTCCGATCCGGGTACCGTTCACATAGAGCCGCATGCTGGTTCCTTGTTTGACACCAACCATGGTGTACCACCGTCCGGCGACGATGGGTAATCGCGCCCGTGCATCCCCCACCCTGTTTCTGCCGGCGTAGATCTGGAAGAGAGTTATTCCGGTCGGATTGTACCAGAGGCCGTAGTTGCGATTGGTGCCGCCAGTACCCTCCATCGTCCCGACAAGCCGTACCCAGTCCGTGTTGAACTTATCGATGTAGAACGACGCGCAGATCGTCATGTCGCCCGGGAGGTGTAGCGCCTTGCTATTCGGGATGGTCACAAGATCGTCGCCATCGAACTGCAAGGCGTTGCCGAGGAACCCGGAACTGGTCCAGGAGGGATCACTGCTCTCGACCTTGTTCGTGGTCCCCAAGACTCCGTGATTGCTCCCCTTGTAATCGAGCACGGTCTGCCCCACCCCGAGTTCCAAGTACCAGGACGCGGTCTGGGCCTGGATGTTCGAGTTCACGACGGCCAGGACCAGCCCGGCAAACAAACCGCAGGATCTGATTGTGCGATGGATTTCCATCTTGTCGTACCGTTTGCAGGGTTCATGACAGCGCATTGAAGAGACTGTCTTGAAGTGCGGGTCTTCAGAGGAGGTGGAGATGCGGCGATCGAGATTCGACCAGATCAGCGCCGCGTGATGATACCAGAGAACGCGTCACCACTGCCCCGTCGGGGCCGTTTCTATTGGAAACACCGCGGGCGAGTGACACAATCACCCCGCTCTCTCCGTCCGTTTGCGAGCCCTCAGCGATGCGTCCCAACACAGCCGTCATCATCGCTTTTTCATCGCAACGACCCCGGGCGCAATGGTGAACAATGAGCATCCCGACCGAGCCTCCAACGTCCGTTGGTGAATCCTCGCGTCC
>CAYYAQ010000023.1:0-5284 GCA_964469555.1 uncultured candidatus Brocadiaceae bacterium | reverse complement strand
GCAACTACTATGTCTATGACGCGATCGGACCTGTAGCCGAACAGCTCGAGCGCGAACGCGACGCGAACCTCGTCGAAGCCAGGTCCACTCTCCTTCAGCACGAAGTCATGGATGCCTGCGACCTGCGTCCAAGTTCGCTTCAATCTCGGCCTTCGAGATGTCAGCGGATGGGCAACCATCTCCGGGAACTTCGACCTTGGCGGTCCACAAGATGGCGTTGAGCATGACCGTGCGAAAATCCTTGTGCTGCCAGCTGACGTGATTGTGTGCGCCGGTGAATCCGAATCCACGTCCCCCACCTGGCCGGTCATAGGCCCACGCGACGTGCTGCTTCTTGCCAGCCGCCACGGCCTTGCGCACAGTTGGGTTGCCGCTGCGCGCGCCATCCCTCCGGCGTAGCGTCCGTGGGCCGGGCAAGTCGGACAGGATCGGCGTCACCCCCTGAAGGCCATCGACGAAACGCATGTGGTAGTACCATTCATCGTTCACGCTGAATGGCTTCACACCGTTGCAAATCGGATGGGCTGGGAAATCTCTGAACTTCGGCGTCCAGTGTGGGTTCACCGACCAGTGGAGATCACAGAATCCACCCATCCACTCGAGGAACTTCGCTCCCCGCGTGCCCTTCTCGGCTTCCGTCGCCCAGTGGATCATCACGACTCCGGTTCCCTTCTTCATCAGCTTGTCGAACTCGTCCAGGTGTTTGTTCAACACGTGACCTCGATGTCCGGTGCAGAAGATGACGACCGTCGCCGCGTTCTGAAGGATGCTGGGATCCTCGGGGTATCCGTAGTGTGGCACCATGATCGCTTCCACGTTCAGCCCCGATTCGTTGAGCGCCTTGGCGAGGATCATGTTGCCGGCGCGGTGCTCATGCTTCATCCGGGCATGACTGGGCGCACCGGAGATGAAGACGATTCTCGCCTTCTCGTCAGGTTGAGTCGGGCTGTTGAGGCACCCACTCAGGAGTACTACCAGGCAGAGGGTTGATTTCATTTTGTAGTTCTCGTGTCGGCGTGAAGCACCGCATCAACTCACAACTTTCAATCCACTTTTGTCCATGAGGGTCAACGGGTCCACGTCGCTGCCTTCTTTCACGACTCTATCAATCTGCAGGAACGACCTCGGTGTAGCCAGAGTGAGCTTTCCGTTATGGAGAAAGGGAACGCGCAATCTGAACTGTCTGGAATAAGACGATTCTTCGACCGTGGAACACTCACTCACGTAGAGCTTCTGGTCCTGGTAGACGATGAAGAACTTGCCGGGCATCATGTCGACCCTGTTCTTGAGAAGCTGGGCGGGTTGCCTGAAGTCCAGCTCGTAATCACGTTCGTCCAGTTCGTAATTGTAGAAGTAGAGGTCAGGGTCCTGTGGTTTCCGGGGGACGCTGTCACTGTCCAGGTCATCCAGAAGCTGCTTGACCATCGGTTCACAGTTGTCCCAGATGCGCTGGTACAGCGAATCCACCGTGTCTCCTGGGAGGACCGGTACGCGGTTGTCGGAGATGATGTCGCCGGTATCCAACCCCGCATCCATGTAGTGAAGGGTCATGCCCGTCTCCTTGTCCCCGTACCAGATGGTCTGAAAACCGGGGTGCCTGCCACAATGCCGGGGCAGAAGAGACGTGTGAAAATTGACGACTCCCTGACGAGGAATGTTGAGCACCGTTTCAGGGATGTAGAACTGGTACCCGCAGACGATGATCACGTCGGGGTCGATGCCCTTGATGGTCTCTATGAACTCGGGGTCTTTGGGAGTCTTCGGGCAGTAGAGGGGCTTCCCCAGCTCGATAGCCACATCATGGATGTTCTTGTAGGAGCCCGATGGGGTGGTTGTCGTGACGATGTTCTCCAGGGGCGACTCTACGTAGGCCACGATGTTCGCGTCGTTTCTGAGGAAGTAGTCAAGATGCTGGTTGGTGAGCTGCCATGTCCTGGTTCCGACATAAACAATGCGGGTCTTGCGCATGAATGGACTCCTTAGCGTTGTTTCGGAGAAAAATCAAACCTACGAATCACACCGATCGGCTCGAGACATGCGTGGAAATAGCCCCCAGGGTCACAGCCACACGGACTCGACTATCGACCGAGCACGACCTCCACACCGTTCGTCGACACCGTACCGTTGATGTTCGCGCCCTTGTCCTCAACGGTGGCGACGGCGAGGAAGCGGGCAAGAGCGGAGGGCATAGGATTCACGGGAGGACGTCTACTCCAGATGCGACAGCATAGCTCGCTACTTTCGTCGGTGAGAAGGAGTAACTGGTCTAGCGGTCTCCGCTGCTCTTGTTGCGCATACGCGAGGGGACTGAGGCGGTGAGATCAAAGAGCGAATACAATTCTCCGGGCCGGCCCCGTGCCCGCGATTGGGTCCGCGCTCATGCCCACCGAACACGCGTCACTGGTCGATCTCGCCAGCCAGGGCGAGCCCATCGCGATCGAGATCCTCCTCGAGTTGGGAAAGCCGGGCTGCAGATGACTCTGGCTTGGTAGCGTCGATCACGCGTCCGACCGAGCACCAAACAAACGAGAGAGCAGTAGACGCCGGCGAGAATCGCGGTGTGACCTTCCGACCGCACGCGGTGTCGGCCAGCGGTCCAGCTGAATCTGCGGCGTATCCGCGTCGTTGCGAGCGTGGCCCCCTACCATCCTGAAGTCATGAACCACCTCGCTCTCGTCGCCAGCATGTGTGCCGCACTCTCCCCGCTGTCGCTTGCTCAGGAGCAGGCGGCACGGCCCAACGTGCTATTCATCGCCGTGGACGATCTCAACGACTGGCTCGGCTGCATGGGTGGGCATCCTCAGGCCAAGACGCCGAATCTCGACAGATTGGCGAAATCGAGCATCCTGTTCACGAACGCGCACTGCGCAGCCCCCGCGTGCAATCCGTCGCGGACCGCCATCTTCACGGGCCGGTCGCCGCACCGCAGCGGTGTCTACGCCAATGGGCAGAAGATGCGCGAGGTGCTACCCAAGGCCGAGTTGATGCCGAAGACGTTCGCGCGCCATGGCTACTGGTCGGCGGGCTCGGGCAAGATGCTGCACTACTTCATCGATGCTCGGTCCTGGGACGAGTACTTCCCTGAGAAGACCACCGAGAACCCGTTCCCGCGCACGCTCTACCCCAAGCGCCGACCCGTGAGCCTGCCGGTCGGTGGGCCATGGCAGTACAAGGAGACCGATTGGGCGCCCCTGGATGCCACCGACGAGGAGTTCGGTGGGGACTGGTTGGTCTCCCAGTGGGTCGGCAAGCAGCTGCGACGCAAGCACGACAAGCCGTTCTTCCTGGCCTGTGGAATCTATCGGCCCCACGAGCCGTGGTTCGTGCCGAAGAAGTACTTCGAGCAGTTTCCCCTCGAGTCGGTGCAGTTGCCGCCTGGTTACAAGGCCTCGGACCTCGACGACCTGCCGCCCAGCGGCAAGCGCGCTGGTCCCAATCGTTACTTCGCGCACATCCGCGCCCACAAGCAGTGGCGGCCCGCAGTGCAAGCCTACCTGGCTTCGATCGCCTTCGCCGACGCGATGGTGGGACGCGTGATGGACGCGCTGGAGAAGGGGCCGAACGCGGACAACACGATCGTCGTGCTGTGGTCGGACCACGGCTGGCACCTGGGCGAGAAGCAGCACTGGCAGAAGTTCACCGCCTGGCGCGTCTGCACCCGCGTGCCGCTGATGGTGCGGGTGCCTGCGGGAGTTCCGGGCCTGCCAGCTGGCACCAAGCCCGGGGTATCGACGCGACCGGTGAATCTGCTGAGCCTGTACCCGACGCTCCTTCAACTCTGTGGCTTGCCGCCGAGGAGGGACAACGACGGGCCGAGTTTGGTGCCCTTGCTCGAGGATCCCGCCGCCGCGTGGCCGCACGTGTCGGTGACGCACCTGCAGACTCCTGGCAGCTTCGGTCTGAGTGCCGAGGGCTGGCGCTACATCCACTACGCGAACGGCGACGAGGAGCTCTACGACACCGCCCGGGATCCCTACGAGTGGACCAACCTGGCAGCAGTGAAAGAGCACGCCACCAAGCTCGCGGAGCTACGAGCCCGCGCTCCGAAGGAGTTTGCCAGGAAGCCGCGGCGCCGTGTCGCATCCCTGCCCAGATTGGCATGGCATCCACTCGTCGGGAAGCTCTCCGCGCCGGCGTCCAAGCCCGACGGGAAACTCTTCGACGTGGTGTTCATCAACCGCAGCAAGAGTCCTGTGAGCCTGTACTGGATGTCCCGACGCGGTGAGCGCAAACCCTACGGCGAGATCGCGGTCGGTGGGCAAGACAGGCGATCGACCCGGCCAGGCGCAGTTTGGATGATCGCGGATCAGGGGGGCAAGGGACTCGGGTACTTCAGGGTCGGCGATCGCAGCTCCCGCGCAATCGTTCCCGATCACATCCCGGCGCAGGACAGAGTGCGGCGGCGGAACACCGGGCGACCGAACATTCTCTTCATCATGTCAGACGACCACACCACGCAGGCCTTCGGCTGTTATGGAAGTCGACTGGCCAAACTCGATCCCACCCCCACCCTCGACCAGCTGGCCAAGGGGGGCATGCGTTTTGAGAACGTGTACTGCAACAACTCCATTTGCACCCCCAGTCGAGCCAGCATCATCACGGGGCAGTATTCGCAAACCAATGGCGTGCTCGACCTCCTCGGCAGGATCGAACCCGCCAATCAGCACCTGGCCCTCGAGATGAAGAAGGCCGGCTACCACACGGCCATGATTGGCAAGTGGCACCTGAAACAAGAACCCGCTTCCTTCGACCACTACTGCGTCCTTCCCGGCCAGGGGAAGTACTTCAATCCTCAATTCCGCATTCGAGGTGAGAAGAGGTGGCCCAAGAATGTGATCACGGAACGAGGAAAACACTCGAGCACCGCCATCACTGACAAGGGCTTGGCCTGGCTCGAGGAAGGTTGGGATCGCACGAGACCTTTCTTCTTGATGCACCATTTCAAGGCCCCGCACGACATGTTCAGGAATGACAAGAAGTACGACAGCTACCTGGCCTCCGTCAAGATCCCTGAGCCCTCGAATCTGTTCCATCAACCTGCGAAAGGCCAAGGCTCCGTGGCCACCCGTGGCAGCGGTGATTCCCTGGTGTCGGTGATCGGCGCAGGGGTGACGAGGCGTTGTGATTCATGGGGCCTGGGCAAGAGGTTGAGAGTTGATCAGTCCTTGCAAGAACCCGAGTACGGTCGCCGCGTGTATCAGAAATACCTCAAGCGCTACCTGCGTTGCGTGAAGGGCGTCGACGACAACGTCAAACGCCTGGTGGATTACTTGAAGGCTGAAAA
>CAYYAQ010000022.1:28145-45731 GCA_964469555.1 uncultured candidatus Brocadiaceae bacterium | reverse complement strand
CGTGCGATCGAGCCGGACCATCATGTCGATCTTGCGGTCGCGCTCGGCGAACAGGGTCGGCACGTCGCCCTGCACCTTGTTCTGCAGCATCGTCGTGATGACGCGGGAGTCGAGACTCAGCGCGGCGAGCTTGTCCCGGTCGAGACGGATCGAGATCTCGGAGTTCCCTCGCTGGAGTGTCGAGCGCACGTCGCGCAGTCCGGGTACTCGCGACATGGCCTCCTTCACTGTCTCGCACGCCCGCCGCAGCTGGACGAGGTTGCGCCCGAACACCTCGACGACGACTGGTGCGTTGAACGCGAGCACGCTTGGTCGAGCGAAGCGCGAACCCTGAATCTCGGGGTGCAGGCGCACGATCTCCCGGATCTGGTCACGTACGTGCTCTTCCTGGACTTCGCGGTTCTTGTCCGGTCGCAGCTTGATCAGGATGCGGGCGGAATGCTCACCCTGGTCCGAGTCGTTGAGTTCCTTCTTGTCGACACCGCAGGCCAGGAACGTGCTCTTCACGTTGGGCAGTTTCTTGATCTCTTCCTCGACCTTGCGCACGACTTCGTCGTTGCGCTCGACGGTCGCGTCTCGCGGCAGGAAGGTATCGAGGTAGAACTCGCCCTGGTGCACTTCTGGCAGGAGTTCATTGCCCAGCGTGTTCGCGCGCCAGCCGGCGACGACAAGCAGGGTGAGCGCGGCGATCAGTACCGTCGCGCGGTGCCGGAGGGCGGCCTGCAGAATCGGTGGGTAGGACCGCGCGACGAATCGATAGGTCCGATCGAACGAGAAGGTGAACGGGAGCAGGATGTAACGGACGAGCGTGCCGATCAGGCCGCCGACCATGAGCACCACGCGGAACGACTTGACGATGATGAACTGCAGGAACCTCCCGACCTTCGAGCCGGGTTTCGCGACGGCGTCGGGGGCGCCGTCGCGAACCGTCTCCAGCATGGGCAGGATCATGATCGATCCTGCCATCGCCATCAGTTCCTCCTGCTTGCGCGCCGCGAGCATCGGAATGACGAACAGCGCGGCGAGAAGCGACATCAGCAGCGCGTAGACGACGGTCAGCGCCTGGTCCCGGAACAACTGCCCGGCGACGCCCTCCACGAAGACGATCGGGAAGAACACTGCCACGGTCGTCAGCGTGCTCGCGATGACGGCGCTCGCGACGCGCGATACGCCGAGGACGGCGGAGCGGCGGAGATCGTGTCCTTCCTCCTGGGCCCGGGTGATCGATTCGAGCACCACGATCGAGTTGTCGACCAGCATGCCGACACCGAGCGCCAGACCACCCAGCGACATGATGTTCATGTCGATGTCCGTCAGGAACATCGGCGCGAACGTCGCCACGAGGCTCACCGGTATCGAGACGAACAAGATCGCTGTCGCCCGGAACCTCCGGAGGAACAGGTAGATCACGAGGATCGCGAACAGTCCGCCGTAGAGCGCGCTCTCTTTCACGTCGTCGATCGACGATGTGATGAACTGCGACTGATTCTGCAGGAGCTTCAGGTCCGCGCCGTACGAGCCCAACTCGAACGCCAGGTAGTTGATCATCCCGCGCCGCTTCGCGCGGTCGCGAAACCGTTCGAGGCGAACCAGGCGTCTGGTCTCCTTGTCGACGCCTTCGATCTCGGGCACGAACTCTTTCTCGTGTTCGCCGTCGGCGACGAACTTGCGCTGCTCCTGGGTGCCGTAGACCCGGTCCTCCAGGTCCTCGCAGAGTTTCACGATGTTCGCGCCCGCCTCCTTGTAGATGTCGATCAGCACGCACTGTCGACCGTCGATGCGGCTGACGACCTCCCTGTCCTTGGGAACGCGCGTGACCTTCGCGACGTCCTTTAGTCGGATCGAGACGTCATCCCGACGCAGCAGGACGACATCACGGATTTCGTCGAGGCTCTTGAACTCGTTCAGCGCGCGGACGAGGTACTCGGTTTTGCCCTCTTCGACGACCCCCGCGGCGCTGTTGAGGTTCTCGGCGGCGAGACGCTGGCCGATCAAGCTGATGTCGAGGCCGTAGAGAGTCAGCGACTTCTCGTTGACGGCGATGCGGATCTCTTCTTCCTCGCCGCCGCGGATCTTCACCGCCGCGACGCCATCGAGCTCGGACAACTCCCGCTCGAGCTCCTCCTCCGCGATGTGGCGCAACTCGACGAGCGATCGGTTGCCGGTCAGGCCGAGCGTCATTACCGGGTCGAGGCTCGGGTCGTAGCGCAGCACCAGCGGGCGCTCGGCGCCCCTTGGCAGGAACACGCGGTCCAGGCGTTCGCGAATGTCCGACACCGCGAACACCATCTTCGTGCCCCACGAGAACGTGAGCAGTACGTCGCTGACCTCGGGTCGGCTGATCGAAACGACGCGCTGTACGCCGTTGATTACGGCGACCTGCTCCTGAATCCGTTCGCTGACCCGTTCCTCCACGTCCTGCGGACTGGCGCCGGGGTACTCGGTGCGGATCGTGACGATCGGGTGGGCGATCTCCGGCAGGAGGTTGACGGGGAGACGGTTGTAGCCGACGAGCCCGAACACGACGAATGCCGCGACCAACATCGTGATCGCCACCGGGCGCGACGCGGTGAACCCGAAGAACGACCGGTCTGCTTCCATCAGTCCTTGCTGATCTCGACTTCGGTCTGGTCTTTGAGGTCCTGTTGTCCGCTGACGATGATCAGGTCGCCGGGGCGCAGGCCTTGTGCGCCGCTATTGCGGCACTCGATCGAAGTATCGTCTTCGATGCCGGTCTCCAGGCGCATGCGACGAGCCTTGCCCTTCCCGTCGAGGGGGTCCCGGATGAAGAACACGACCGAGTCCTCTCCGTCGGAGAGCACGGCGGTCTTCGGGATCATGGTCGCCTCGCGGTCCTCCTCGGTGATGATGTCGGCGCGCATGAACAGCCCGGGCAGGAGCACGGTCGCGTCATCCTCGCGGATGCGGACGCGGATCTTGAATGAGCCGGTGCCGCGGTCGACGACGGGACTGATCACGTCGATGTCTGCCTTGAACTCGCGACCTGGAAACGCGTCGGTGGTGAACACGACGACCTTGGCGTTCTGGATCAGGCCCAGTTCCTGTTGCGGACGGTCGAGGTAGGTGATCAGGCTCGTGATGTCGACGACTTCGAACAACTCCGTCGCGGTGGTGATCGCTTCGCCGCCTTTTACCTCTCGCCGGCTGACCACGCCGTTCATCGGAGCGAGGATCTCGTGTTCCGCGAGCTGGATTTTGGACTCGGCTTCCTTCGCTTCCCATTCCTTGATCGTCTGGGCCGCAGTCGTGATGTCGAGGACGGCCTTTCGAGTCTGGAACTGGGCGATCTTGAGGGCGGCGGTTGCGCTGTCCTTGGCGTACTTCGCGTCGTCGAGGTCCTTGGGCGAGACCAGTTCCGGGTCGAGATTCGTCAGACGCTTGAGGTCTTTTGTAGCCTTCTGGAACTCGGTGTCGGCTTGGTCCTGGCGATGCTGGGTCGCCTCGTGTTCGAGCTTTGCGAGCTCCAGGCGGTGCTTCTTGTCCTGCACCTGGGAGGTGATCTGCAGGAGGGAAGCGCGGATCTCACGGTCGTCGAGTCTGGCGAGGACCTGACCCTTTACGACCTTCTTTCCCTCGTCCGTCAGGACTTCGCTGATCCGACCGAGGACTCGCGACACGACGACGACCGTGTGCTCGGATTCCAGGTAGGACGTGGTCTCGACCTTTCGTTGCACTCGCCGCTTGGCCACGATTTCGGTCCGGACCAGGGGCGGGCGCTCGTCAGCCCGACCGTTGCCCTTCTTCGCGGTCGCTCCGGAATCACTGCATCCGAGACCGCCGATGCAGGTCAGGAGGGCGATCGTGGAGAAGGGGTGGCGCATGGTGCTACGTTACCGGGGAATCGGAACGGACGAGATCCCTGTGGAAGGTGCTCGGTGGAAACCGCGTCTCGTTCGCGACATGGTGGGATACGTAGACCTTTCGACAAACTACAAAGATCTTCATGGCAGAACTGATTTCGCTCGACGAGGCCCGCGATCTGGTGCGACGAGTGGTGGACACCATGGTGGACCTCGAGAGCCTGACCCTGTTGGGATCTCTGGGACGACGGCTGGCCCAGGACTACCGGGCGGACACCCCGTGGCCGGCGACGGACCGGTCCGCCATGGATGGCTACGCGGTCCGCGCCGGTGCGCCCGGGTTGCCGGTCGGCACCCGGCTGGAGGTCGTCGGCGCGTGTCTGGCCGGACACCCTTTTGATGGCGAGGTCGCCGATGGTGAGGCGATTCGGATCATGACGGGCGCCGTGGTGCCCGCGACCGTGGACGCGGTCGTACCCGTGGAAAACACGTCCGGGTACGTCGATGAAGGGCAGACGGTGGAGCTCACGCAGGAAGTTTCCCGCGCAGCCAACATCCGACCGGTCGGTTCCGAAGTCGAAGTCGGGGACCTGTTGCTCGGAGCGGGGACGCGGATCGGAGCCGCCGAGATCGGCGCCCTGGCGGTGCTCGGCATCGATCCGGTGCCCGTGTTCCGGCGTCCGGTCGTCGCGGTCCTCGCGACCGGCGACGAAGTCGTGGACATCGCAAGGGTCCCCGCGTCGCACCAGGTGAGGAATTCGAACGCGTACGCCCTCGCGGCCCAGGTCCAGGCGTGCGGCGGCGAGCCCTTCCTTCTCGGCATCGCCAAGGACAACGATCACGACCTCCGTGCCAAGCTCACCGATGGCCTCGATCGGGCAGATGTGCTGCTGACGATCGGTGGCGTCTCGAAGGGCAGCCACGACCTCGTGCACGACATCCTCGGCGAACTCGGGATCGAGCGCGTGTTTCACGGAGTCAAGTTGAAGCCGGGCAAGCCCGCGTACTTCGGCAGCCGTCTCGACACGGCGGGCGCGAAGGTCACCGAGCTGCGCCGGAAGACATTCGTGTTCGGCTTGCCGGGGAATCCGGCGTCGACGTTCACGGTCTTCGATCTGCTCGTGCGCCCGTTGATCGCTCTCTTGTCCGGCGCGCCGGACGAGGAGCTGGCGGCAGAACCGCTGCGGGCTCGCGTCGCCGGCGTGCCGTTCAGGAAGAACTGGCGGGAACAGGCGGTACCGACTTCGCTCCGGTGCGAGTCGGACGGCACCCTGATCGCGGAACTCGGTCCATCCAAGCCCAGCGGGGATCCGTTCGGTTTGACGAAGGGCAAGGCGTACGCCCTGATTCCTCCTGACACGGAGGCGACCGCCGACCTCGTGCTGCCGGTCGTGTTCTACGCGGACTACGAGTCCTACGGCGCATGAGGTGGGGGCTCGTTTTCTGCGCGGCACTCGGATTGTGTGCGGCCTCGCCGCCGGCGTGGTTCCCGGGAGCGGAGTTGCTGGTGTTCGCCGGGTGGATGGCGTTCTACGCCCTCGCCACGGGCGAGGCAGGCGAGAAGCGCAAGCGCGCGGTCTATCTGGTCGGGCTGGCGCACATGCTGTTCTTCTCCTACTCGCTGCGGCACATCACGTTGCCGGCCTACATCGGGGTAGGCCTCCTCGGGGGGCTCTACTACGTCCTCGCGGCGGTGTGGACCAGGGCGCTCGGTCGCGTGATCCCTTCGTCGATCGCGTTTGGCCTCGCGCTCGCTGGGGTGCACTGGATGCGTGGCCACTTCGTCGAAATCCAGTATCCTCACGTCCAGCCGGCGCACTGTCTCTGGGAGTGGCCGGTGCTTCTCGGCGGCCTCCGGTGGGGGGGTGAGATCTTCGTCAACGTGCTGATCGGCGTGCTCGCGGGGGCGAGCGTGGACTTGTACCGCGCGTGGCGGGTCGGTCGTCCCGCGCACCGCCGGAGCCTGATCGTTCTCCTCGTGACGGTGGGTGTCTACGCGGCCTCGATGATCCCCGCGGGGACGCAGACGGAGGGCCCGACGAAGACCGTGCGGATGTTGCTCTTCGAGCCGCGGATCCGCCCGTTCACGAGACCCGAGACGCAGAGGGGTCTCGTCCTCGACAGGGTCTTCTACCCGACCAAGCGTCTCGCCGGGCCCGACGCGCCGAACCCGCCGGATCTCGTGATCTGGCCGGAGGGGATCTGCGCGCATCGCGTGACGGGGTCTTCCGAGTCGCCGGTCGTGCATCCGATTCCTCGTAAGGCCGAATTGAAGTTCGCCCTCGCGCGGAACACACGGCTGATCGAGGGGGGCATTCTCGAGCGCAAAGGTGCGCGGCCCATCGTCGTCGCGCTGTTGGTCGACGACCGCGGACGTTACGTGGGCCACCACGAGAAGCAGCACGTGGTCCCCGGTGGCGAGCACCAACCGTTTCTCGACTACCTCCCGAAGTCATGGAGTGACTGGGTGCGCAGGTGGTTCGAGGAGGCGATGGGGGTGTATCTCCCCGAGACCGCACCGGGTTCGCCGCGCCCTCTCTTGGAGACCGCGGACGGCGTCCGCTTCGGCGCGATGATCTGCTACGACAACGCGTTTCCCGACGTGACCGAAGACCTGGCCGCCAAGGGCGCCGCCTTCATCGTCGTGATCAGCAACGAGAACTGGTATCGGGGCGGCGCCGAGCTCCAACAGATGGTGGCGCTGACGGTTTGCCGGGCCCTGGAGTCCCGCCTCCCAATCGTGCGCTGCACCGTAGACGGCGCGACGGTCGTCGTCGGTCCCGACGGACGGCTGAGGGATGGGCTGCCCTTCCCGCCGAAGTCCTACGAATCAGGCGAGAAACTCGAGGTGGAGCTGCGCGTGCCGGAGGTGGGGCAGGGCGCGGTGCCATGGCTCCGTCCGCTCGTCACCTGGGTGGTGCTGTTGTCGCTACTGGGCCTCCTGGCACTGCTTCGGCGATCTTGGGATACACTCCGGAGGCCGAAGTCCCCTTCGGGTGGGGTCTCTTCCGGGGATCCCCTCGACGCTGTTTCTGGTCCTTGACGAGATTCGGCAAGCAGTTAGGATTCCCAGCCCCGTGGGTGGATCTCGCACTGTGACCCTCCCCTCAGCCGGGGATGCAAGTCCTTGGCAAGCAGCACCCCCTAAACAACCGTCCCACAAGCTGGCTCCCCCCCCAGCAAATCCTCTTCGCGGAGCAAATTCGTACGATGAGTCCTATTGGTCGCGTATTCCTCGTTCTCAACTTGGGCCTCGCCGGCGCCTTCGTTGCCTTCTCTGGCACCTACCTCCAGCGGGCTGACCACTGGAAGCAGAAGCATGACGCCAGCCTCACGAAGTACGATGTTGATACCAAGGAGCTGAGGTCGCAGAAGACCGCGTTCCAGAACAAGTACAACGAAGAGCTTCGCAAGAACGGCATCCTCGCGACGGCGAACACCGGTCTGCAGAACCAGAACGAGAGGGCCGTTGCCGACAATGCCACGCTGCAGGGTCGCCTCACCTCGATGGAGGGCACGCTGAAGGCTGCTACCTCCCACCTGGGCAAGATCGACACCGAACTGGCCGCGGCGCGCCAGGACTCCAAAGCCTCCATGGACAAGGCCATCGCCGCCGAGAAGGTGAAGGACGAGGCCGAGACCAAGATGAACGACGCGTTGAAGCAGCTCGCTGACGCCAACTTCAGCATCAAGAACCTGAACACCAAGGTCGGCGACCAGGGCGCGATCATCGCAACCCGGGACCAGACCATCCGCGAAAAGGTCGTTCTCCTCGACCTGGTCAACCGCCGCTACCCCTCGATCTTCGAGACCTTGCACCCGCTCGTCACCGGCACCGTCAGCCGTGTTGGCGCGAGTGGCAACCTCGTCACGATCGCACTGCAGAGCGGCGCCGAGAACCTGAAGTCCGGTGCTCGCTTCGCCATCTACAACGCTACCGAAGGCTACAAGGGTGAAGCCACCGTCAGCGAAGTCGACAGCAGCAAGAAGTTCTGCTTCGCTCGCCTGACCCTGAAGAACGGCAAGGTTGTCGCCGGTGACAACGCCTCCACCAACCTGTCCGCCGCGCGGACCAACTAGGACACCGGAGGAAGAGACATGGCACGCAAGAAGACAGACAAGGCCAAGAGGTCCGCCAAGCGCGCTCCCGAGCCGGAAGCCGACGTCCTCGAAGAAGTCGACACCGGCGGCGCCGGCATCGATGAGGGCATCATCTTCACGACATTTGCACTCCTCGCAGGCGCGGTCTACCTGATCTACACCCTGCTGAACGACCGTTACCCCGATCAGATCCTGTAGGAATCGGACGTTTCGGATAGGAGAAGAGCGGCTTCGAGCCGCTCTTTTCGTGTACGGCGGACTTCGTATACCCCGGGGCGTCGCCTGTGTGTGGAGAACGACTCACATCCCGTGCACAATCCGCGCCTACTCGATCGCCACGGGCGCGGCCTGCCAGGGGGCTTTCCCGGGATCAACGCTTCCACGGCGAGCGTCCAAAGGCTACGTTGTGCTCGGGCGGACTGCACGCAGTCCAATTCGCGCATCAGACCTGGAGGGGTCGAATGATGAGGCCAGCGGAATGGTTGATGAGGCGGTTCTCAGAGGACCTGGGCATCGACCTCGGCACGGCGAACACACTGGTCAGCGTGCGGGATCACGGCATCGTCGTCGACGAACCTTCGGTCGTCGCGGTCCGCCGCGGCACGAACAACGTTCTGTTGGGCGGAATGGCGGTGGGCAACACGGCCCTCGACTACCTGGGGCGCACGCCACCGGGCTTCGAGGCCGTTCGACCGATGAAGAGCGGCGTCATCGCCGACTTCGAGATCACGGAAACCATGCTGCGCTACTTCATTCGTCGCGCGCACGGTGGCCGGCGGTTCATCAAGCCGCAGGTCGTGATCGCCGTGCCGTGGGGCATCACGAAAGTCGAGAAGCGAACCGTGATCAGCTCGGCCGAGCGGGCTGGAGCCCGCCGTGTGTTCCTCGTCGACGAGCCGACGGCTGCCGGGATCGGCGCCGACATTCTGGTGCACGAACCCCGCGGCTGCATGATCGTCGACATCGGCGGCGGCACCTCGGAGGTCGCTGTTATCTCTCTCGCGAACGTCGTGGCCGCCGAATGCCTGCGGGTCGCGGGGGACGACTTCAGCGATTCGGTGATGCAGTACGTCCGCAACAAGTACAACATTCTCATCGGGCAGATCACCGCCGAGAAGCTGAAGATCGCTGCGGGGTCCGCGATTCCTCTCGACGAGGAGATCGACGTGGAGGTGCGCGGTCGAGATTCCCTGACAGGACTCCCTCGGCGCGCGATCATCAGTTCGGTCGACGTCCGCGAGGCACTGCAGGAACCCATCCGGAAGGTGATCGGCGCCATCAAGAACGTGCTCGAACGCACCCCACCCGAACTCGCCGCCGACCTCGTCGGCTCGGGCATCATGATGTGCGGTGGCGGCAGTCTGCTGCGCGGCTTGCCCGAACTCATAGAACGCGAGACGGAACTCCCAACTCGCATCGCGGAAAACCCGATGGAGACCGTCGCCCGAGGCACGTGCATCTTCCTCGAGAACCTGGAGCTCTACGCACGCTTCCTGGAGGGGGGTGAAGACCTGGCGTGAGTCGCGCGGGAGACCGGCATTCTTCGGGCGAGCCCCGCAACCGCCTCTTCCCCGTCGGCCTGTACGCGACGCTCCTCGTCGGAGTGTTCGGGGTCACGTTCCCCGAGCTCATCGCCCCGGTCGAATCGCTGGCGCGGACCGCCGTCACCCTGCCCCTGCGTGCGTACAGCATCCTGTTCGACGGGCGACCGGCGCTCGCGGCGAGCGAGCCGAAAGCCTCCCTCCAAGGCGTGGTGGGCCTGTCGCAGAGCACCTTGCGCGGTGGGAGTGGGCCGGTTGGCTACTCGCCCAGGGTGTGTCTCGTGGTCGATCGCCGCGTCGGACCGCTCGGTGTCGTGGATGAACTGATCCTCGCCCGTTCTCGCGACGAGCTGATGGGCTGTGCGCCTCTGGTCACCGTCGGGCATGGTTTGGTCGGGTTTCTCGACATCCCCGCTCACGGCAGGCCCGGCGACCGTGGTGCCCAGTTCGGCAAGGAACTCGCGCGGGTGCGGCTCCTGCACTACCGCGGAAGACGTCGCGCTACGAAGAGACCACTGCGGGCACGGGATCCGTTCCCTGTGGCGCGTGTCGCCGCGCAGGTCACCTGTCGGGAGGTCGACGCTCAGGGAGTCCTCAACTTCCTCGTCGTGCCGGCGCGCGCCGTCGACAGTTGGCCTCTGCGTTGCACGCTGCTCGACAATCCCTACCTCGGTTCCCGACTGCGGCACAGCGGCGACATGGTCACGACCAGCGAGACGGATGACCGGTCGATCCCAGCCGGACTGCAGGTCGGTCGTCTGATGATCTGGGGTTACCCGCAGCTGAACATTCCGGTCGGTCTGTTCGTCGAACCGATCCGGGATCCGCGCGGGATCAGTTCGGTGGTCGTCTGGGAAGCGGCGGACGGCGGCAGCGTTCCGGCGTCCACGGATGCGAAGGAACGGCTGATCCCGGTGTCGTTTTCGCGGTTCCCCGCGCCGCGACCGGTACGCGAGCGCTGGCTGGTGACGTCGAACGCGGGTTCCACGCTGCCCAACGGTGCGGCTTTGCTCGACCGGGCTCTCGATGGAGGACGGCTCCTGGGGCTCCTGGCGCGTCCGTGGTCCGGTCAGTCCCTCGTGACGTCGTTCTCGGCGTCGACGAGGATCTGGGCCTTTCTGCTGCGCAGCCTCGACGGGCACGTGCACGAGCTCGTGGGACGAGTGGTGGGCCACGCGCCGGATGGTCGGTTGCGGGTGAAGATCCTCGCCCCCGACAACGGTTGGCGTCTGCGCGGAGAGCTGCTCACCGGAGTCAACGGACCGCACTGTCCGGCGGGACTGGCGATCGGACGGGCCGAACCTGGTGAGGCTGGCGTCGCAGATGTCACGACTCCGGGGACGCCGCGGGTGTTCTCGCCTCCCGCGGCGCGGGGGGAACTGCTCGTCACGATTCCGGACTCGGTTGTCTCGGACCCCCGGGTCTTCGTCTCGCAGCGCGTGTTGGGGACGGCCAGATGATCGCCTGGCTGCTGTGGTTCTTCGTGGCGCTGCACTTGTTCCTGTTGGACGGTTGGTTCGCAGGGCTGACGGATCACGTTCCGGACCTCTCGCTTTCGATCGCGTTGTTCTGCGCGCTCTACGCCAAGCCAAAGGCCCTCCCCGGGCTGCTCTTGTGCGCCGCGCTCTCGCGGTCCGTGCTGGTTCCGGGCAGCGTCGCGCTGCACCTGCTGGTCCTCGGCGTGCCTGTAGCGGTTCTCCTGCCGCTGCGCGGCGTGTTCTCCCGGGGCTCCGTGCTGTGGCCGTGCTTGGCGTCGGGATTCCTCGCGTTCGTCTTGCCACGGCTCTCAGGTCTGCTCTTCCGACTCACCGCGGAGGGTGGCCCCGCCCTGCCGATGACCGGGTTCGAGATCTTCGTCGCGATGTGCGTGATTCCCGTGTTCACTCTCGCGCTGCGATCGGTGCCACCCCTCAGCCTGTTCCAGGAGGAGGGTCCGTGAACGACTCGCGCCGACGGTTGGTGATTCTGGCGGTGGTGTACCTCTTCGCCGCGCTCGGCCTGCTCCTTCTCGTGGGGCACACGATGATCGTCGAACACGAAGATTGGCTGAGACGGAGCTACACGAACCGTTGGGCGTTCCGCGATGTCCCGACGAAGCGCGGCGACGTCCGTGACCGCCGGGGTAATCTGTTGGTCTACGACCGACCGACGTCGGCGCTCGAGGTTCACTACCGCGAGTTTCGCCGACGCCACCCGTGCGGGGTCGCGTGGCACGGTGCGAATCTCTTGCTCGATGCGCGGGGCAAGCGCCGATTGCCGCTCTCCCCTGCCGGTGTCACGGCCGCGTTCGAGATCTGTCTCTCATTGCAGTTCGACTCGTTTCGTGAACTCGAGCATGACCCTGCGCGGGACCTGCGGTTCTACCTGACGTCCCTCTTGGCGAGTCTGACAGACGAGAGCCGTTCCCGTTTGGGAGGGGAGATACGGAAGTCCCTGGACGGCGGTCGCGGTTCGATCGTCCAGAACATCGGTCTGGACCGTGCCCGGCTTCGCGAAGTCTTTTCGCGCCGCCTTGCAGAACTCGAAGAGATCGCGGCGCTCCTGCTGCGAGAAGACACCAAGCCACCACCGAAAGGAATACCGGCAAGGAGCCTCTGGGACCACCTGCGGTTGTGTGAGGAGAGGCGGCTCAAGAAATCGAGCTCTGAACTCGTGGCGCGACGGATGCAAGATGGTCTCGCGTACGTTGACGCGCGACGGATCGCGAGGAGCAGGGAGCGCCATCCTGGATTTCATGTCCGTCCTTCGGTCGCCCGGCAGAAGGGCGCTGTGGAAGCGCGGTGGGAGACTCTCGAATCTCACGTCGGGTTCGTCACCGCGGAATGGGGGATCAAGGCGGACGAGAAACGACGCGCCAAGATTCTGGCGGAGCTCTCCCAAGAACTCGATGCGATGGCTCTCGCGGATGAGGGACTTCCGGAGGAGCTGCGTTCGTCCGTGAGCCGGCGGTTGCGGGGGGCGATGGCCGCGCACATGGAGAGTCAGGGCCGCGTCGGACGAGGCGGAGTCGAGAGGGATCAGGACTCGGTCCTGCGGGGGACAGCCGGGATGCACTGGGTGTTGCGCGGGCGGCGGCGCCGGGACATGGGGTTGTGGAGCAACTTCGACGTCACGCCGGGCAACGACGTGTATCTGACGGTCGACCTCCGGTTGCAGCACCTGCTGGAGCACGCCGTCGACGAGGCGCTCGGAGGCCGGGAGGGCCAACTCGCGGCGATCGCGATCATCGATCCGAACACTGGAGACGTGTTGGCGTTGGCCAGCCGACCGTCGAGAAAAGACCGCATGGCCGCCAAGCGGAAGCTTCCGGATCCTGCGATCAGCTGGTCCGGCACCGGGTTCATCGGATCGCTGGCGAAGCCGCTGCTCCTCGCGGAGCACCTCGACGCAAGACGTCATGGCCGCCTCGCCGGTGATCCGATGAAATTCGACGAGTGTCGCGGTAGCCGCCCGATGAAACCCAACCCGGACATACCGTTCCGGCGGCGGCGACTGCGGTGTGATCACATCCATGGCACGCATGTCGACGACTGCGTCTATTCGCTGGGAGAGTCGTGCAACTACTTCTTTTTCCAGGTCGGCGAGGGGCTCAGGTGGGAAGGCGTGAGGCGGGCGTACGAACGGTTCGGGTTGTACCGTGAGCCAGGGAAGTTGGATGCGGCCAGAAAGAGGGGCAAGCCTCCTCCCGCGTCAAAGTGGTTCCAGGCCTACGTGCCGGGCATCCCCGCATCGACGTATCCCGATCCGGTCTGGCAACTCTCGGACGACATCCAGCGCCGGTCGATCGGATACTTCGTCGAGGCCAACGTCCTGCAGATGGTGCGGGCGTACGCAGGTATCGCGACAGGTCGGCTCCCCGAGTTGAGTCTCGTGCGGCGCCGACCGGAGCACGTCCGCTCCCTCGATCTCGGGCTCCACCCCGACGACGTCGCCATCATTCACGAGGGCATGCTGCGCTGCACCCGCACCGGCACGGCGCGCAAACTGAATCTCGATGGGGTATGGGCCAAGACCGGGACCGCGGAGATCAGCAAGAAACGGCTTCCCAACGGGGGAATCAGGACGACGAACAATGCCTGGCTCGCCGGCTTCGTGGGGCGTGCGCCGGCGAAGCTCGCCTTTGCATGTGTCGTCTACAACACGGAGGAGGGCGGCTTCGGGGCCACGGTCGCGGGGCCGATGTTCAGGAACTTCCTGCGTGAGCTGCGCGCGAATCCGAAGTTGGCGAAGGATTACCTGTGACCCTTCTCGGACGCGAGCATCCGTTGGAGGTCTTCCGCAGGGTGGATTGGTGGATCGTGTTGGTCGCGACGACCCTGGCTCTCTTCGGGCTGGTGTTCATCCATTCGGCGACGCAGTACGACCCGAGGTTCGCCGGCCAACACTTGCGGCAGAGCCTCTTCCTTGCGGTCAGCGCGGGAATGGCAGTGGTCCTGATTCTCGTTCCGTACCCGAGGATCATGCGGTTCGCGTGGGTGCTGTACGGCGTCGCATTGCTCGGGTTGTTGCTGCTACCCATCTTTGGGTCGACGATCAACGGCGCGCGGCGGTGGTATCTCCTGCCGGGATTCGCGATCCAACCGTCGGAGTTCGCGAAGCCCGCGGTGATCGTCGCGTTGGCTGCGTGGTTGCGGTTCCGCAGCGAGGGGCGCCTGGGCGGGAACCTGCTCGTCCCGGCGCTGATCACCGCCGTACCCGCGTTGTTGGTGATGCGTCAACCCGACCTCGGCAGTTCGCTCGTGTTCTGGCCGATCCTCCTGGCGATGAGTTACGCGGCGGGGGCCAGGGCCAAGCAGATCGCGGCGTTCCTCGCCGTGGGAGCGGTCGTCGTGGTGCTGGCGGGGGTGTTCGTGCTCCACGACTACCAGCGGACCCGGGTCGAAGTGTGGGCCCAGCACTTCTCCTGGCCGGCGGATGCCGAGGTCAACGCTGGGGTCCAGAATTCGATCCGCGGTCCAGCCTACCAGCCATGGCAGTCGTTGATCGCGGTGGGGGCCGGCGGATGGACGGGGTTCGGTCTCGGCGAAGGGCCGCAGAATCGCTACGACTTTCTGCCGTACCGCAACGCGGACTACATCTTCTCCGTCGTCGCCGAGGGGCAAGGGATGCTCGGCGTGATCGTGTTGATGTCGCTGCAGGCCTTGCTGGTGCTGCTCCTGCTACGGCTCGCGTTCTTGTCTCGCGAGCGTTTCGGACGGATCCTGATCATCGGAGTAGCGGCATTCATCGGCACCCAATCCCTGATGCATGTCGCGGTGTGCGCGTGGCTGGTGCCGGCGACGGGCCTGCCTATGCCGCTGATCAGCTACGGCGGCAGTTCGATCGTGTCGACCGTGCTCGCGCTGGGGTTGGCGCTCGGGGTCGGAGCGCGACGGCAGCCCGTGGTGGCGGCCGACGCATTCGCATAGGAGTTGTACGAGAAAGCGCGGGATCTCTCCCGCGGGGAGGAGGTCCCGCGGGGGAGATCCCGCGCCTTTCGCGCGATTCGGGGACTACTTGTCCTTCTTCTTGTGGCCTTCCTTCGTGAGGGCCTCGAGGTACTTGCGGTACTTCTCGGGCACGTTTGGCATGCTGCCGCGACCGTGCTTGAGGATGTAGTCCGGCAGGTCGCCCCAGGCGCCCTGGATCTTCTTGCCGTTCACCTTCTCGGTGCCGCGATTGTTCGGATCCTTCGAAGCGAGGTTCTTGCCCTTGTCCCGCTTCTCCTTGCCGTTCTGGTCGCGCTTGGCCTGGTTCTGTTTCTTGCCCTTCTGATCCTCTGGTTGTTGCGGGCGCTGCTGCGGCTTTTGCAGTTCGCGCCGACGCTTCTGCTGCTGGCCGTCACGCTGCTGCTGTTGGCGTTGCCTCCGCTGTTGCTGGTTGCGCTGCTGGTCCTTCTTCTTGGAGGAGTCGCTCTTGTCCCCCTGGCTCTTCATCTTTTGGGCCTGGTTCAGCAGGTCGTCGATGCCCTTGACGACTTCCTGTTGCGACTTCCCGACGCTGTCGAGGAGCTTCTCCAGCTGGGCTATGTTTCGACTCATGCTCTTGGCGGCATCCTTCGAGCGACTGCTCTCCTGGAGCCACTTGTCGATCAGCTGCATCTCCTCGGCGACCTTGTTGAGGATCTCCTGCATCTTCTGGCGCGGGTCTTCTTCGATCTGTGCGGGAAGCGGGATCGCGATTGCGGCGAGGGTTGCTAGTAGTGCCAGTCGTCTCATGTCTTGGATCCTCAGGTCGTGCGGGCGGGCATACCCTTCCGGTGGGGTTATTATCGACCCGAGACTTGCCGGAGAACAGGGTCGGGGATGACCGGTTTGTGTAACTCTCGCGGTCAGCGTCTCCTACATCGCCGTCCGCGCCGCGTCACGCGCCGGAGCCGAAGGCATAAGTCCTTGCGAACGCATGGGGTACATGCAACGCGCCTCCGGACCGACGGGACGGGCCAGAGGCGCTGTTTGCGGTTCGCGAGTGGACTACTTGCCCTTCTTGTTCGGGTCTTTGTCCTTGTCCTTGTCGGGTAGCGCTTCACCCTGCGGTTGAGGGTTGAGCGCCTCTTCGACCTGCTTCTTGAGCGCCAGGAAGATCTCGGTGATCTGGTTGTGGCGGTGCGTCAAGCGTTCGAGGAGTGCCAGGTCCACTTCGGACACATCGTCGCCGCGGGCGCTGATCAGCTTCTCCATGAACCTGGTCCGCTTGAGCATGTCCTCCTCCATCTGCTTGAGCATCTCGAGCTCCGCGGTGATGGAGACCAGACGCTGCTTGCGGTTTTGGTTGTTGTTCTGGCGCTGGTTCCTGTCGCCCTGCTCTCGGTCGTTCTGGTTCTGCTGATTCTTCCGCTCCTCACGGTCTTTCTTGCGCTGCTCCTGGCGTCGCTTTTGCTCGCGCTTGAGGGCGGCGATGAGCTTCTTGGTGCGGTCTTCGACGTCCTTTTGCAGGACGATGGTGACCATGTCGGGCTGCGGGCGGCTGCCGGCCAGGCGCTTCTTGACCTCCGCTAGGTCCTGTTCGCTGGACCTCAGGGCGTGGCTGAAGACGAGGACCTCCTCCTTTTCGAGGGCCTTGCGCATGAACTCAGCCTTGGTCTTGAGCTCCTGTTCTTCGTCGCTCAGGACGTTGAGGCGTCGGCGCGCGCGGCGTGACAGGCGACCGTTCTTCGCGAGGGCCTCGCCAGCTTCTTCGGTCTTCACCGTGATCGGCTCCTGCTTCGCGAGCAGCTGCTTCAGTTCCTCCTGGATCTTGAAGAGCAGTTCTTCCTGGCGGAGGTCCTCGTAGCGTTCGCGTTCCTCTTCGAGCTCGTCTTGGGCCTCGCGCAGGGCGTCGCGGGCTTCTTCCTGCTTCTTCTCGGCCTCGTCGTCGTTGCCCTTTTCGAGTTCCTCCGCGGCTTCGCGGGCCTTCTCCGTGGCGCGGTCGAGTGCCTGTTGTGCCCGCTGGTTCTTGAGATCCTCGGCGAGCTTCGCCAGCTTCATGATGTCGTCGGCGAGCTTCTTCTGGTCCTTGGCCTGTTCCTTGAGCGCCTGCTTCTGCTCTTCGTTGAGCGGGCGGTTGCGCTGCATTTCCTCGCGGGCCTTGTCGACCTGATCGCTCGCCGCCTGCTGCTGGCGCGCGGCCTGGGCCTGCTTGTTCTGCTCCATCGAGCGCTGGGCCTGCTTCATCTGGTCCTGCGCCCGCTTCATCGCCTGGTCAGCCTTCTGCTGTTGCTGCTTGGAAAGGTCGCCTTGCTGTTCCGCGCGCTTCATCTCGTCGCGCATGTTCTGAGCCTGGCGGTTTAGCTGCTCCTGTCGGCGCTGGGCCTCCTGCCTCGACTGCTGTTGCTGGCCGTTGTTCTTCAACTCGCGCTCGAGAGCGCGACGGGCCTGGTCTAGATCTTCGCGAGTCCGTTGCATCCGCTCGTCAGTGCGGCGCTGCTGTTCGCGGTTGGGCTGTTCGCCATTCCGGCGATCCCTCGTCTCCTTTTCGAGTTCCTTGGCGGCCTCGCGCATCTGGCGCTCGACGTCGTCCAGCTTCTGGGCAGCGCGGTTCTCCGCTGGCTGCTTTTCGTCCTGCTGCTTGGCCTCCTTGTTCTCGTTGTCGCGATTCTCGCGGTTGTTGGCCTTGTTCTCGTTGTCGCGATTCTCGCGGTTGTTGGCCTTGTTCTCGTTGTCGCG
>CAYYAQ010000022.1:10801-28045 GCA_964469555.1 uncultured candidatus Brocadiaceae bacterium | reverse complement strand
TTGGCCTTGTTCTCGTTGTCGCGGTTCTCGCGGTTGTTGGCCTTGTTCTCGTTGTCGCGGTTCTCGCGGTTGTTGGCCTTGTTCTCGTTGTTGCGGTTCTCGCGGTTGTTGGCCTTGTTCTCGTTGTCGCGGTTCTCGCGGTTATTGGGCTGGTTCCGTTCGCTCTCGGGCTTTGCGCCAGGAGACTCACGGAGTTCACGCGCGGCTTCCGCGGCGTCGGTCGCCATCTGGCCAGCTCGTCGGTCGTTAGAGGGGTTGCGGCGTTGGATCGCAGCCCTGGCTTCGTCCAGATTGCGGAGGGCCTGGGAAAGGTGGGACAAGGTCTTCTGGGTCTTGTCGTCCTTCTTGCCTTCCTTCGCCGCGTTCTCGAGATCCCTGGTCGCGGCCTCGAGGCTCTTCTCCGGCTTGCCGCTCTTCCTCTTCTCGGCCTTGCGGGTCTTCTCGAACTCTGCGGCGACGTCCTTGGCGGCCTTCGCAAGTTGGTCGAGGTCGTTGTTGTTCGCGGCTTGCTGCTTCTTGGCGGTTTCGTCTGTCTTCTTCTCGATCTTCTTCGCCACGGCGTCGAGTTCGTCGCCCTTGGCCTCCTCGAGTTGCTTCAGAAGATCTTCGATCTCCTTGGCCAGGTCGGCCTCCTGGTTCTTCTGGGCGCGGCTCATCTCGCCTCGCAGCGTGTCCTTGGCGTTCTGGATCTCGGCTTCGTCCTGGCGCTTTGCCGCCTGCTGAAGTTGCTGGGCGCCACGGCTCACGCGTTCCATGCTGCGCTGCCTCGAGCGAAGCGCCATCTGCTGCAGGGTCTGTTCTTTCAGCGCGTTGATGTCGAACATCTGCTTCCGGGCGGGATTCCTCGAGTCCGGGTTCTCGCGCTGTCTCTTGAGTTCGGCGTCCAGGCGGTCTCGCTCGCGCTGCAATTGCTCGACGCGACGCAGGGCGTTCTCCAGGAACGGTTGCCGCGTCCCTGCTTCGCGAATGTTCTGTTCCGCTTCTTCTTGCTGCATCCGAGCGAGGTTCCGGAACTCCTCCGCGAGCTTTCGCTCGGCTTGGGTGAGGCTTCGTTCGCTCGTCTCGCGGTTCTTCTCCAGGAGCTCGGTCTGACGCTGCTCGAGTTCAGCCGCGGTCGCCTCCATCTCCTTGGTCTTGCCGATCTCCTCTTCGATCTTCGCCATCGAAGGGCGGTCGAGCAGGATCAACAGCAGGGCCTGGAGGTCGTTGACGACCCGCTCAGCCTTCTGGTTGGCTTGCGAAAGGGCACTCGCGTCCAGCGATTCGCGGACTCCCTGCACCGTCTCCAGCAACCCGCTTTCCTTCAGGTGACTCAGGCCCTTGTCCAGGAGTTCGACCTGCCGCGTTCGTTCCTCCTTTTTGTACTGATCCCGAAGCGTGGTCATCAGGTCGCGAAGCCTCTCCGCCTTGCGAAGGATGGACTGCTGATCCCGCTGAAGCTTCGCCTCGAGTTGTTCGCGCTCGGATTTCTCCTGCGCAGGAGCGAGCGTCGGAATGGCGAAACAGATACCCAGCGTGCAGATGAGGAGAGACTTCATTTGTCCTTACCCCCTTGGAGGTTCTTGGTGCGGTTCTTGACGTCCCGCTGTTGGTCCAACAGAGATCGCGTGTTCGTGATCACATCCTGGAATTCGTTCCACCTGTCCAGACGAGTCAGAAGAGCTTTGAATGCCTGAATCATATGGCGTTGCCTCGTGCTTGCCTCGGTGAGGGAAGTCACTGCATCCTTGTTACTTTCGGCAACGCGGGCCGTGGCCAGGAGACGGAGTGCTTCGGGTGCGAGCGTCTCGGCGATGCGGTCGGCGTCATGTGTCATGGCCAGGATCGGGTCCAACGCCTTGTCCATGGCTCCGAGCCGCCCGTCCGCGCTCCGCGCCGCGAGGTCCCGGTAGAACTCCGGGAAGAAGCTCTTGGCTTCCGTCGCGGCTTCGTGGAACGACTTGTACAGCTCCAGCACCGTCAACGCGTGGGCCGACGTCTCCATCCTGTTGAACAGGTGGAAGTTGAACGCGCGCATCAGCTCGACGTGGATGCGGCTGGCCGCGGTGCGGATCCGGCCCTGGGCGACTTCGACGTAGGCGATCGAGAGCTTCTGCTTCTCGAGCGCCCCGCCGGCGTCGAGTTCGTCGAGGATGTCTGTGAGTCGTTCGGTCCGATCGAGGAGGAGCTTCAAGTTCTGCTCGACGTTCTCGCGGATGCGACGGAAGTGGGCGGAGACCCGCCGCAGCAGGTCGGTCTCGCCGATCACGCGCACCTGGCGCGGACCGACCTTCTTGACCATCGACTCTGGCTCGCGGTTGTCCGACAGGGACCCGGACAGGACCACGGCCTGGCCGATCGTCGCGTGGGTCTTGTACTTCGCCAGCGCGAGGTCGATCAGAGTCAATACCACGCGTTGCTTGACCGGGTCGGCGTCGGGTGTCGCCTCGAACAGGGGAATCTCGATCGTGTCCTCTTTCTCGCGAGCCTGCAGCGTAACGGTGATGTTCGTCAAGCCGTAGTCGTCGCGTCCCAGGATGCGCACCGGGATGATGCCGTCGGGCAGCGTCACGTTCAGGCCGTCGTCCAGCGGAGAGAGGATCTTGCCGACCGGTGGGTGGTCAGGCGTGGCGACGATGTGATAGGTACCGGGATGCGGGTTGTGCAGTCCTTCCGTCCCGACCAGTGACACCTGGTAGCGGTCGGACCGTGTCACCGTGATCGAGCTGCGGTAGGCGGTGCGCTTGCCACCATCGTCATCGATGTCGATCGGCTGGAGTTCGAGTTCCTGGCCGGACTCGAGGAACTTGATCTTTGCGGTGACGACCCTCGTCGTGGCGGTCACGTCGAATTGTACTCTGCTCCCGACGAGCACCTCGATGCTTCCACCCTCCTGGATGGGCGGAGGTGGTCGCCGTGTGTAGGCCGGGTATTCGATGGAAGCGCGGACCTGCTCGACACGCGGTGGGTAGAGCACCGAGACTTCGACCTTCGACTCGCCTTCGACATCGTCGCCGCCGACCGGATAGAAGCTGAACGCGCCGGATACGCGGCGGAACGTGTACTTGAAGTGCTTTTCGGACCGAGGCGACATCGCGATGATCGGCGGCAGTCCGCGACCACCGGTGACGTGCAGTTCGATTTCCCGCGGCGTCTCGCCGTCCGCGCGCACGAGCACGGGGAGGTCGCCGCCCGCCGCGAGGGTCACTTTGATCACCCCGGCCTCACGGATGACGCGGTACTCCGGGCTCGCGTCAGCTTCGGCCGCCGGAGCTGGTTGTTCGACCACGAGATAGGTATCACGCGGGTAGGCGGCGTTCATGCCGAAGATGCGCTGCAGGAACACGCCGGTCACGATCGGGTACGCCATCGCGAACCCGCCCACGAGCATGATGAGCGCCGCGGCCATCGCCCAGACCTTGGCGGTCTGTTTGGGGTTGAGCAACTGCTCGGTGGGGATCCGATTCGCGTGCGCGGCGGCGTCGTCGACCACCTGGTCAATCATCGCTCGCGACTGGTTGCGCGGCCCGCCGGCTTCCTTCGTCTCCAACGCACTCTTGCCGAGCTGGATCGCGGAGATCAGCTTCTGGCGCAGCTCGGGGAACCGCTCCTCGATCGCCAACGCCACGTCGCGGCGGGTGAGGCTGTGTCGCAACGGGTAGAGGATGAACCGGCGCAGCAGGAGACCCAGGTAGATCGCGCCCCCGATGCTCAGCAGGATCCGAACTCCTCCTGGAAGGCGGAGGTAGCGGTCGAGGGGGTAGTACAACACCACCGCCACGGCGACGACGATGAGGAAACTACCGATTCCGTGGATGAGGAATCGCCGCCGGATGCGTCCGAGCTGGTGGCCCAGGAGTTGTTCGAGGAGGCGACTGTGTTCGGCGGTGTCGAGGAGACCGGCTCCTCGGGCAGTCGTCTCTCCGGTTGAGTTCTGTTTGGTCAAGGCCGGTGCCTCTGGCGGTGGGTCAGCGTTGGAAGATGGGCAGGTACTGGTAGGGAATCTGGAGGATCAGGGTGGCGACTGCGGTCGAGAACGCGCGGCCTGGTCCGACTTCGCACGGCCAGGAGCCTCCGCTGTTCTGGTTTTGCAGCAACTCCCTCTTCATGATCCGGAAGTACTTCGTCCAGTGGTGCCCTCCGGCCACGAAGAACGCCTGCACGGCGTAGTAGTGTCCGTAGTAGTAGAAGTAGTGCCCGTGGCGACCGAAGTAGGTGTTGAACATCCGCATCTGGTTGTGCAGATATTCGAGCGCCGGCGGGATGAGGTTGCTCTCGTAGTTGCCGGCGGCGAACAGGGTGGTGACCCCGGCTGCCGTGAGCGGAAACGTCGCGCGGGCGTTCGCGCGAAGCTGGTACCGGAACGCGCCGCCCGAGTTCACGATGCCGTGTGACCGGTACTGCCACTGGTTGGGGCGCCCGCCCATGCCCCGGACGCTGCTGCGCTTGACGTACTTCTCCGCTTCCTGAATCGTCGTTCGCGGCACGGTGATGCCGACATTGCGGGCGGACCGGAGCGCCATCACCTGGCAGACGGTGATCGACATGTCGGACTCGCGAGCGAAGAGTTGGTAGCGCCAACCACCTTCGGCGTTTTGGGAGTCGACGATCACGGTGATCGCGCGCTGCAGCGCGTCCCGAACGTCCTTGCGCCGGGTCATGCCGTAGATCTCCGCCAGCAGCAGCGTGGCGAATGCGTGGCTGTACATCCGGGAGCCGTTGTCCTGGATGTAGCCGTTTTCCTTGACGCAACTGAGCACGTACTTGAGCCCGTTCGTCAGGACCTCGCCGAACTTCCCGCGCCCCGGCACATGGCCGCCGGCGAGGAAGCTCATCATCGCGAGAGACGTGACGCCGACGTGGCCGGCATGCTTCGCCGTGACGTTGTAATCCGTGTTGAGCTTGAAGCCGACGTCCTGGGCCCAGAAGCCGCGGACGTTCTGATTCGATGCGAGAAACACGTGGCCGCGGGTCACGGCTCGTTCGAGGTCGGGCGTGATGACCGATTTCTGGTTTCCTGTCCGGCGGTACCGGCTGCGACCGTGCTGGGCGGCCACGATTCCTGTCAGTAGCAGGCAGACGATTGGGATCGACTTCTTCACTTCTTGTCCTCCGCGTTGCTCAAGATCTGGATGCCCTTCTGGGACTGGCAAAGGATCCGCGCGCCGTGATGAACGATCCGGTAGCCGGTGCTCCGCCGTGGCAGTGGGCGACTCTTCTTGGTGCCCGGGAGCGCCGTTTTCTTCGTCTTGAGATCTATGACCAACAGCTCCATTCGTGAGCCAGATGAATCGATGAAGGGTGCCGCCAGGAACGTCTTGCCGATCACTGGGTGATGCCAAAAGACCCGCCTCTTGTTCGTATTGTAGCGGAAAGAGGGGGCTTTGTTGTCGAGCGAGTAGCCCAGAAGGGCGGTGCTCTCGGCGTTGATTTCAACGACGAGGAGGTTCGGCGCAAAAGGCTCCGGGCGGATGTTCAGGATCCGGGCCAGGCCCGCGAATCGAGTCCCCTTCTTCTCGAGGCCGTTCTTCTTGTCGATGACGATGATCCGGCTGCTCGACCGCCGTCCGGAGGTCTCTTCGAGCAGGACCAGCTTCGCCCCGTGCATCGCAGCGAACTTCAGGTTGGCGCGAGTTGCCGGGCTCTTCCAGTTCCAGCGATGGGCCCCCTTGTGCGCGAACGCGGCGACGAACGGCTTGGTTCGCGAGTCGCCCACCGGGAGGTAGATCGACGATTCGTCGACGAGCATGCTGCTCTGCACTGCGCGGACGCGGACGATGCCACTGCGGTCGGCCTTCATCCCGAGTTTGGTCTGGATCGAAGTGGGGATCGTGAACTTGTGCCGGAGTCGCCCGGTCACGCCGTCGATGCGATGCACCTCGACCCGCGCGGTTCCCCGCGGGACGTGCAGCGTCCACAGGTCGCCGACGAATCCGATCGGTGCGATCGTCTCGCGCATCACCGGGAACACGTGGGTGAACAGCCGCGCCCCGGAGAGCGCGTCGAATCCGAGGATGCTGCCCCCGTCGCCGTGGTTGCTCAACGTGGAGAACGCGTGGATGATGCCCGACTGGACCCCGATGACCTGGAACGACCGCTTCTTGCCAGCAGGCTGCGTCCAGATCTCTTCGCCGGTTTCGCTGTGCAAGGCGCGAAGCTGAGTGCCCTCGTTCACGATGAGACGGTCGCCGCACAGGCGCAACAGCTCGTCGTCCGGAGTGAGGATGTGCAATCGGAGTTGGGCACGGACCGAGAAGACGGGATCGGTGCCGTCCTTGGTCAGGTCGTAACCGCGCAACTCGTTGATGCCCGCCGCGACGTAGAGCAGGCGGTTCTTGGGCGCCAAGTAGCCGTGGGGTATTTGCGCATCGAGAATGTCGAGCCGGGTTCTGCCCGGGTTCTCCAGGGTTTTCAGATCGGTGAGGGTCGGCGGTAGTGCGTGCACGACGGTCGCGGTCGGCAGCTTTGGTAGCGTCACGACGTCGGAGATTTTCCGGCCCTTGTCGGCGGGGAAGTCCGAGGATTCGTCCGCGTGATGACGCAGAAGCCTCTGGCCGAGCGCGTGGGAGAGAGGGGTGTTGCCCGCCTGGCCCGCGGCGATCATCAAGCGGCGCAGCATTCCCGCGTCCAGTTCTTCATCGCTGCGCCGGGCCATCGCTGCGGCCGTCGCCAGGTCGCCGCGCATCACGGCCTGGTCGAGCACCCTCTTCCGCGCCTTGTCCGCGGCGAGACTGTGCGGGAACCGTCGGTCGACACCGCGAAGGAGCACGACGTCAGCGCCCGCCGCCAGAAGTTGCTCCTCGGCGCGCGTCTCGATTGCCGCGTAGATCTTGCGTCCGTGACGTTCGAGCAATGCGCCGATCGTCCGCAGGGCAAAGTCGCGTCCGGACTCGTTCTGGAGGTGGACGTCGGGGTGGTCTTCCAGGAGGTCCTGGCACCGTGCGATCACGTCGGTGCGCTTCGTCAGGTAGGGGATGCTCTTCCAGATCGTGTACGGTCGGACCGGCATCCGACCCACTTCCGGGAACTTGTGCCAGGCGTGCCCGTGGGTCGCGGACAGGCGTTGGAGTTCGGCGAGGTACTTCGAACTCGACCCTTCGAGCAGCGTCAGGATCTTCAGTTGCACGACGATCCAATTGCCCGTGTCGCTGCTCTCGTCGCGGGCGCCTTGGAGGATGGTCAGGGCCCGGTCCTTCGCGCCACGCGTTGATTCGCTTTCCGCGCGAAGCATCGAGATCTTGAACAACTCCGAGGTCAGGCTTTTGAGCATCGGCGAACCACCGCCGAGTCCCGCCTTGGTAGCGGCTTTGATCCCTTGGCGGAGGAGCTTGATCGTGTTCTCGCCACGCAGGCCGCTCATGTCGACGGGGCGCTTGCCGCCGCGCAACAACATCGCCAGCCGGAGGTAGTTGGCCGGGTTGGCGCGGTCTTTCTTGATCGCCGCGCGGGCTAGCTCCATCAGCCCATCGTGGTTCAGGTAGATCTGTACTCCATTCGCCCGCGCGCTGACGACGATGCCGTCGACCATCAGCATGTTTCCCGGGTTTTGGATCGGGAACTGTCTGGCGTGGGCATTGCCGGCGGCGTTCAACACCGACAGACCTTCCGGCATGGGGTGCACGATGTGGTCGCCGGCCACGGCTCCTCGAGCGATGCGCGAACTCAGACCGCTGTAGAACTGTGGTTTGCGGATCTGGCGGACCTGGGGGATGCGCCCGTCCGGCCTGATCTTCACGCCGACGACCCCGTTGCCGGTCAGGATGACCTCGTCACGCTGGACGCCGATCATCCACTTGAGGTTGTTCTGGTGGTTGGCCTGGTTGCGCCAGTGCAGCTTCCAGAGGATCTTGCCGGTCTTGATGTCCAGTCCGAGCACGTGCTCGGAGTCGAGCGGCGTGCAGAGCATGACGCCGTGGGACACGATGATGGGGTTGTTCGCGAAGAACACCTGGCGCACGGACTGTCCACGCAGGCGAGTTCGAGGCAGTGGAATGATCGGATACGAAGAACACCACCGCACGCGACCGGTCGCGGCGTCGGCTGCGTAGCAGAGGCCGAGATTGGTCGTGCCGTACAAGACGCCCTCGTACAGCGCGACCGGTGTGGCGGCGTACTCGATCTTGGCGTTGCCGAACATGTTGACTTCGCCCTGGCTGCTGCAGATGAGTGTGCGCCACCGCGGCTTGCCAGTCCTGAGTTCGTACGCGGCCAGGTAGTATGCGATCGCGCCTGTCGGGTCGTTGGTCGGCGCGTACACCGTGTCGCCCTCGATGATCGGCGGGGAGGGGGCATTGTGGGCAACGAAGATCTTCGACTTCGGACCGGTCTGGTAGTCCCAGTGCGCCCACAGTCGCTTGCCCGTGTGACGGTCGAAAGCGAACAGCCGGCGGCTCGGCAGCTTGTAGAGCAGTTCGAGTTGGTGGAACGAGCGCCGCTTCGTGGCGTTCGGGACCTGCAACGCGGCGACGATCACGTTCGGAGAGACGGCGCAGCTCAGCAACATCTCCTTGCTGAGCGTCTCGTAGTACGCGTCCCGGTTGCTGGAACCGACCATCGGTCCTTCGGACTCCCAGCGGCGTCGACCGCCGATCGGGTCGTGGGCGATAACCCTGTGGCCGGTGTTGAAATACAACCCGCCGAAGCCGCCGGCGGCGTGCACCGTCAACGGGTAGTAGGAACCGTAGCCGGGGCTCGCCAGCTGGAACTTCACCACGTCTCGACCGAGCGCGTTCGGTAGTCGCATCGAGGACGTCCCGTCGCGACCGCCGCCGTACGAGATCCATCCCATGCCCGAGTCTGCGGAGTCTGCGAGTGCGAGGATCTCTGCGTCACCGGCTTTGCGGTTCACGAGGGTCTGGGCGGCGGTGAGTCGGACCCGCACGAGTTCGCGTGCTGGATCGCGGGTCGCCATCGCTTCGAGAAGTCGGCTGTATTCGAGTGTCGCCTTGCCGCCGCGACCCGCCTCCAGCCACAGGTCGCCCAGGCGGAGCCGAGCCTTGCGACCGGGGATCGAGGTGGGGAATCGGTCGGCGAGGACGCGCAGTCCCTCGAAGTTCCTGCCGACGAACGCCGTGCGAACCAGGTCCCCTGCTTCGCGGGACGTGAGCTTCTCGTACGCCGCGAGCCCCCCCTCGGGCATGTTCCGCAGGCGACCGATGATCGCGGATCGCATCCCGACGTAGCGACCGGGCACGATCTCGAGCAGCCCCTTCCTGCCGCGGCGCAACAGGAGATGTAGCCGCTCGACAGCCGAGGTGAATTCTTGCTCGCGGATTTCGCGGTCGGCCAGACGCACTTCGTGGATGTCGTCCTGGGATCGCGGGATGCTGTACAGGGGCTCGTCCGTCGTGCCGCCCCACTGTGCGGGGAGGGCCGCGCTGACCAGTCCCAGGAGGGTCAGACGGAGGGTCCAGGTGATCAGAAGTTCCACTCTGGGCATAGTTACGGAAATTATAGGTGTTACTGGACCCTATTCGATCACATCCAGGCGAAACGCGGGGGTGATAAAACCGTCCAGATGCCGGATCTATACGAGGCGAGCTCGCTTGCGGAGAATCCATTCCGCCGCGAGAAGCGTCAGGATCACCGCCAAGACCCAACTCTTGTCCCAGAGGGTCCGAATCTGCCGGTGGATCTCCCGGTCCGGGGTCGACCGGTCCTTGAAGTCATCGGCCAGTTTGCCGGCGTCGCCCAGGAACACGTATCCACCGCCCTTGGACGCCGCGGCGATCGCTTCGAGGGTCGCGCGGTCTTGGGAGGAGTGGGTCATCTCCCTGTCGGGGATCTTTACGAGCACGTCCTCGCGAGCCAGGACCTTGTCTGCCGGGTTGTCGTTGTCGAAAACCAGGACGCTGACGGACGTCGGGCGGTCCATCTGGAACGTGCCCTGGTAGCTGCCGAGCTCACCGGGGATCGCCCGCAGGCTTCGCCGTTCGGGCTTTCCGTCCGAGCGGCGGAGGAACACGATCGCCTCCTGATCGGCGGAGGGTCGCAACTCGTCATCGTGCTTGAGGAGCGTGATCTTGATCGGCTCGCCGGTCTCCGCCACGACCTTGCTCAGGCGCAGGTCGATGCGATCGTCGCGGCGGCGCAAACGGCTCTCGGCGAGGTAGCGCACGACATTGCGCCAGAAGGTGTCCTGGTAGTATTCCCCGAACGGCTTGCGCCACAACCACGTCTCGTCCGTCGCCATGAAGAACGTGCGACCGCGCGGATACAGCCCGGCCGCGGCGATCACCCGCTTGCCGAACCGGTTCGAATCCGTCGGGTGCCGCAGGATCACCTGGGTTCCGGCCTTGGGTTGTTGGACCGGGTAGTAGACGCGCAGACCGGGTAGGTCGTGGCGCCACAGCTGTTCGTTCGACCCGACGTTGCGGTTCAGCAAGGCGATGTCGTGGGGGGCGCCGGGGTTCTCGAGCAGGGGGCGGAACGCGTCGACCCGCGTGATGCGTCCCATCGCGGCGTCGAGGTCAGCCATGTTTTCGAGCACGACCGGCAGCAGCTGTTGCAGCTCCGTGCCGCGATAGGCTTCGGGCATGAAGCCCTCGCCGTAGATGAACCCGACGCCGCCGCCGAATTCGACGAACTTGACGAGGAGCTTCATCCACCGGTTGCGCTGTTCCTCGGTGGTTCCGAGTTGCTCGGGGCCGATGTCGCCCATCAGCACGACGTGGTACTGGAACAACTCCTGTTCGCTGCGCGGGATGTCCGTGAGTGGTGGCAGTTCCTTGCTGTGCTCCTGGTGGAAGTCGCCGCTGGCGTCGAACAGGTACGATTGCACGATGATGCTCTCGTCGACCCGCAACAGTCCGTTCTTTACGTACCGGTACTCCCAGCGCGGCACGTCTTCGAGGTAGAGCACGCGGATCTTCTCGTCGTTCACGCGCAGGAAGCGCACGTCGACGTTGTCCTCGAGGCTGGTCTCTTCTGGGAACTCCGTGACCTTGAAGCGCAGCGTGTAGTCACCGGCGACCGGGAACGCGTGCACGACCCGCAAGCGCGTCGGCTCGCCGTCCTTTTGCGCGAGGGTCGTGGGCTTCGTGTCGACCGGCGTGAACGTGCCGCCGTTGAGTGCCGCCTCGAGGGTGACGTCGACGGCCTTGCCGGGGAGGCCTTCGCCGACCACGGTGATGTCGAAGACGACCTCCTCCTGACGCAGCGCTTCCTTGGGGCCCGCGGGACCGATGATGCGCACGTTGCGGGGTGGGTGGGGATCGCCGACTCCGATGGTGTAGACCGGAATCGCGGCGGCGCGGAACTTGGCTGCGGCCTCCGTGGGCGAGAGTCCGGCGTTGTTGCGACCGTCGGACACCAGGATGACGGCGTCGAGGGACGCGCCGCCGGCGGATCCCAGGTGCAGCTCCAGGGCGTCGCCGATCGGCGTCGTCGGGCCCTTCGCCGTGAGTTCCGAGAGTTCCTGGATCAGGAGTGGCTTGCGGATGAAGCGGTAGAGCCGGACGTCGTGGGTCGTCTGCAGCTTCTCGATGAGTCCGTCCGTGCGGGACAGCACGCTGTCGACGAGTTCCGCGCGGCTCTGCGTCGCGAGGTCCTGCACCCCGGAGGCCTGCTTGAGCGAGAGGTTCTGTTCCGCGTCTGGGTACGTGTCCTTGCGCTGCATGCTCGCGCTGTCATCCACCAGGATGTGGACCTGGCTCTGAATCTGCGTGTACTGCCGAATCTCCATGATGGGTTGCGACAGCGCCACCAGGCACACCAGGATCGCCCCGCCCCGGAGGACCGACAGGATGCCGCGGGTGCGCGGTTCGATGCGGGAGATGCCGCCGTACGACCACCACGCGAACGCGATCACGAGCGGCACGATGACCAGTCCGATGACCCACAACTCGGGCATGTTGTCGAAGTCGAGCCGCTCCTCGGTGTGGACTTCGGACGCTGCCTTCGCCGCGCTGGCAGCATCCTGCGCAGGGTCCTGCAGCAGGGTCAGGATGGAGGCGAGTGCGTGGATCATCTGCTGTGCCTCCTGGAGACGAACCGCGCCCACGACGCTTCGCCGAGGATGAAGAGCAACACGAGGTACAGGAGGAAGGGCCCGAGATCGCTGCGCCCGGCTGAGTCCGTGTTCTCGAAGTCCTCAGGTAGAGCGGTCGAGATGTTCTCGATGCCGAGCTTCTCGCGCACGATCGAGTGCGAGACGTATTCGAGGTCGCCCTCGACGGGATCCGGGTTGACGGCGAACGGCAGGCGGACCTGTTCGGTCGAGCCGGTCTCGCCGAGCTCCATTTCGTAGAGGTATATGCCGGCGTGCGCGGTCTCGGTGAAGGCCGGCAGGGAGAACAGCCCACCGAGCAGCGGTCGACCATCCTGGGCCACCGGAACCTTGTTACCTCCAGCCCGCTCCGCGAGAACGACGGCGAGGCTGCGGGGCCGGCTGCGCACGATCGTCGTCAGGCTGCTCCCGACCGTCGTGTTGTACGGATCGGTCGCCGAGTGGCTCAACCAGTGTGCGAGTGGGTGGAAGAACGGCATCGCGTGGATGGCCGCGTCGAGCGTGTTCCACTTCTTCGGTTGCTTCGTGATCGCGCTGGTGAGGAGCAGGGTTCTTCCCTCGCCGAATCGGCCCTCGATCAACAACGGCGACAGCTGTTGGTTGCTGATCTGCCACAGGATCTTGCCGCTCTTGTTCAACGACTCCCGGTCGGTGCGGAAGTAGCGGTAGACGCCGGCGAGCTGCAGCACCTGCAGCAGAGGCTCGCTCTCCTTGAAGTCCGAGAACACCGGCTGCTCGATGTCGATGACCTGGGTGCGGAAGTACTTGTCGCCCCCCGGATCGAATCCTTCGAATCCTTCGATCCGGATCGGCAGCGGGCCTTCGCCGTTGTCGAAGAGGTGCAGGTTGTAGCTCTCGGGCTGGACGCGTTCGCCGCACATGACGAACAGGCCCGTGCCGGCTTGCACCGCCGCCTTGATGTCGTCAGCGACCTTCTCGCTCAGGCGCTCGACGTTGGCGAGGACGATCATGTGGTAGTCCTGCAGCTTCTCCTGGCCTAGCAGGAAGGTGGTGCTGTCGACGACCTTTGTCTCGAACTCCGTGACTCTCGCGTTTCCGGTGCCGCGGGTCGGATCGAGGACCACGCGGAGCCAGCCGCTGTCCATCAGCGCGTATTCGTCTTCTATCGAGCCCTCGACCATGAGGATGCGCAGGCGCTTTTGCACATCGACGACGCGGTAGACGATGTTGTCGGCCTGGAGGCCGTCCGTCTGGATGCTGGCCTTCAGTTGGCGAAAGCCTGTCGTGCGGAACACGACCTGGAAGTGCACCTCAGTCTCCGCGCCAGCTTCGACGCGGACGAGCTTGCGGGACGGCTCGCTGTTGTTCTTCTCGAGGGTGACCTCGACGTTTTGCGTGCTGGCCGTCAGGTTGCGGACCTTCACGACCGTCGCCAAGGGGACTCCGGCGACGGCCTGCGCCCGTTCCAGCCGCAGGTCGGTGATCTGCACGTTGTCGAGCTTCGTGCCGGCGGCGCCACCCATGTCCATCACGAGGATCGACCCGTGCTCCTTCAGGCGGTCGAGCACTTCTCGCGCACTGTCGGCGAGGAGCTTCTTCGATTCTGTCTTGGCGTCGACGGGTGGTTTCGGGTCGTCCCTGGACGCCTTGAGGAACTCTTCACCGAAGGCGTTTCGCTGCAGGTCAGTGAACAGGTAGATGCGGGCGTCGGAAGTCAGGGTCTCGCCCGGATTCGCTTTCTCCTCCTCCAGCATCTCAGCGATCTGTCCGAGGGCGGGGAGCAGCGACTCCGCGCTGTCCGTCGGCGGTCCCATGCGCGCGAGTCGACCGCGCACGAGCTTCATGTTCGGATTGCCGCGCACCGGGAACTCCGGTCGGATGCCGGCGAGCACGAGAGTGACCTTCTGTCCGGTCTTGTCCTCGAGTTGTTCCAGGCGCCGCGTGGCGATGCGCATCGCCTTGTCGTGTGCGCTCTGACTTCCCGAGGGCTGGTAGCCCATGCTGTAGCTGCGGTCGAAAACGAAGAAATGGTGCGCGGTCCCCGCCGTCGGCAGGATCCCGGCCCCGTCCGTGAAGATCGGCCGCGCCAGCGCGAACGCCAGCAGTATCGGAATCAAGCACCTGAGAATCAGGAGGATCAGGTTCTCGGTGCGGAGACGCCGGCGCTGCTTCCGATACGCACGCAGCAGATACTCCATCGCTGCCCAATCCCGCTTGCGGAACCGTTGCCGGTTCAGCAGGTGGATGATCAACGGAACCGCGAAGAGCAGGGCTCCGAAAGCCAGCGCTGAGGTGACGAACTGCACTCGGTTCTACCCTTGCCCCCTACTTTCCGCGTTTGGCCTGCGCCGCCCGCGCCGCCAGGTAAGACGAGAGCACGACGTCGAGCTCTTGGCTGTTGATCACCTTCACGTAGTCGATGCGGTTCTTGAGGCAGCCCTTGCGGATCGCCTCCTGGAAGGTGTTGATCTCCTTGAGGTAGGCATCGCGGAGCGACCGCGGGTCCACCAGGAGCTCGGGCATGTCTTCGAGGCCTTCGAACAGCGTCATGCGTTCGAACGGGAATTCGACTTCGTCCCGGTCGAAAATGTGGAAGACGACGACATCGTGGCCCCGCTGCGCCAGCGTGTGCAGGCCCTGGATCACCTCCTCCGGATCGTCGAAGAGGTCCGAGAGGATCATGATCATGCCGCGTCTCGGGAGTTGGCCTGCCAATTCCTGGAGGACGGTGCCGATCTTCGTCTGCGACGTCGGTGTCGTCTCGCTGATCTGGTGCAGGATGTTTCCGAGGTTTGCCCGGGTGTTGCTCGGGGGGATTGTGGTCACGACCTTGTTGTGGAACAGGTTCAGACCGACGGCGTCCGACTGCTGCTGGATCATGTAGGCGAGCGAGGCGGCTGCTGTCGCGGCGTAGTCGTACTTGCTCACCCCGCCCTCGAAGCCGTAGGCCATCGACTCGCTCTGGTCGAGGAAGATGTGGGCCCGGAGGTTGGTCTCCTCCTCGAACTCCTTGATGTAGAAGCGGTCGGACTTGCCGAAGATCTTCCAGTCGATGTAGCGGATGTCGTCGCCTGCCACGTACTCGCGGTGCTGGGCGAACTCCACGGAGAAGCCGCGGAACGGCGACTTGTGCATCCCCGAGATGAACCCCTCCATCACGAGACGCGCCCTCAGCTCCAGGTTGCCGATCTTGTTGAGGACCTTCGGATCCAGGTAGTTCTTTTCGGTGGCTTCTGCCATGCGTCGCGCTCCGTTGTGTTACGGCCGCAAGTGTCCAAGGCGAGGTGCTGCGGCTTCGGGAGATGGTGACACGATCCCCGAAGCCGCCGCCCAGCCCAAGCGGCGGGTCGCGTTGTTACTGGTTGATGACCTTCGGCAGCTTGCCGTCGTTGAGGGCGTCGCTGTCGTTTGGCTGGATCTCTTCCAGGAGCCTCGCCACCACCGTGTCGGCGGTGATCCCTTCGGCTTCGGCACCGAAGCTCGTGACGAGCCGGTGGCGCATGACTGGGTGGGCCACGGCGCGGATGTCCTCGCCGGAGACGTAGAATCGACCCTGGAGCAGAGCGCGGGCCTTGGCGCCGAGAACGAGGTTCTGGCTGGCGCGCGGGCCGGCGCCCCAGGACAGCCACTCCTTGATCCACTCGGGGGCCTCTTCCTTCGTCAGGCGGGTCGCGCGGCTGAGACGCATCGCGTACTCGAGCACGTGGTCGGCGATCGGCACGCGGCGGACGATCCTTTGGAGCTCGAGGATCTCGGCAGCGCCGAGGATCGCTTCGACCTTCGATTCTGTGCTCTCCGTCGTGCGGCGGAGGATTTCGCGCTCTTCGTCGAGGGTCGGGTAATCGACGTTGACCATGAACATGAAGCGGTCGAGCTGGGCTTCGGGCAACGGGTAAGTGCCTTCCTGCTCGATCGGGTTTTGCGTGGCGAGCACGAAGAACGGATCGTCGAGGTTGTGGCGTACGCCGCCGACCGTCACGTGGCGCTCCTGCATCGCCTCGAGCATGGCAGCCTGCGTCTTCGGCGGCGTCCGGTTGATCTCGTCGGCGAGCACGACGTTCGCGAACACCGGTCCCGGGAAGAACTTGAACTCGCGGGTGCCGCTCGTCTTGTCCTCCTGGATCACCTCGGTGCCGGTGATGTCCGACGGCATGAGGTCGGGGGTGAACTGGATGCGGTTGAACGACAGGTCCAGCACCTCGGCCAGCGTCGAAATCATCAGGGTCTTCGCCAGACCCGGGACGCCGACGAGGAGGCAGTGACCCCGGCAGAAGAGCGCGATGAACAGCTCGTCGACGACCTGATCCTGGCCGACGATGACCTTCTTCACCTCGGTTTTCATCGAGGAATACGCTTTCTGCAGCTTCTCGACCTGTTCGATGTCCTGTGACGAGGGTTCGTGCGCTTGGTCGCTCATGGTTTCTATGGGTTGGGCCCCCGTGACTGGTGGTCAGTGGGAGATCGGGTTTTTGGTCGTCAGCTGGCCGCGAATGGCGCAGTTGGCCGTGGCTCTCACGGCGGGAGGGGTTACGTATGTAGGGGGAAGGTTACGAGATCGGATCCGGGGCATAGGATACCGGTCACCTCTTAGACGGAACCGTCGGGGGCCGAACTTCGCAAAAATCCGACGATCAGTGGCCCCTTCGGTCCGGCGGCTCAGACGCGGGGGCCCGGCCAGGATCGGGATCCGGCTGGGTGCCGGGGACGGTGGATTCCTCGTTCAGGATGGCCCAGGTGTCGATACCCCGACGATCCAGCTCGACCAACAGGCTCTGGATGTCGATTTTCCACGCGAGGCGGTTCGACACCTCCGAGTCCAGCTCGGTCCAGAACTCGTCCTGGATCCGTGCGCGTCCGGCCTCAACTTCTCGCAGGTGCTGGTCTTCCTGCATCGCGGGGACGGTTCCGGAGAAAAAGAGGAGCAGCGCGGCGCCGGTGCTCAGCGCGGCGACGACGAGCGGAAAGGCGGAACCCGAGCCATTGTCCATACTTGTGTCCATCCGATCGGCTTCGCCGTGCCGCCGGTGGACGCCTGACCGCGTCCGTGATCGCCATCCCATCGCCGCATCATACTATGCCATAGACCCCTGCATCACCGAGCATTTCTTCGATCCGCAACAGCTGGTTGTACTTCGCGACCCGGTCCGACCGGCACGGTGCACCCGCCTTGATCTGGCCGACGCCCGTCGCGACGGCGAGATCGGCGATGGTCGTGTCTTCGCTCTCTCCGGAGCGGTGGGAGATCACCGATGCCATGCCGTCGGTCTCAGCCATGTGGATCGCTTCGAGCGTCTCGG
>CAYYAQ010000022.1:9902-10791 GCA_964469555.1 uncultured candidatus Brocadiaceae bacterium | reverse complement strand
GGTGCCGATCTGGTTGACCTTGATCAGGATCGCGTTCCCCGCCCCTTGGTCGATGCCGTAGTTGAGGCGTTCGGTGTTCGTGACGAAGAGGTCGTCGCCGACGAGTTGGACCTTGTCGCCGATCGCGTTGGTGAGACGGGTCCAGCCCTCCCAGTCGTCTTCCGCGAGGCCGTCCTCGATGCTGAAGATCGGGTACTTCTCGCACCACATCTGGTACGTCTTGATCATGCCGTCGGCGTTGAGCTTCTTGCCCTCGCCGCGCAGGAGGTAGAAACCGTCCTCGTAGATCTCGGTGCTGGCCACGTCGAGCGCGAGCATGATGTCGTTGCCGGCGCCGGCGGTGTAGCCCGCCTTCTCGACGGCCTCGAGGGTCATCTCGACCGCTGCTTCGTTGGACTTCAGGTTCGGTGCGAAGCCGCCCTCGTCGCCGACGCCGGTGCCGAGTCCCTTCTCCTGCAGTACGCCCTTGAGTGCGTGGTAGATCTCGGTGCCCATGCGGAGTCCTTCGGCGAAGCTCTTCGCCCCGATCGGCATGACCATGAACTCCTGGAAGTCGATGTTGTTGTCGGCGTGCGCGCCGCCGTTCAGGATGTTCATCATCGGGCACGGCAGCCGACGGGCGGAGACGCCACCGATGTAGCGAAACAGCGACAGGTCGGATTCGATCGCCGCGGCGCGGGCGACGGACAGGCTCACTCCCAGAGTCGCGTTGGCGCCGAGGTTGGCCTTGTTCGGCGTGCCATCGAGAGCGCACAGCGTGCGGTCGACCGCGATCTGGTCCTGGGCTTCGTGGCCGAGCAGGCCATCCAGGATCGCGCCGTTGACGTTCTCGACGGCCTTCGTCACGCCCTTGCCGAGGTATCGCTCGCCGCCGTCGCGGAGCTCGACC
>CAYYAQ010000022.1:0-9892 GCA_964469555.1 uncultured candidatus Brocadiaceae bacterium | reverse complement strand
GTGCGCACCGGTGGAGGCGCCGGATGGAACGATTACGGTGCCGTGGGCCCCGGATTCGAGCTCGACTTCGACTTCGACTGTGGGGTTGCCGCGGGAGTCGAGGACTTCGCGACCGTGGATGCTGACGATGATGCTCATGGGATCTCTGGTGGGCCTCGGTCGGTGCGGGCCGTGTCTGTCGGGGACCAGTCTGGTAGGGGGGGGCAGGAGGGAGAATAGGCACCGACGGTGGCCCGCGCGAGCTTGTTTCATCGAGACGCGACCGCGGACCCCCGCCGAGAACCGAAGTCGAGTACGTTCCCCGCCGATCGCGAATCCTCCGCGGGTTCAACCGGAGAGTCGATTCAAGAACGAGTCCATCAAGATCATCGCCAGTCTCGGCCTCACCGTGGCCCCGCCCGCCGCACAGGATCAGCCGGAGGTGCGGATCGTGGGAAACACGAAGGTCAGGGGCCTCGCCGCAGAGACCGAAGCACCGCGCGAAGTGAACCCCGGCCAAACTCGGCCTGACCAAGTAGCTGCGCTGCCCGGCTGGCCTACACCCAGGAGTTCGTCAGCAACTCGCCGATGCCCCCGGCCCCCGGCACGATGTAGTGCGTCGCATTGAGGCCCCGTTCCCTGTCCTTGTGCGTGCCGGGGATCGTCGCGAGCACCTCGTCCGACGACATGCCCCGGTCGAAGCGGCCCGCGTAGATGCGGAGATCCGGGTGGGACGCGGTCAGCCGCTGTACCGCCTCCGGCGTCACCATCATGTGCGCGGCGATGATCTTTGGTGGGGGACCACCGTCCAGGTTTTGGTAGATCTCGATCGTGCGGGCGATCGTGCCGCCGGTCGCACCCATCGGGTCGGCGATCAGGACGATCGTGTCGTTCACGGGACCGCCGATCTTCGAGCCGTCGAACTGCACGCCGGTCACGCGTCCTTTCTCGTCGGTCGTCCGCGACATGTTCATGAAGTCGAGTCGGACGTTGGTGATCGGCAACACCCGGTTTGCCTCTTCGTAGCAGGTCATCGCCGGCAGGATCCCCGCGCGGATCACCGCGACGATCACGAGCTTGGTGTCCGAGCCCAACAGAGGGCCGCTGTAGTAGCCCTTGGGTTCCGTCGCCGCCATGCGAGTGACCGCGCGGCCCTGGACGATGGGGAATTCACGCCCCAGGATCTCCGGGATCATGTGACGGTAGGCCGCACGCACGAGGTCCGGGACCTCCTGCACGGGTGTCTCGGGAGAGCCGATTCGGGCCAGCAGAGAGCGCAGCCACGCGCTGTCCGAGATGTGGACGTTGTCGCCGTAGAGATGCTCGATGGCCATGGTTGCTCCGAAGTTCCAGTTGTCCGAACAGAGTACGACACACCGGCGTTCGTTGCTATGATTCGGCCTCTCTTCACAGTTTGTCCCACGACGAAAGGCCAGAACCCGTTCATGGATGACTTCCGAACCCTGATCGATTCCGAAACGATTGCCAGCCGGATTAGCGAACTCGCTCGTGATGTCTCGGCTCGCTACGCGGACGTTCAGCCTTGCACGGTCGCGGTTATCGAGGGCGCCCGCGTGTTCTCGAAAGCTCTCATGCAGCATCTCTCCTGGCCGGTGGAAGTGCACGAGGTCCGCGCCAGTTCGTACGGCGGCGGGATGGAGAGCAGCGGTTCCGTCGCGGTCACGGGCGGCGACGCGATCGACGTGAATGGGCGACGGCTTCTTCTCATCGAGGACATTGTCGACACCGGGCGAACCGTGGCGCGGCTGCGGGAGTACTTTCTCGGGCGTGGCGCCGTCGACGTGTCGGTGATCACGTTGTTGAGCAAGCCGAGCCGGCGCACGATCGAGGTCGAGTTGGAGTTCGTCGGGTTCGAAATCCCGAACGAGTTCGTCATCGGCTTTGGCATGGACGTTGCCGGGGATTACCGGGATCTCGATCGCATCGCAATCTACGAAGAGACCCGGGCGCTCGGTGGCGGATAGGAGTCTCGTGACGCAGTCCCTCTGACTCGCCCTCGAGGAGTTCACGATGCTGTGTGTTCCGATTCGTCACGCGATTCTCGTCGCGTTGTTCACCCAGTTCGCTGCCGCGCAGCAAGTTGCCACCGACGTCCGGATCCCGAGCGATGTGGCCCAGTTCCAGGGCCTTCGGATCGATGGTCCGGCGAACGGCGCCGGTGCCCGCAACGTACAGATCTTCCTGCTGACGGAGGATCTGCACGTACTCCACGTACTGCCGGGATTCTGGCACCCGATCGACTTCGAGCGGGCGCTGCGTTTCGCGCTGGCCCTGAATCGCCTGTGGGGCGGCGACTCGCGCACGCTGATCCAGAAGAAGAACATGTTCTACCGGATGCACCGCGCGGAGCTGTGCCAGCAGTCCGCCCAGATGCACGCGCGCATTCTCTACTGGCCGTTCGCGAAGTACGACGACTTTGATGTCGCGGAGTACGCCGGTCTCGGTCGGCGGTACTACGACCTCAACCGTCGAATCGATGGCAGGGGACGGTCGTTCCCGCGCGCCGGACAGACGGCGCCGGTAGTCAGTCGCGAGTTTCATCGCCTGGACCAACGGCGCCGCGCGGCGGACCGGAAGGCGAACCTCAAGAAAACAGCGACGAGGAAGAAGCAGGACCGCGAGAAGCGACGGCGCAAGTGAGCCCCGCTCACGGCGCCCTACCGTCGCTTCTTCTTCAGCCTGTTTGTCGCCTCGGCCATCTCCTCCAGTAGGCGCCTGGCCGGGACGACTTGCTCCAGGAACCACAACACGAAACGGATGTCGACGCTGATGTTGCGGGACCGTTGCTTGTTCCAGCCGTAGTCGCCACTCACGCTTTCGAACGCGCGATCGAAGTTGAGCCCGACGAGCTCACCACTGCCGTTGATCACCGGTGAGCCGGAGTTGCCGCCGGTGGTGTCGCCGTTCGCGAGGAAGCAGACCGGCACGTCGCCGATCTTCTTGTCGAAGAACGCGCTCGACTCGCGGTTCTTGGCCGCCCTCTTCAGCGCTTCAGGGACGTTGAATGGTTCCTCGCCGGTGCCCTTCTCGAGGATGCCCTTGACCGTCGTGTGCGGGGGACACCAGAGGCCGTCGCGTGGCTCGTAGCCCTTTACGCTCGCGATGGCGACGCGCAGCGTGCTGTTGGCGTCCGGATAGAAGGACTTCCCGCGCCACTTCTGTTGCGCTTCGATCCACTGCCGACCGATGATCATGCGCTTGCCGGTCTGCTCGGTGAGCCTCGCGCCGTAGGACGTCCACTCCTTCACCATCCCGCGGGCCAGGAGCACGAGCGCATCATCGCTCGCTTCGAGAGCCTTCTTCCCACCACGCAAGAACTCTCTCCGTCCTTCGGGAGTCGTCAGCTTCGAGTCCTTTAGCGCCGCGAGCACCGCCGCGAGTGTGCCCTTGTCACCCGTCGCGAAATCGGCGAATCCGGCGAGTTGGTGCTCCTCCGGCAGCGACTTCACCTCGTCGATGAGGTACGCAAGGATCGGCGCCTGCATGGTTTTCAAGTGCCGGGTGATTCCGGGGTTCGACACTGCCGCAACGAGCCCGTTGTGCACGCGCTGCGTCGACATCGCCCGGGACATATCGACCAGCGTGCGGAAGAACGATCCGGTGCGACTACTCATCAGGGTGACGAACGTCAGGTTGCGCAGGGTGTTCCGGTTCGCCGCCTCGTCCAGGGTCTTCAGATCTGTCAGGAGCGTGCCGTACTTCTTGCGGCGTCCTTCATCCTGCTGCACCCAGTCGGTGAACAGTTCCTCTTGTTCCATCTTGAGTTGCACAGTCGCGTTGCGCGCGAGACCCTTGATCATGCCCAACGCATTCTTCTGCACGTTCGCCAGGCTCTTGACCGTGCCCGAGAACGCGAGCTTCATCTTCGCGCTGCCTTCGCACGCCGCTTCGATCCGCTGGATGATGTTCGTGAAAAGCTCATGACGGAGCGGGTAGTAGATGCTCTGCCGGTCGGCCACTGCGGTGGAGGTGAGGTAGCGCTCGGTTCTTCCGGGATAGCCCAGGATCAGCACCATGTCGCCCTCGTGAATTCCCTTCCGTGAGACTCCGAGGTAGTGCTCGGGCTTGAACGGGACGTTGTCCTTGTGGTAGCGGCGGGACTTGCCCTCCGGCGACGCGTACGCCCGGAAGAACGAGAAGTCGCCGGTGTGACGCGGCCACTCCCAGTTGTCGACCTCGCCACCGTACTCGCCGACGCTGCGCGGAGGCGCGTAGACCAGGCGCACGTCGGTGAGCACCGTGCGGTAGTAGAGATGGTATTCGCGGCCTTCGAAGAACGAAGCGACCATGCACCGCGTGTTCGGCTCCTGCTGCCCTTTCGCCACCAGTGATTGCGTGACCGTCCTGGTCGCGCGAACCCGCTCTGCCGGGCTCTTGGCCTTCGCCTGGGCCGCGTGCACGAGTTCCGTCACGTCCTCGATCTTGCGGACCACGGCTACGGTCATGTTTGTCTGCAGCTCTTCCTCCCTCGAGTTGGCGACGAATCCGTCGCGCACGTAGTTCTTCTCGATGGTGCTCAATCGCTGGATCGCGCCGAACCCACAGTGGTGGTTCGTGACGACGAGCCCCGCATCCGAGACGAACGACGCGGTGCAGCCACCGAGATGCACCGCCGCGGAGAGCACGCCACCCTTCGTCGGGTGCCAGAACTCGTCCTTCGTCATCTTCATGCCCTTGGCTTCGAGCTTCTTCCAGTCCATGTTGCGGATCTGGATCGGCAGCCACTGGCCTTCGTCCGGGGCCGGAGAGAGGATGAGGACGGCGAGGAACGTGAAGGCGATCTTCATGATGGTCTGAGGGGGAGGTGGTCGAGCGGCGCACTTCATACCAGAACGCTGGGGCCATACCCATGGTTAGTGCTCCTACGGACACGGTCGCCGCGTGGAGAGACCGGTTTGCGCCGATGCGGGGGAGCGGCAACCAAGACCTTTATTCCCGCGAAGAACGGCGCCGGCTAGACTGCGCGCGATGCATCGCTATTTGCTCCTCGCTTTCGCACTGCTCGCGACCACGCTCGTCGCCCAGAACTCGAACCGCAAGATACGTGCGCGACCGAGCAAGACCGCCGCCCAGGCCGGGTCGGCTGTGAAGTGGCGCGAGGACGTCGCCGCGGCGATGAAGGAGAGTGCGGAGACGAAGAAGCCCGTGTTCTGGTACATCCCGACGCTCTCAGGCTCGCCCATGGATCGCAAGCCGGAGATCGATCGCTACATGATGGCCGGACCATTCAGTTGGCCGCGGATGATCAAGTTGCTCAACGAGTCGTTCATTCCTGTTCGAGTGTGGGCGCGGGGCGCAAATGCGCGGAAGTACGGGATCACCCGGAACAAGTTCATCGAGCCCGGGTACCTCGTTATCGCCGGCGACGGCAAGGAACTGCTGCGCCTGGACCAGCTGACCACATTCCACCCCGAGTGGATGATGGCGCCGCTGGCGCGTGTGGCGAATCGTGCGATCCCCGAGAAGGGAGAACCGTCCGCGGCACAGAAGAAGTTCTTCGCTGGCGTCAGGCTGTTCGAGTCCGGCGCTTCCGACAAGGCGATCGCGCTCTGGAAGAAGATCGGCGAGGACCATCCCGACGATCCATTCGGCTGGAAGGCCGCCGCCGAAGCGGAGGGGCACGGCCCGTTCCGGTTCGGCTTCGAGGTTTTCAGGCCGTTGCCCGCCTCTGTCATGACGGGAACCGCGCCTGGTTCGCGAGCGCCGGACGGGGTGTACGCCGAGAAAACCCTGCGCAAGAACAGCCTCGACTTCCTCTGCCGGATGCAGCTGGCGAACGGTGGGTGGGAGGACAGCCGCTACGACTTCGGCGGCACCGACAGCCTGCCGAACGTCTACACGGCTTGCACGGCCATCATCGCGAGCGCGCTGCTCGAGGAGCTGAACACGCAGCCCGTGGCGGAGGACGCCTCACGCATACAAAAGGCGCTCGACCGCGCGATCGTCTACATCAACGATGACGCGCACCTCAACTTCCAGGATCGCGATGAGCTGATCTGGGCGCACATCTACCGCACGTATTTCTTCTGCCGATTCCTGGAGTTGCGGAAGGACGACAAGGCGAAGTGCGTCGAGATCAAGAAGCACCTGACGAAGGTCGTGAAGCAGATGTTCGACATGCAGCCGGGAAGCGGTTGCTGGTTTCACGAATACTCCAACGCGTTCGTGTGCGCCGATGTGTTGTTCGCGCTGGACCGGGCGAGGTCGCTGGGGATCAAGCTGGACGACGCGAAGGTGAGCCGCGGCAACAACGCCCTGATGCGTTGCCGCGCCCAATCGGGGTCGTTCTCCTACAGCTTCGGACGCCGCCCGAGTTCGAGCGTCAAGGGTGCCGCCGGTCGCATGCCGCTGTGTGAACTGGCTCTGCTGAAGTTCGGCAGGTCAGAGCAGAAACATCTCGAGCGCGCGGTCGCCAAGTCCTTCACGCACCACGACCTGATGGACTCCGTGCGCAAGTACGACGACCACGCGAGTCGTTACGGCTACGGCGGGTTCTTCTTCTGGTTCGACATGCTCGGTCGCTCACGGGCGATCCGCGCCATCGAAGACGAGAAGATCCGGAATCTCGTCGAGATTCGGCAACGCGTGCTGATCGTCAAGAAGTTGCCGGAGATCGACGGCTGCTTCATCGATTCCCACGAACTCGGTCGTACCTACGGCACGGCGATGGCCTTGCTCTGTTTGGCCCAGTTGCGGCGGTAACCCTCATCGACGAGGCGTGGAGAATCCGGGTCCGGAATCGGCAGGAACACGACGAACACCGCGCCTTGGCCCGAGTCGTTGTCTCTGCACGCGATCTTGCCGCCGTGAGCCTTCACGGTCTCGTGGCTGACCGACAGGCCGAGTCCGGATCCCTGTGGTCGATCGGTCATGACGTCGCCGACCTGCACGAATTTCTCGAAGATGCGCTCCTTGTCTTCGTTCCTGACGCCGCGTCCGCGATCCGAGACCCAGATCTCGTAGCCGCCGTCGACGCACTTGAGTGAGATCGAGATCGTCTCGCCCTCGGGAGAGAACTTCCGACCGTTGTCGACGAGGTTGCTGACCACGTGCTGCAAGCGCTCCGCGTCCCCTTTGTACCGGCAATGGTGGTGTGGCACATCGGTCTGGACTCTCCCGTGTGAGCCGTCGCGAGGGTCGAGGACTGCTTCCGCCCCTCGGCGGACGATATCCGCGAGGTCCAGTTCGGAGACGTTCCACGACAGCGTGCCCGCCTGGATCCTTGCGAGATCCAGGAGTTGGCTGATCAGGCCGTTGAGTCGATCGGACTGTTGGCGGATGACTCTCAGGAACTCCTCGCGGACGTGTGGAGCCTCGTTTTTGCCGCAGGTCAGCAGGATGTCGGTGAACGAGATGATGCTCGTCAACGGTGTCCGGAGTTCGTGACTGACAAGGACGAGGAAATCCTCCTTCGCTGTGGAGAGCTTCAGCTCGGCCCACTGTTGCTCGACGACCTGGGCCTGTTGGTGGGCGTCGATCATGAGCAGTTGGATCCGCTCCGCCATTCGCGTGAATGACCCCGACAGAACCGCCATTTCCTTCGTCATGGGTTCGGGCACCGGCGCGTCCAGGTTGCCCTCGGCGAATTCGCAAGACACCCGCGTCAGGTCCTGCATGGGGCTTGACAGCGAACGGGCGATCCCGCGGCTGACCAGGAAGCTGACCACGCTCGCTGCGACACCGGCACCGACTACCCACAGCCACAGCCCGGGCGCCGCGTCCCCATCCGATGCGGACCCGCCTTGAACATGGAGGTTGGCGAGCACGACAGCCAGGATGAACAGCAGGGTGACGAGCCACATCGCGGCGAAGACCTTCGATTGGATCGTTCTCGAGGGTCGTCGACCGCTTGCCGCGTGTGCCCGCAGGGTCCGCCGTTGCTCGAGCGTGATCCACCTGTCGATACGATTGCAACTCTCCGTGAGGTCCTTGCTCCGTTGTGGGTCGAACTCCAAGCTGTACCGGTGTCCGCCGGTGGACAATCTCCGCTTGCGGATCACACCGAAGATCGAGATCGGATCGCGGTCGGACGTGAGCTCGAACGAGAGGTGAACGTGATCTACTGTGGCCAGCGGTTCCACGGAGTTGCCGCGCACGATGACCGCCATTCCCTCCGACGAGATGTCGCGCAGCTGACCGCGGAGTGAGACGGCGCCGTCCTCCGTCGTGATGAGAACGGGGATGATGACGTCGTGCGGGATCGCCGCGCCCCGCTGCAGAAAGAAGATGTCGGGCAGCTCGCTGTCATGGCGCAACCACAACTCTTCTGGATCGACGAACTTGAACTCGTACTGACGCAACCCGTCGAGTTCGACCCGTCCAATCGCTACCGATTTCGCGGCGAGACTGCGATCGCTCTTCAAGTTGGAGAATTCCAGTTGGACTGTCTCTCCGAGTCCCAACACTGGGGCCTTTTCCGTCGCGAACCGCAGGAAGACACGGTCGGTGCCGAGGGTCGTGATCTTGCCCTCGGACCTGGCACCAGTCCAATCGATGACGACAGCCCGAAGGTCTTTCGGCACCGTTGTCCTCTGTGTCTCCATGCCGAGTTATCGGAATCGCGCTAACAGCGGCTATCGGCGTTTTCACGTACGCCTTTGGTCAATCCTTGCGGTGAGATCCGGAGAACAACCGACGCGGTCGTTCCGCCAGCACGGTCGGTGGTTCCGTCGCGAGAACGTGGACGTTTCCGTCGAGCCCGGTGTGCAGTACGTCACATCCAGCTCGACGGGCGAGAACTCCCTGTGCCGAGAAGCCGTCCGATCCCGACGACGAGACCAGAGCCACTCGTGGCCGGACCTTCGACAACAACCGCGTGATCGCACCGTGTGGCCGACCATGGTGGGGGAGCACGAGCACGTCTGCTGGCGACGCGAGGTCGCTGCTGAGCCAGTCCCCGGTGGCCGCTTCGAGCGCGTCTCCGGTCAGCACCGCACGGAAGTTGCCGAACTCCACGTGGACCCAGGCGCTGTCGTCGTTGCGGTTCTCGGCTGTCGTGGACGGTCGGTGTACGAACACGTCACAATGGAGGGCGCGCCTCGCGCCGGGCTCGAGAAGTGTCACCGTGCATCCCTGTGCGCGGAGTGCGTCTGCGGTGTCCGTGTTCCGCATCTCAACAGGCAACAGCGCACACTCGATGCGGACTCGGTCCACCAGGGGAAGGACTCCCCCGACGTGATCGAAGTCTCCGTGCGTCAGGATCAGGAACTCCAACCTTCGCCGCGGCAGCAGACTGTCCGCGACGGATCGCGCCGCCCGCCGCGGGTTGCCCAGGCTGCCGCAGTCGACGAGCACGTGCGTGCCGTCGCGCAAGCGCAGTAGTCCGGCGTGTCCGTGTCCCACGGCGAGCAACGAGAGACCGACTTGCGGTGGGACGCGTGGTGGCAGGAAGTGGGGGACGGAGAGGGCTGCGCACAAGGCCAGGGCACCTCGGCGGGAACGCAGGGCCACGATGCAGGACACGCCGAGCCAGAGCGACACCGCGACCACGATCCACTCGGGTCTGGTCGACGCGAAGATGGGGGTGAATGGCAGCTCCGCGGTGCACCGGATCGCCGCGCAGTACACGGTCGACAATCCGGCGAGCGGCCAGGCGATCGCCGCGGCCAGCCACGGCAGGAGCGGCGCCACGCAGGTAGCCATGAGTGCGAGCCCGAGCATGCCGGCGACGATCGGGCTCAAGAGTGGCGTCGCGACGATCGTCCACGGTGCGAACCGTCCAAAGTACCAAAGCGTGAACGGCGTGGTGCACAACGTCGCCCACGTCGAGCACTTGATCGGTCCGATGATCCAGCGGTCGGTGAAGCTCTTGCCACGCAACCCGCCGGAGAGAGCGAGCCCGATGACCGCCGCGTAGCTCAAGTTGAAGCTCACGCCGAAGAGGTCCTCCGGC
>CAYYAQ010000021.1:16729-47033 GCA_964469555.1 uncultured candidatus Brocadiaceae bacterium | reverse complement strand
GACAGTCGAGGAGAACGTGATCCTTCCGCTGTTGATCGCCGGCGAACAGCCCCAGGCACACAAACCGCGCATCGACGAACTGCTGGAGTCTCTCGGCATCAAAGCACTGCGTGACCGGCAACCCGCGAGCCTCTCTGGCGGCGAGATGCAACGGGTCAGCATCGCCCGCGCGCTCGTGCGGCGGCCACCGCTTCTGCTGGCGGACGAGCCGACCGGGAACCTGTCGTCGAAGGCGGGAGAGGAGATCGTCACGATGTTGCGGGACGTGTCGAGCAGGATCGAAACGACAGTCCTGTTGGTCACGCACAACCCCCGTGACGCAGCTGCGGGGGATCGCGTCCTGTTCCTGCACGACGGCGAGATGAAGGTCCAAAACGCTCTGACGGGAGGTGACTTCCATGCGAATGACGTTTTTCGTCGTCTGGAAGAGCTGGGGATCTAACAAGATCCGGACCTTGCTGACGATCCTGGGCGTCGCCCTGGGCATCGCCGTCGTGACCGCGATCCACGTGCTGGATCACAACACGATTCACAGTCGGTTGCAGCAACGCATCGCGGACTACGGGCGCGTGGATCTCGAGCTCTTGCCGAAGGATCCGTCGCGGAGTCCGGGGCATGTCCGGGAGCAACTTACTTCCATGCAGGACTTCGTCGCCTCGGTGGGGTTGCTGCACGGCGGCGAGCTGGGCGCTGTCGCGCTTGCTGCGGCAGTGGCCAAGGGCACTGCGCAGCAGCACAACCCGACGGGAGTGGTCTTGTACGGCTTGAGTCCGTTGCCGAGCCGGGCCTTCGCGCACTACAACGTCGCGAAGGGAGAGGATCTGATCGACCTCGAAGGGGACGAGTTCGTCCTTATCGGAGCCCAGCTCGCGACGACGCTGGGAGTCGATGTGGATGACGAGCTGTTTCTTGCTCCACCGCCGCGAGCCCGGGTGAATCGTTGTATCGACGGCAAGATGGTCACGTCGACAAACAGCGCGACCAAGGGCGAGACGGTCGCCGTGAAGATCAAGGGAATCCTCAGTCACCACGCGCTCGGACGAGCCCACAACGGGGCCGTGGTCGTCGGGTCGTTTTCCCTCGGGCGACGCGTCCGGCCCCACGCCCCGAGCTTCTATCAGATCAATCGCGTCGAAGGCACGAGTCCGGACATCTTGAAGCAACGGCTCGCCGCCGACTTCCAGGTTCTCGACAAGCGCAGCGCCATGCTCGGCGAGGGGGCCGACGAGCGCGCGTTCCGCAACGGCATAAAGATGATCGGCCTGCTCGCGCTCGTGCTCGGGATGCTGGTCGTGTTCCAGACGCTGTCGCAGACCCTGATGGAGCGTCTCAAGCAGATCGGGCTCATGCGTTGTCTCGGCGCGTCCCGCCGGGCGGTCGCGTCGATCTTCCTCGTCGAGGGACTCCTCCTGGCGCTGATCGGCGCGGTCGGCGGCGTCCTCGGCGGGATCGGGCTCGCGTACGTGATGGGCCGGATGGAATTGACGACCCTCGGGATCGGCAAGGAGATCACCGGTTTCGAGGTGCCGCCGCGACCGGTGCTCTTCGCCGCGGGACTGGGAGTGTTCTTCACGCTCGCAGGCTCCGCGTTCCCGCTATGGAAGGCCCGCAACGTGCCCCCGGTGCGAGTGCTCCAGTCGCGTGGTCTCGGCGATTCGGGCTACCTCTTGCGGGGCGTGAACATCTTCTTGTTCATGCTGCTCGTCATCGTGCTGCCCTTCGCCTACCTCGCCATGACACCTCTGCTGACGGAGGGCGGTCGCGAGACGCGGAACGTCCTTCTTCAGGCCGGCGGCATCGTCGTGCTATTCGGCGGCGTGCTCCTGATCTCACCACATATGGTGCGGGCTGGGGGACGTGCCTTCCTGCGACCGCTGAAACGCCGTCTGCCGCTGTCCACCTTCATGGTCGACAAGACCATCAGCCGCAACCCTGGACGGTTCTCCGCGGCTGTGTGTGGACTCGCCGTTGTCTTGGTCGCTCTCGTCGCGCTCAAGCACATCACCTTCGCGTTGCGCGCCGAAGTGCGCCAGTTCAGCGTGCACACGATGGATAACCACGTCTTCTTCAAGGGGGAACCGCGGCAGTTGGAGGACGTCAAGATGGTGCAGGCCATCGACGGAGTCGTCTCTGCCGAGTTCTTCGGGGATGACGTGCGGTTGAATTTCTTGCTGCGCGGATTGACCGTCGACGACCTCATCCACGAAGGTGGCGCGCTTGCCGGAAAGCAAGAACTGATCGATGCCTACCGGGACACGCGGAGCCTCATCGTCAGCGAGCGTTGGGCGGAGCTGAACTGGAAGAAGGAGACCGACGACCTCAAGATCCTGACCGACTCCGGCGGCAAGGACTACCAGGTCCTCAGCGTCGATAACAGCGCCGGGTTCTTCCCCGACGAGAAGGCGTGGGCGGTCACGTCGCCTCGATGGTTGCAGCAGGACTTCTGCAAGAAATCGACCGATGTCACTCGCATCGCACTCCAGCTGAAACCGGGTACCGACGCCCAGTTGGTCCGGCAGAAGGTCACCGAGTTGTTCCCTCATACCTGGTTCAAGCGAGGCAACGACATCCGCAACTACCTGTTGCGAGACGTGACGAAGGACTTCCTCCTGTTCGACCTGTTGCTGTTCCTGATCCTGATTCTCGTGGGCGTCGGTCTCGTGAACACGATGACGATCGCCGCGGTCGGTCGCGCACGGGAGATCGGCGTCCTGCGTGCGCTCGGGATGGAAGACCGGTCATTGCGACAGACCTTCCTCGTCGAGGGCGCGATGGTCGCCATGCTCGCCGCGATCGTGGCCATCGCGATGGGACTACCCCTCGGTTACATCGTCGTAAACGGATTGAACCGCGTCACCGGACTGGAGGCCCCGGTAGTGATCCCATGGTCCTACGTCGCGCTCGTGCCGGTCCTCGCCTTGATCACCGGGTTGTTCGCGGCGATCCTCCCTGGATCGAGGGCGATCAAGATGAACCCGGCCGAAGCCGTTCGCTACGAATAGCTACTTTCGTGCTCGCCCGAAGGCCGAGAGATCCGCGCTGAGCTTGCCGAGGATCTCTGGAATGGCCAAGCTCCACCCGACGACGAGCGTCGCCGGTTCCTGGTCGGACAGGCGCGACTCCGCTTGGTAGTTCTTCTGGAACTCGATCTTCGGACGCTCTTCGCCACCTGCGGACGACAGCAAGCTCGCATGGATCGCGACCCGCGCCACCGGCTTGCCTTCCACGCTGTAGTCGCCGAGCAGCTTCGTGAGATCGATCTTCAGCACCGCGTCCGCGGCGAGCGGTGAGTCCGTGTCGACAACCTGCGGAAACACTCCTTGTGTCCGCAACCACGTCCTCGTGATCTGCGAGAACATCTGGCCCGGCGATACGAGGAACTCGTGGTAGTAGTCCTGAACGAATTCGTGTCCACCCACGCGCGTGACGAACGGTCGTCCGTTGTAGGGTGCGAGAACGTGCGCTTCCTCGACGAGGAGGACGGGCGCCTCGGCGACGGGAGCCAAACCCCCGTCCGGCATCTTGACTGCGATGATGTAGCGCTTCTTCTGCGGGGGTTCCTTCGCGAGTTCGTTCAGGTCGACGAGGGAGCAACCGCTGCAGAGCAGAGCGAGCGCGAAGTAGGGGTATTTCATCACTTGCCCCCCGCCTTCGTCTTCTTCTGGTCCGTCTTCGGTGGATTGCCGACGAACAACAGCGACGGATACTGATTCAGGGTTCCAGTCAGCGTATTGAGGTTGTCGAGGATCTCGCGCAGGTTGCCAATCGCGATGGCCAGATCACGACTCCGCCCACGGACGATCCGCCCGATGCCGACGACGGCCTGATCAGTGTGACCGGTGAGAATCCGAATCTCCTCGATCGAGGAGTCAGCCTGCGCGAGCACCCCGGCGAGGCGCTCGAGAGACTCCTTGAGCTTGCCGTTGGCGAGGATCGTGTCGACCTTCCCGAGCGTCGAGTCCGCGGACTTGAACGTCGTTTCGACGGACCCTCGAATGCTCTTCAGCGTCTCGCTGACCTCTGCCGTGAGTTGGTCGATGTCCTTGCCCGCGCCGTCGACGGTCGTGCCGGCCTTGTCGAGCAAGGCCATTGCTCGCTGATTGAGGCTACCGAGGTCGAGCCCCTTCATCGACGTCTCGATCTCCTGAAACGTGTCTCGGGCCGCGGCGACGACTCCCTTGATGTCCGTCTTGGCGAGGTTGCCGAGCAGGGTGTCCAGCGAAGTCTGGAAGCGCATGAGCGTGCTCGGCACGGACGGCACGTAGACCGACGTCGGCGTCCAATCGATCTCGAGACTGGGCGTCGTCGCGGCGTCCATGTAGTCGGTTTCGAGGTAACTACCGCCCGTGATGTTCGCGGACGCGAGCGATACCCGCAGCCCCTGATTCACGCGATTCGCGATCGTGTGGTCGTGCTGCGCGCCCGGGGGGATCGGCAACGCACTCGTGAACACCTTCACGCGGACATACGCGTAGCTCTTCACCGTGTCGTATACCTTCGACACAGTCGTGATCTCTTCGACCTTGCCGATGGTAATGCCACGAAACTTGACCGCCGACCCCCGCTCGAGACCGCTGACCGATTCCTCGATGTAGGTCTCCATGATGAGGTAGTCCTCCCACAGCGCGTTGGCGCCCAGGATCGTCACGGATGTTCCGATCAAGGCGATGCCGCTGAGGACGAACGAACCGAGTACGAAGTTGTGCTTATTCTGGATCACGTGCCGTTCTCCTGTTTCGTGGAATTGCCGTTCTCGCTCGAGTTGTCGTCGCTGGATTGGCGGTGGAAGAACCGCGCGATCGCGGGGTCTTCGCTCGCCATGAGTTCTCGGGGTGTGCCGCTGGCCCGAATTCCGCAGATCTCCTTGTCGAGCATGATCACCCGGTCGTTCGTGCCGAGAATGCTCGCAAGCTCGTGCGTCACCATGACGAACGTGATCCCCAGCGAGCGGGCCAGGCGGAGGATCAACCGATCCAGATCCGCAGACGTGATCGGGTCGAGACCCGCTGATGGCTCGTCGAGGAAGATGATCCGAGGGTCCAGGGACATCGCGCGGGCGATCGCGGCGCGCTTGCGCATCCCACCGCTGATCTCCGCAGGGAGGTAATTCTCGAAACCGCTCAGCCCGACGAGCCGCAGCTTCAGCCGCGCCGTGAGTGCGCGGGCGCGCCGTGGCAGGGAAGTGTGCTCTTCGAGGGGCAGCAACACGTTCTCGATCAGCGTCATCGAACCGAACAGGGCTCCCTGCTGGTACATGACGCCGATCTTCGTCAACAGGCGCTGACGGCTGGCGCCGGTCGCAGTGACCATGTCGACGCCATCGATTCCGATCGAACCGGCGATGGGTGGGAAGAGCCCGATCATGTGACGCAGCAACGTGGTCTTGCCGGCGCCCGAGCCACCTAGAATCCCAAAGATCTCCCCCGCGTACACGTCGAACTCCACACCGCTCATCAGGACGACGCCGTCGTAGCCCGCACTCAGTCCACGTACGGAGATGATCGGCGTCCGGCTCATATCCCGAGCACCTGCACGATCACGGCCAGGAGCGCGTCCGTAATGGAGAGGAAGACGATGCTGGTGACGACCGCGCTCGTCGCGGCTTCGCCGACTGCCGTGGGCGTGTTGCGGGTCTGCATTCCGCGAATGCACCCGATCGACGCGACGATGATCCCAAAGATGACCGCCTTGCCGAGTCCGATTCCGATGTCCTGGATGTGAATCACGTCCTTCAGCAGGTTCGTGTAAACGGCGAGCGGTTGCCCGAGGACGAATCTCGAGACCAGTGCTCCGCCCACGATTCCTGCGAGGTTCGCGAACCCGGCGAGCAGCGGCGTCATGCACACGGCGGCGAGCACCTTGGGAATCACCAGGAACCGCACAGGATCGATGCCCATCGTCGTCAACGCGTCGACCTCCTCGTTGACCTTCATGGTCCCGATCTCAGCAGCGAAAGCGGAACCTGACCGCGCCGCGAGGACGACGCAAGTCATCAGTGGTCCGAGTTCGCGCACCATCGCCGGACCGATCAGCGCCGCCAGGAGGGTGTCCGCACCGTAGTCGTGCATGATGAAGGCGGCGGAGAATGCCAACACCCACCCCAACAAGAACCCGATCAGGACCACGACAGGGAATGCGAACGCTCCGGCGGTGGTGGCGGATTCCAGGACGTGAGACCACCTCGTCCGATGCGGTCGCACGACGACGGCTGCGAGTTCGAGACTGATCCGACCGACGTAACTGACGAGGCTGTGCACGTCCGAGCCGATCTCCCTCGTGCGCTTCCCCACGATCTCAGTGACCGTCAGCTTGCTCGGACACGGCGCATCCTGATCCACGTCTTCGTTGATTCCCGCGAGGTCGAGAAAGGCCTTCAGGTTGTCTCGGAGGCCATCGATTCGGAACGTGCCGCCCTTGGCGCGTTGGCGGGTGGCCATCTCGTGGATCAGGCTGGTTCCGGCGCCGTCGATGTACTCCAGTTCGGCAGCGTCCAGAATCGTTTCCCCGGTGCCCGGCACCGCGCGCACGCCCCGATCCCAGACGCATCCCGTCGAATTGACGTCGAGCCGACCGGTGACCCGAATCACCGTGCTGCCCGCTTCATTGACGAGAGTCTCGATGCGGACCGCGTCGGAGGTTGGCTTGGTTGCTGGCATCTGCGGGACGGAATCCGAACGTTACCGGCGCGGGAATGTGCCGCAACCCGTTCTTGTCTGGAGCAGCGGGAGAGGTACAACGCTCGCCCCAAACCCCGAGAGAGAACCATGGCGAACTGGCAGCGTACCCACACTTGCGGCGAACTGAGCAAGAACGAACAAGGCAAGGAAATCACCCTCAATGGGTGGGTGGAGAACCACCGGGACCACGGTGGAATTCTGTTCATCGACCTGCGGGACCGCTACGGGGTCACGCAGGTCGTGATCGATCCAGGGGATTCCTTCTACGAGTTGGCCAAGGCGGTGCGGGCGGAGACAGTCGTGACCGTGCACGGCAAGGTCGCCTTGCGCGAAGCTGACAAGGTCAACCCCAACCGCATCACCGGTTCGATCGAACTGCACGCCACAGGTCTCTCGATCCTGGCGCAGGCGGATACCCCGCCGTTCGAAATCCTCGACAAAGTCGAGGCTAACGAAGAGTTGCGGATGAAGCACCGGTACCTGGACCTGCGGCGCGCGCCGATGGCCCGCGCCATGGAGAAGCGTGCACGGTTCGTCACGGCGGTCCGGAACTACCTCGCCGACCAGCATTTTCTCGACATCGAGACGCCGATCCTCACCAAGAGCACGCCGGAAGGCGCGCGGGACTACCTGGTGCCGAGTCGCGTCAATCCTGGGTTGTTCTACGCGCTCCCGCAGAGCCCGCAGATCTTCAAGCAACTGCTCATGGTCGCGGGCCTCGACCGATACTTCCAGATCGCGCGCTGCTTCCGGGACGAGGATCTGCGCGCGGATCGGCAACCGGAGTTCACGCAGATCGACATCGAAATGTCGTTCGTGGAAGAAGCCCAGGTGCTGGACCTCGTCGAGGGGATGATGGTGCACGGAATGCTCGAGGGATTCGGCATCGAAGTGAACACGCCGTTCCCGCGCTTGACCTACGACGAGGCGATGTGCCGGTTCGGCTCCGACAAACCGGACATGCGCTTCGCGATGGAATTGATCGACGTCTCGGAACTCGCAGCGGAGAGCGACTTCAGGGTGTTCGCCGGCGCCATCGAGAACGGTGGTGTCGTGCAGGGTCTGTGCGTGAAGGGAGAGGCGGAGAACTACTCGCGCAAGGCAATCGATGGCTTGACCAAGTTCGTCGCAGACTACGGTGCGCGTGGGTTGGCGTGGGCGAAGATCACGGCGGAGGGCGTCACTGGCAGCATCTCCAAGTTCTACGCCGACGCGGCGGGAGCCGGGCTCATCGCCGCCATGGGCGCCGAGCCCGGCGACTTGCTGCTGTTCGTCGCCGACCGGAAGAGCGTCGCGCAGCGGGCTCTCGGCGAGCTCCGCGTCAAGCTCGGCACGGACCTCGGTATGCGCGACCCGAAGGATTTCCAGCTCTGCTGGGTCATGAACTTCCCGATGTTCATCGAGGACGAGGAGACCGGCCGCTGGGACAGCTCTCACCACCCGTTCACCGCACCAACCGATTGGGACCTCGACGACTACTCCAAGGACACGGCGGACATCCAGTCGCGGGCGTACGACCTGTGCATGAACGGATGGGAGCTGGGCTCGGGGAGCATCCGAATCCACCGCCGCGATGTGCAGGAGCGGGTGTTTCGATTCCTCGGCATCAGCGAGGAAGAGCAACAGGCGAAGTTCGGGTTCCTCCTCGATGCGTTCCGCTACGGGGCCCCGCCGCACGGCGGGATCGCGCTCGGCGTCGACCGCATCGTCACGCTCGCCATCGGCTCGGACAGCATCCGGGACGTGATCGCATTCCCGAAGACGGCGCGGGCCACGGATCCGATGTGCGACGCACCATCTGCCGTGGTGGCCGAGCAGCTCGCGGACCTGCATATCATCGCGACGCCGCCGAAGGACTCCGGGGGTAAGGATAGCTCAGGCGCGTAGCGAAGAACCGCTACTTCGCCTTCGGCAACCGTTCGCACTCCGCCAGGAACCACTCGGGGTGGCTGAACGGCGCGTGGCTGATGCCCTGCCAGATCACCATGCCGCACGTCGCGGCCGATGTTGCGGCGCGTTCGGGCTTTGAGCCGAGCCACAACTGCACGCGGTAACGGTGGGCGGGATGATCCGGATTCTCCGCGAAGATCTTGTCGAGCATGCCGTCCAGAACGCTCGGGTTCGCGACCGGCGTGCACCGGATCGGAAAGTGGACCTTCCCACATCCCGGGACGTCGCGCGCCGATTGCCGGGGCTGGTCGTCGACCGGCAACACCTGGGCCGAGGCGTAAAACGAGGCCAGGCCGAGGACGCTCAGGGGGCGCACAAAGGACAGGTCCACCAAGCGCGCAAGGGTACCCGATCCCACGGATCCGGCTCGCAACGGTGTTAGCGCTACGTTTCCAAGCGGTAGGCGTCGTCAGTCGGGCGCAATACCCGCTTGAAGTGCAGCGGTCGGCGCAAACCTCCGGTCGGCGGGCGGGTTTCTCGCTGCCACTCGCGGAACACGTCCATCGACTTTGCCGTGTCGACCTGGATGTCTCCGTAACGATCGTCGGGTCCCGCTTTCGCGACCGTCACTTTCTGGTGCCAGCAGTGCATGCCCGACACCGGATCGGGCTGCACGGGGAAGATGAAGTTCTGGTGCACGCCGCCTTCGGTCCACCAGACTTTCGCGCTGTCCTTGTCGTCGCTGTCGAAGGGTTGAACATCGACCTGTCGCCGGTACTTGTAGACGGTGCCCTGGCGGTCGAGCGTCATCCCGTGACATTGCCAGCTGTTCACGCTGTGTTGATCGCCTTCGAGCCGCCAGCGACCCATGTGGTGGCTGCACGCGATGACTCCCGGGCGGATGCCCTCCGTGACCCACGCCTTGTTGACGTAGTAGCCGATGCGCGACTCAACCTTCAGAAGATCACCGGACGCAATGCCCAGGCACCGCGCGTCCACCGTGTTGATCCACACGGGGTTCGTATTCGTGAGTTCGCTCAACCACTTCGAGTTCGCCGACCGCGTGTGGATCAACGTCGGCAGACGGAAGGTCGAGACGAGGACCATCTCCCCCGCGTCGCGGTCGAGTTCCGCCTCATCGATGTGACTCTTGATGTAGCCCGGTTCGGTGAACTCCGGCCAACCCCACTCGGCCATGACCGGCGCGTGTATCTCGAGCTTCTTGCTCGGCGTATGGAATCCCACCATCGACTTGCCGTCGGCGAAGACCCCGATCACCTCGCCATCCTTGCGGACCTCTGCGCGATCGTTGTCGAACACCGCGTCCTTCAACTTGTCCGCCGGCAGTGGCTCCTCGTGCGTGACGTAGACATTGTCCTCGACGAGGAATGCGCCGTGCCGGCGCATGTATTCGAGCGGCTCCAGCCCGACTTTGGACGCGGCTTCCGGCAGGCCTGGAACCGAGTTCTCGAAGATCCAACGGTAGTACTCGTCGATCGTGACGCGCTCGCCGGGGCGGTACGGGGATTCGAAGTGCTTGCGGATGCCGAGCTCACCGTCGGGATCGATGCGCCAGCTGAGCGCGATCCAGAACTCGTCTTCTTCCCACACCTCGCCCGGATTTGCCTGCCAGGTCCATTCCACTTCTTCGCCGCGCCGGCGCATCACCTCGCGCATGACCGGCTGTCTGAATGCGATCCACTTCGCGGCGTGCGTCTCCTGGCTGGCGAGGTCATGGCGTTCGGTCGCGACGCCCATCGGCAGAACGTAGTCGGCGTGCCGCGCGGTCTCGTTCCAGGTCGGCGTCAACGCTGCGTGGCATCCGATGAGGTCTTTGTCCTGGAGCACTTCCATCCAGACGCAGCCGTCGGGATTGGTCCAGACCGGGTTGTAGACCCTCGTGAAGTAGGTATCGATCTTGCCACGCCCATCGCGGAGGAGGTGGGGGAGTACGAACGACAGCTCGTGGTGGGACAGGGGCCACTCGCGCGGGTAGAGCAGGTCGCTCCAGACCGCCTGGGGCGACGGCACGTCGAAGGGTTTCGCGACGAACTTGTTGTAGCCGTTGCCGGAGGTGCCGCCCTCGGCGTTGACCGCCCCGACCAATGTGACGACGAACTGCAGGCAGCGGGCGACCTGCCAGCCTCCCTTGTTGCCGCTCGCGCTGTTGCGCCACACGTGCGCTGCGAACTTCGATCCCGCCTCGCCGATCTCGCGACCCACGGTTCGGATTTGTTCCGCAGTGAGACCGGTCACTTCGGCGACGTGCTCCGGGGTCGCCCAGGCGTACTCGACTTTCAGTTCTTCCATGAAGCCGCCGAAGTCACGCTCGTGCCCACGCGCGTCGAGCCACGCGTGCCAGTTCACCCACGTCTTGATGAAGTTGTCATCGGCCAGGTCGCTCTGAAGGATCACGTGCGCGAAGCCGAGCAGCATCAACGCTTCCGTCCCCGGTCGCGGCGCCAGCCAGTAGTCCGACATCGACGCCGTGTTGGACAGTCGGATGTCGACCGTGGCGATCTTGGCCCCCGATGACTTCGCGTCGATGATCCTCTGCGCGTGCGGATTGAAGTAGTGACCAGTCTCGAGGTGCGCGCTGATCAACAGGATGAACTTCGCGTGCTCGTAGTCGGGTGAGGGGCGGTCGTGCCCGGACCAGAGCGCGTATCCGAGGCGGGCAGCTGCCGAGCAGACGTTGGTGTGCGAGTTGTGGCCGTCGACACCCCACGACTGCAATACGCGGTCCATGTAGCCGTCGGCGCCGGGGCGACCGACGTGATACATCACCTCGGTCAGGCGCTTCTCTTGGATCGCCTTGCGGATGCGCCCGGCTAGCGTGTCGAGCACCTCGTCCCAGGTCGTGCGCTCGAACTGGCCGGTGCCGCGAGGGCCACTGCGCTTCATCGGGTAGAGGATGCGCTCGGGATCGTTTACCTGGTTGATGGTGGCCGGCCCCTTCGCGCAGTTGCGACCGCGTGAGCCCGGGTGGAACGGGTTGCCTTCGATCTTGCGGATCTCGTCCGTTTCCTTGTCCACGTAGGCGACGAGGCCGCACGCCGCCTCGCAGTTGAAGCACGTCGTCGGGATCAACGAGTACGCCTTCTTCTCCTTGCGCGGCCAGGCCTTGGCGTCGAGTTCTTCCCAGTGATCCCAGTTCTCCTGGGGCGGGAACTTCTCGAGCGGAGTCACGCGCATCGGGTCCGAGGTGGTCATCGAGGTTCGGGGCTGAAGATTAGGAGAGCGGCGGGAGTTGGCCCGCGCGGATGTAGCACTGCTCGTAGAAGAACGTCCCCACGAAAGCCGAGAGGGCGAGAACGCTCGCCGGGACCCATCCCAGGTCGGAGTTGAGCCAACCCGCCGACGCGACAGCTGGCGCAGCGAGGCTGACGATCGCGGTGATGACGAGGCCGAGCCTGAAGGCCATGAACTTGCTGCCTGGCCAGGCCGGAATGCGCGGCATCAGACTGGCAGCCAGCCTCGCATTTGTGGTCTCGTGACCGCCGTAGGCTTCGCGCAGCGAGATCCCTGCGTGCGCCACTCCGCCGATGGTCACCAGCCACGCGAGGCTCATGTTCGCAGGCAGGAACGGCAGCAGCGCGAGCGCGCCGAGGAACACGGTCTGCGCCAGCAGCTGGGGCGCGAGCCACCGCGTGTTTTGCCACAGGTCACGGCCTTCGCACTGCGCGAACAACAGCGCCGTATAGCAGGCAGCGCCGACTGCGAGCGGCATACCGGCGTAGCGCAGGATATCCGCGAGCTGATCGTTGCCCATCGCCCTGGCCACCAGCGCCCCAAGGGCTGCGCCCCCGAATGCGGTGAGGACCCAGGAGCCCTTGACGAGCCAACTCTTGACGTTGGGCCGAAGGAGGATCGAGAGGAACTGTAGTGGCCGCTTCAGATCGACGACGAGCAACGGGAGTGTCACGGCGAGGAAGAAGATGCCGACGATCTCCGGTGCGTAGTCACCGGCATTCGTCCCGGCAGCGGCCGCACCAACCAGCGGTGCGAGGAGGATAGCGCCAGCGCCGATCCCCTTCGTGACCAGGTATGCGGACACCTTCCAGCCCCAGTGCACCTTGTGGTTGACATCGAGAACCGTGGTCGCATCCGGATAGAGATCGACACCGTCGGGCATGACAGGCGGGTAGTCCGGCGCCTCGAATCGTCGCTCGCTCCAGATGTACAAATTCGGCTCGAGCGCCGTGCCTGGATCGAGGGAGACCGGGTCGGCACCGATGTAGTGGATGTTCGGACCCGTCCCCTGCTCGGACCGTCTTACGACTGCGTCTGGCCGACTGCGGAGCTTCGCGATCTTGCTCTCCGGATCGCTGAAGTCCCCGGAGATGATCGCTTCCTCAGGGCAGACGACCACGCAAGCCGGCACCAGTCCCTGGTCCACGCGGTGCGCGCAGTAGTGGCACTTCTCAGCGCCACCGGTTTCTTCGTTGAGGCACAGAGCATCGTAGGGGCACGCCTGCATGCACGCCTTGCAACCAATGCACACGTCCCGGTCGAGGTCGACGATGCCGTCGGATCGTTTGTCCAACGCGTTGATGGGGCAGATCGTCACGCATGGGGCACTCGTACAGTGGTTGCAGCGCAGCACCGAGAAATGCCGGCGCACCGTGGGGAACGTGCCGATCTCCGTGTACTTGACCCAGGTCCGGAAGTCGCCGACGGGAACGTCGTTCTCTGACTTGCAAGCGACCGTGCACGCGTGGCAACCGATGCACCTGGTCTGATCGATGACGAAGCCGTAGGGCATGGAAGAGCGGGAAACAGGGACGACAGAGCTGGGTATGTGGAGTCCGTGAGCTTGGCACGTCGTCGGTGCGATTGCTACTTCTTGCCCATGATCTTCTTCAACGAGTTCAACGTGATCGAATGCACCCGGGTTTGGATGGCGCCGTACAGTTCTTCCGCGTGCTGTTTCCCCTGCTGGGTCTTCACCATCTCCTTGAAGATCGGCAGGATGAACTTCCGTCGCCCGTGTTGGCGAGAAACTCCATCGCGTCGCCGGTGTAGCGGTAGTGCTTGTGCTTCATCGCAAGGGTGAGGTCGAGGCGCGCGTGTGCGACCCGGACTTCGTTGGGTCGGGACTGGCTGTGGACGTCCATGGGAAGCTCCGTGGAACCGGCGCCGATGATTCTCGCACCGGCGTCCGCCTTCTTGTTAGGGGTCTTGTCATCGGGTGGATCGTGCGATCTGCATCCGCACGCGACCGCGGTGAGGAGTGCGAGCGCGAAAGCCCTGATCGTGGTGTTCATGCGTCGGCTATTAGGGCTCCGGGGAAACCTCTGGGCAATGGCGGCGCACAAGAAGACGTCCGGGGCAGAAGGAACTCCGAAGGTGCGGCAGATGTTCGCGGCGAACCGCACGGGACATCGACACCGAATACCCGCTCTGGGGCTACGTTGGCACCCGCCATGCTGCACGTCCGGTGTCTCTCGATCGCTGGTAGCGCTCGCCTCAGCCCAGGCGGTGGAATCGACGCTCCGCCGAGGACGCAGGTGTACGTGCACGACGCGCGCCGGAAGCCGTCGCGGCTGCCGGCGGTCCCCGGCGTGAGACTCAGGCGCATCCGGTAGCCCACCTCAATCCTTGCCCTCTCCGACCGGCCCCAGTCTAATCCGCCCCCTACCCATGACCGAGTCCATCCAGATCACCCTCCCAGACGGTTCCCGGCGCGAGTATCCCGCTGGCGTGACCGGTCTCGAGATCGCCAAGTCGATCAGCAAGGGCCTGCTCAAGGCCGCCGTCGCAATGAACGTCGACGAGAAGACGGTGACCCTGCGCGAGACGATCACGACGGACAGCTCGGTCTCGATCATCACCCGCGACACGCCGGAGGGACTCGACGTCATCCGCCACTCGGCCGCCCACGTGATGGCGGAGGCGATCCAGCACGTCCGGCCCAACGTCAAGCTCTGGAAGGGTCCGCCGGTCGACGACCCGCGCTACGGCTTCTATTACGACATCGATCTCGGCGATGAAGGCATCACGATGGAGGATCTCCCGAAGATCGAGATGCGCATGCGGAAGATCATCAAGGGCAATGCGCCGTTCGAGAAAGAAGTCCTACCCCGCGACGAAGCACGCCAGCTGATGGTCGACCACGGCGAGGTCTACAAGGTCGCGACGATCGACAAGATCCCGGAGGGGGAGGAGATCAGCTTCTTCCGCAGCGGTGATTTCGTCGATCTGTGCGAAGGCCCGCACGTGCCGAGTACCGGCAACCTCGGCGAGGGCATCGCCGTGCTGTCCATCGCCGGCGCCTACTTCGGTGACGACGCGAGCAACAAGATGCTCACGCGGGTCTACGGTCACGCGTTCGCCGACAAGGCGAACATGGAGGAGCACCGAAAGAACCTCGAGGAAGCGGCGAAGCGCGACCACCGTCGGCTGGGGATCGACCTGGACCTCTTCAGCACGATGGGCGAGCTCGGCGCGGGACTCGTGCTCTGGCACCCCAAGGGCGGGTTCATCCGCCACAAGATCGAGGAGTTCTGGCGCAACGAACACCTACGCGACGGCTACGACATCGTCTACAGCCCACACGTCGCCCGCGCGACCCTGTGGGAGACCAGCGGACACCTCGACTTCTACGCGGATTCGATGTACTCCCCGATGGACATCGACGGCAACGACTACCTGTTGAAGCCGATGAACTGCCCGTTCCACATCCAGATGTACAACAGCAAGCGGCGGTCATACCGTGATCTACCGTTTCGCTGGGCGGAGTTGGGCACCGTCTACCGCTACGAGAGCGCAGGCACGCTGCACGGCCTGATGCGGGTACGCGGATTCACGCAAGACGACGCTCACCTGTTCCTGCGTGCCGACCAGTTGGACCAAGAGATCGAGCGCTGCATGCACTTCGTGCTCTTCATCCTGAAGGCATTCGGCTTCGAGGAGTTCCAGCTGATGCTGTCCACGCGGCCAGAGAAGTACGTCGGCGAGATATCGGAATGGGATATCGCGACCACGGCTCTGGAGTCCGCGCTGAAGAAGCTCGAACTGCCCTACACGATCGATGAGGGTGGCGGCGCGTTCTACGGCCCAAAGATCGACGTCAAGATCAAGGACAGCATCGGTCGCTATTGGCAGTGCTCGACCGTCCAGGCCGACTTCACCCAGCCCGAGCGCTTCGACATGACCTACATCGACAAGGACGGCTCGAAGACGCGTCCGGTGATGATCCACCGGGCGTTGCTGGGATCGCTCGAGCGGTTCTTCGGCATCCTCGTCGAGCACTACGGCGGCGCCTTCCCGATCTGGCTCGCTCCCGTCCAGGCGGTGATCGTCTCGGTGGGGGAGCGTCACGCGGACCGCGCGACGGACCTCGCCGCGCAACTCACGACAGCTGGGTTCCGCGTCGATGCTGACATCGAGCCGGAAAAGATCGGACAGAAGATCCGCACCCACTTGTGGTCTCAAAAGGTGCCGTTTGTGTGCGTGGTCGGTGATCAGGAGGTCGAGAGCGGTGGCTTGGCGGTTCGTCACCGCAGCGACGGCGACCTCGGAGCCATGACGCCGGACGACTTCGGTGATTTGCTCAGTCGGATGACGGTAGAGCGCCGATGAACTCGGGCGTGACCGCACAAGGCGGGAGTTTTCCGCGTTTGGTGGGCTTTTCGGGGCGTCACGGTCGCCCGCAGTGGGGCTATGCTACCCGGCCCGTGGTGGCCCTTCCGGACCCCTGCCGACCGCTACGCCACCACACCCGTCTCTCGCAAGAAGTTCGAGCAGAGACAACTCGGCCTGAACGGTCGCTTCACAACAACAACCAAAGGAAAGACAAACCAGAATGAGTATGAGGACAAACCCGTATGGCCGGTAGACGCCCGATTCGTGGGCGGCCCCCCCGCGAAGTAGGCCCTCGGGTCAACCAGCAAATCCGAATCCGACAGATCCGCGTCATCGACGATGAGGAGAACCAGCTTGGAGTGATTGACACAGCGGATGCCCAGGCCATCGCCAACCGCAAAGGTCTCGATCTCGTCGAAATCGCACCGAACCAGCGACCACCAGTTTGCCGAATCATGGATTACGGCAAGTTCAAGTACGAGACCAAGAAGAAGGAACAGGCGAGCAAGAAGAAGCAGCACAACGTTCAGGTGAAGGAGGTACGCGTGCGGCCGAAAATCGCCGAGCACGACATCCAGGTGAAGGTCAAGCGCGCTCGAGGGTTCTTCGAGAACGGTGACAAGGTCCAGGTCGTGTGCCTCTTGCGCGGTCGCGAGATGATGCACAAGGAGAACGCTCGCAAGGTCTGCGACTACGTCTTCGAGCAGCTGGCCGACGTCGCCAAGATCGAACGCCCGCCCCGAATGGAGGGGAGGCGCATGATCATGCTCTTGACGAAGAAGTAGCCGCCCGCCTCCTGCGACGCTTGCGTCGAGTGGAGGCGGATCAGCGCGCAACTCGATGGCATGGGATCGCCCAGGCTCAGGACGTGGCCGCGGCCCGGTCGACCTCCTTCTGGCGCTCCCACATCATCTTCAGGAACGCAAACCCACCCGTGCTCATCATGTAGAAGAACGGGTACACGATCAGGTGCGGCGCCCAGATCAGCCAGAAGAGCTGCTCGGCCCCGCCCGCTTCGACCTCGATCGACCCGACCGTCGTGGCGCCACCCGGCGGCACGAAGAAGACCGTCCCGTGGACGTCGAGGTGGGTACCCCATTCTCCCCGCGTCGCGAGCGTCCCGAAAACCGCGAGGGGCAGTCGGGTCACCGCGATGAACAAACTGAGGTAGAGGAACACGTGCAGGATCTTCCGTCCGCTCTTCGCCAGCAGATACGCCCCGGCCAGCGTCGCCGGAAACAGGACCCGGTCCGGCGCGAGGTCGAAGGGCGAGAGCAGGATCGAGGGCGCCGCGGACTTCTCGAGGAGAAGCTGCAGGGCCACGCCGGACCACGCGAGCAGGAGCGGCACGCCGAAAGCCCGGGCGCTGTCCCGCGACAGCCGGAGCACGACCACCCAAAACCCGCAGAATCCGACGCAGATCGTGAGCCACACGGCGCGTGACGCCGTCACGGTCTCGATCACGAACTCCTTGCTCTGCACCTGCATCTCCACGTACGCGCTGAATAGGTGGTTGATCTCGAGGGTTCGATCGCCGACGCCGGCGACGGCGACCCCGATTCCGCACCCGATGGCGAGGACGAGGAGCGCGCCAATGGCCTTGAGCCGCAGGTCCGGCGCCACCGTGGCGACGGCGAGGCCGACAAACGCCAGAGCCTGGATCCCGAGGAGCGCGAACTGCATCAGCGGGATCGTTGCGAGGACCGGCTCCCTGTTCCAGATCTCTTTGCCCTGCATTCCGTTGCGGGCCGAAAGAAATCGCTGGGAAAGCTTGCCCGGTCGCCGCCCCGTGGCTAGTTTCCCGGCCCTTTCCCTCCGAGCCGATTGCCCGGAGACAGGCTCCTTCCCCGCCGAATTCCCGCCGATAATCAGACATGGGCAAGCAAAAGACCAAGAAGGGCGTTGCCAAGCGCATGAAGCTGACCAAGTCTGGCAAGGTCAAGCGGCACCAGGCGTTTACGTCCCACTTGATGGCCAGGCGTGACCGCAAGCGCAAGCGCAACCTGCGTCAGGCGCGGATCCTGGTAGGCCAGCACGGCAAGAACATGGCGGCCTGCCTCCACGGCTAGAACCGGCAGCGGACCCAACCGCGAACACGACGAGACACCGAGATGCGCGCAAGCAACGGCCCAGCTACCCGACAGAGAAGAAACCGCGTCCTGAAGCGCGCCAAGGGTTTCCGTGGCGCCAACAGCCGGCTCTTCCGCACCGCGCGGGAGAAGACCATGCGGGCCGACGCCTTCGCGTTCGCCGGGCGTCGCCTGAAGAAGCGTCAGTTCCGCGCCCTGTGGATCACCCGCCTCAGCGCCGCTGCCCAGGCCCACGGGTTGCTCTACAGCCGCTTCATCAACGGCGTGCAGAAGGCCGGGATCGTGCTGAACCGCAAGGAACTGTCGGAGTTGGCGATCCACGACCCGCAGACCTTCACCAAGATCGTCGAACAGGCCAAGGCCGCGATCGCTTAGCGATCGATTCAGGATTTCGCCGTCCCTGCATTCGTCCCGGGGCGGGCGTACGTCTAGTGTGTGAGTCATGAGTGTGGACAGCCGACGCCAAGAGTGGCTCGACGCCATCGCAGCCGCAGCCGACGAGACTTCGCTCTCACGGATCGATAGCGATCTGTTCGGCAAGAAGGGCGCCGTCCAAGAGCTGGTCAAGTCCGTGTCGTCTCTTCCGAAGGAGGAGCGACCCGCGGCCGGGAAGGCGGCGAACGCTCTCAAGGTCGAGCTCTCGAAGTCGCTCGCGGAGCGGCGCGAGCGTCTCAGCAACGAGGCCATGCAGCGTGACCTGGCCGCCCCCGACTTCGACCCGACCGAACCGGGGACGGAAATCCCGCGGGGCACCCTGCACCCGATCACCGTCGTGCAGAACGAGCTGGTCGATCTCTTCACCTCGCTCGGATTCACGTGGCAAGACGGACCGGAGATCGAGTCCGACTACTTCAACTTCGAATCCCTCAACATCCCCGCTGACCATCCGGCGCGGGATACCCAGGACACGTTCTGGCTCGAGGACGGCACCCTGCTGCGCACGCACACGTCGCCGGTGCAGATCCGCACGATGCAGCGATTCGTGGCGGAGGACATGGGCCCCCCGCTAAAGGTGATCGTGCCCGGTCGGTGCTTCCGGCAGGAGACGGTCGACGCGAGCCACGAGCACACCTTCTACCAGATGGAAGGCCTGGTCGTGGACCGCGGCGTATCGACGGCGAACCTCATCCACACGATGAAGACCTGCCTGCGCGTGATCCTGCGCCGGGATGATCTCAAGGTACGGTTGCGGCCCGGGTTCTTCCCGTTCGTCGAGCCGGGATTCGAACTCGACGTCAACTGCCCGTTTTGCGAAGGGGCGGGGTGCAAGGTGTGCAAGCAGTCCGGTTGGATCGAGATCCTGCCGTGCGGGATGGTGCACCCGAACGTCCTTCAAGCTGGCGGCATCGACCCAGAGGAATTCACCGGGTTCGCGTTCGGCATGGGCCTGCAGCGCGTGGTCATGCTGCGCTACGGCATCGACGACATCCGCTACTTCACCGGCGGCGACCTGCGCTTCCTCAGCCAATTCGATGGAGTCTGAACGATGAAGATCTCGATCAACTGGCTGTCCCGCTACGTCGACCTCTCGGACCAGAGCCCCGAAGAGGTCCGTGACGCGCTCACGATGAGCACCGCGGAGATCGAAGAGATCGAGACGTTCGGTGGCGCGTTGGAGGACCTGGTCGTCGGCGTCGTCGTCTCGCGCCAGAAGCACCCCGACGCGGACAAGCTGTCGGTGACGACGGTGGACGTCGGCGCGGGGGAACCGATCCAGATCGTGTGCGGCGCGCCCAACGTCGCCGCGGGGCAGAGGGTCGTGGTGATTCAGCCGGGGAGCACGCTCCCCGACGGCACCAAGATCAAGAAGAGCAAGATCCGCGGCGAGGTGTCGCTCGGCATGATCTGCTCGGAGCGCGAACTCGGACTGTCGGAGGAACACGACGGGATCATCGTCCTCGACAAGAACTACAGCCCGGGGATCCCGTTCGAGCGGGTGATCTCGGTGGAGGACCAGGTGCTCGAAGTCGACAACAAGTCGATCAACCACCGTCCGGACCTGTGGGGGCATTACGGATTCGCCCGGGAGCTCGCCGCGATCCTCGGTCGGGAGCTGGCGCCCTGGGGTGACCGCATCGAGTTCCAAGACAGCGGCGCCTGCCTCGACGTGCGCATCGACGACGCGGTGGCGTGCCCGCGATACACGGGAATCTGCGTCGGCGGGGTGAAGGTCCAACGGTCGCCGGACTGGCTGCGCTACCTGCTCCACGCGGTCGGACAGCGGTCTATCAACCTGCTCGTCGACCTGACGAACTTCGTGATGCTCGACCTCGGCCAACCGATGCACGCGTTCGACCGCCGCCGTTTGAAGGAGGACGTCCTGATCCGCCGGGCGCAGAAGGGGGAGGTCATGACGACCCTGGACGAGGAGGAGCGCAAGCTCGAGGAGACGGACCTGCTGATCACTTCGGGCGGCGAACCGGTGGCTCTCGCCGGGATCATGGGCGGCCTCGGCTCCATGGTCGATGACGACACGACCGACCTGTTCCTGGAGTCGGCGACGTTCCACGCGGCGACCGTGCGGCGAACGAGCACGCGGCTCGGCCTGCGGACCGATTCGAGCGCGCGTTTCGAGAAGACCCTCGATCCGGCAGGAGCGGAAGACGCGGTGCACCGGTTCATCGGATTGCTGCAAGAGCTGTGTCCGGGCGCGGCACCAACCGGTCCCCTCACGGATCCGGCGGAGTGGCGCTACGAGCCAAAGACCGTGCGTCTGCGCCGGGCTCGCCTCGACCTGAAACTCGGCCACGTCGTCGATCAGGCGACCGTGAAGGACATCTTCGAGCGGCTCCAGTTCGGCGTGAACGAAGTCAGTGATTCGGGGGACCTCGATCTGGCCGTCCCGTCATTCCGCGCCTCGAAGGACATCCGGATCGAGGACGACCTGATCGAGGAGGTCGGTCGCATGTTCCGTTACGACAACATCCGCGAGGCACCCTTGGTGTCCACTGTGGCGGTGCCGCATCGCGAGGAGGAGTTGTTCCTAGCCCGGGACATGTGTCAGGCGCTGGCGCTCGAACTGCGCGCGAACGAGGTCTACAACTACAGCTTCGTGCCCGACTCCGTGCTCGAGGCGGTGGGGGCCATGGATCGGCAGTACTCGCTGGTGAAGAATCCGGTCGCGCCGGAGATCGCCAGGATGAGGCGGCACGTGATGCCCAGCCTGCTCTCCAGCCTGACGCAGAACCTCCGCACGCACAAAACGGTGCGGATGTTCGAGCACGGCAAGGGTTATCAGCCCGAGGTGCGAGACAAGGACGGGTTGCCCCAGGAGACCCGGGAGATCGCGATCGCGTTCGCATCCACGGTGCAGGACTGCTACCCCGAGCTCCGCTCGCAGTTGCTGTCCTTGCTCCATCGCCAGAGATTCAACATCGGACTGGACGAGTTGCTGGGGAAGGACGACGCGTCGTGGATCCATCCCGGCAAGACGGTGGCGATGACGCTCGGCCAGGAGGTCGTCGGCTACCTCGGCGTGTTGCACCCGCAGGTCGCCCGCGACATGGACATTCCCGGTCGCGTGGCTATCGCCAACCTGGACCTGCGTCAGATGTTGCGCGTCGGTCGCGCGGAGCGGAAGTTCATCGAGATGTCGCGCTTCCCCAGTCAGCCCGTCGACGTGGCGCTCATGGTCCCCAACAGCGTGCAGGTCAAGCAGTGCGCCGACTTCCTCCGCGCCGTCGGCAAGAAGCTCGTCCGCTCCGTCGAACTCTTCGAGGTCTACCGAGGCGAGGGACTGCCCGCGGACAGCAAGAGCCTCAACTTCACCGTCACGCTGGGCGCCGCCGACCGCACCCTCACGAACAAGGACGAGGAGAAATACCTCTCCAAGGTCCGCGACCGTGCCACCGAAGTCGGCGCTGAGCTCCGCGGCTGACCGATCTCACTTCGTGATCTGCTTGATCGCGGCCATGGCGAGTTGCGCGCGGAGCCTGTCGCGTCCCTTCCGACCGCCGATTGCAGCCGGATTTCCCGGTCAGGTCGTGGTCGTAACCGCCGCGGGGGCTGCGAGGAAGATGACCTTGGCGCCGTTTGGCGGGACCTGATTGCTCGTGAGCACCTGGAGCCTGCTGCCGATCACGCAGAAGAGGAACATGGAGCCCGGGTGGTTCGCTTTCAGGTCCTCCCAGGGGAAGGTGTCACTGATCGTCGTCGTCTTGAACATCGCCCCGCGCCAGAAGCGGGACGTGATCTCGCGGTGGGTGACCTCTTCGCCCCACGGGTTGCGGCCCATCATGTGCAGTGCGGCCTCCTTGCCGCCCTCGCCGACCGTCGTCGTGAGTTGGAGCACCTGCTCGCGACCCAACTCCGGGCCAAAGCGCAGACACACGAGGGAGTTGTAGGCGTCCTCGTCGGTGGCCGCGAATACCCACGACACGCTCTCCATCGGCAACTCCATCGCCGCCTCCTCCAGCACGTCGCCGTGGTGCACCTCGAGGCCTTCCAACCGGGCGCGACTCACGAACCGGTAGCGCGTGTCCGCGAGAATCACATTCGCGCCGGCCTGCGCGAGGTGCTGGCACATCGAGACCGCCCACATGGACGCGCCGACGACGTGTCGAGAGCCCGGTGCAACACGTAGCCAAACAGTGCGCCGAACATGCTCGCGAGCGCCGATGTCCCGACGAAGCTGATGATCTGCTCGACGAACTCGTAGCTCGCGCGCTCGTTGTCCAGGACGCCCACCGTCTGGACGACGAACAGCGCCAGCAGCACGCCGAGCGGGTCGTTGACGATGCCCTCCCACTTGAGCAGCGTGGCAGGCCGCGACGCGATCCGAGCGCCGCGCAGGAGCGGCAAGATCACCGTGGGCCCGGTGACCACGAGGATCGCGCCGAGGACACACGAGGTCCCGAAGTCCAGGCCCCCGACGAAGCTCGCCGCGAGCGTCGTCAGCGCGAATCCCACGATCAGGCCGGAGAGGATCAGATGCGCGAGGGTCTTCCCCACGATCGGCGCTTCCTTGAGATTGAGCGTCAACCCACCCTCGAACAACACCACCGCCACCGCGAGGTGCACGAACGGCTGGAACAGGCCGCCGAAGAGATCGACCGAGTCGATCAGTTTCTTCTCGAGGACGAGTTCGGACAAGGGCCCGAGGATCACGCCCAGCGCCAGCAGCAGCAGGATGACCGGGAATCGCAACCGCGATGCGAGCCACTGCGCGCCGACGCCGGCCCCGATGAGGATGACCAGCAGGAAGAGTTTGTTGTGATCTTCGGCTAGAAGCACATCGTCTGGCGAAGCAACCGCGCGAGACCCTTCACGGTAGCATCGAGTTCACGCAGAACAATCTTCGTCGGACGACTCGATGCCGGGGCACATCTTCATGGCCTTGCGCACCGCCTCGGGATTGTCCCGTAGCTCCTCCCAGAACGGCCACGTGCGGCACTGCTCTGGCCTGACGACGTAGATCGAGCAGCTCGTCTGCCTGCCGTCCTTGAGAAACACGCATCGGTGGGTGATGCCTTCCACGCGCGGATCCCGGCCCCCAGCCACGTATCGCGTGCGGAACCCGTCCTCGCTCATGCCGAGGTGAACGGCGATGTTGCGGACATCCGCGTCGGTGACCCGCACGATCCCGCCGGGAATCGAACAACAATTCCCCGACCGCTTGCAGGTGAAGCGAAAGGAGAAGTCCTGATCGTCCACGCTCGAGCTCGAGGCGGTCAGCCGCTCACGACAGTCAGCCCTTCGTCGATTTCCATCTGGAGGAGGTTCTGGATCGCCATGAGCGTCCCCCCGATCGAGCTGGGACACGAGCCGCAGGCGCCTTCGTAGCGAATGGTAAGCACCTTGCTCTCCAGGCGGAGGAGTTGCAGTCCACCGCCATCGCCGGCGAGCGCCGGTCGCACGCGGTCGTCGAGCAGCGCGTCGATCTGCTTGATGAGCTCGGGCTCGTCCGAGATCACGCCGTCGGTGCCGGGCATCACGGTCGCCGTGGCAGTCCCGCCACCGCCTTCGTGGCTCTTCAGCACCTCCTGGATCTGCGAGTGCAGCGTCTCCCGGCTGGCTTCCTGGGAACTCGTGATCGTCGCGAAGTCCTGGGCGATGTAGACCGTCTCCACTCCGTGAACCGCGAACAGCGCCGTCGCCAGTGGATCGGCGGTCGCCTCGGTCGGGTTGTTGTAGTAGCGACTACCTTCGGCCTGGAGGGTCTGGTCGACCACGAACTTGAAGGCGTTGGGATTGGGAGTGGGTTGGATGTTGAGGACTTCCATTGCGGGGTGTATTTGGCGTGCCAACAAGTACCTGTAGGACCTGGGGGGGCAAGGGGCAACCCCTAATCTTGCCCTACAAGCCGTACACCGGTCGGAGCTTGCCTTCGAGGTGCCGCAACAGAGCTTCCAGGCCAAGGGGCTCGCCTGTCGCCCGTTCGCACAACTCGTCCGCGGTGTAGCGCGAACCGTGCTCGTGCACCGCCCGCCCCAGCCATTCGCGCAGGGGCGTGAACTCACCGCGGCTGAACTGCTCGTGCAGATCGAGGAGTTCACCTTCGGCCTTCTCGAACAACTGGGCGGCAAAGAGGTTGCCGAGGGTGTAGGTCGGGAAGTACCCAAACAGGCCGCACGACCAGTGGACGTCCTGCAGGCAGCCACGGGCGTCGTCCGGAACCTCGATGCCGAGAGCGTCGCGGTACTTTTCCTTCCAGACGGCGGGCACGTCGGCCACGGCGATATCGCCGCGCAACAACGCCAATTCGATCTCGAATCGCACGATCACGTGCAAGTTGTACGTCGCCTCGTCCGCCTCCACGCGGATGAAGTCCGGTCGCACGACGTTGGCCGCGCGGTACATGTCTTCGGCGGAGTAGCCCGCCACGGGTGCGCCGAACTTCGACTGCACGAGCGGGTGACACCACTGCCAGAACGCCCTCGACCGACCGACATGGTTCTCCCACAGGCGACTCTGACTCTCGTGGACGCCGAGCGACGTGGCCTGACCCAGCGGCGTGCCCGCGTGATCCACCGGCATGCCCTGCTCGTACATCCCGTGGCCGGCCTCGTGCATCGTCGAGCCGAGCGCATCCACCACGTTGTCCTCGTGAAAGCGCGTCGTGATCCGGACATCGCCCGGGTGCGAACCGCTACAGAAGGGATGCGTCGCCCGGTCGATCCTACCGCGGTGGCTGTCGAAGCCGATCGCCTTCGCGACTTCGCGGACGTACTCTTCCTGCACGGCGATCGGGAGTCTCTCGCGATTGAAGTCCTCTGCCGGCGGCGTGCCATTCTCGAGCAGATCGCCGATGAGCTCCGTGAGCCGCTCTCGCAAGGGCGTGAAGATGCCCTGGAGCTGCGTCGCGCGGGCGCCAGGTTCGAAGCCTCCCAGGAGAACATCCCAGGCTTCTTGATCGCCCTGGAACCCGATGCAAGCGGCCTTCTGCTGCATGAGCTCGACCATCTTCTCGAGCCACGGTCGGAACTGCTGGAAGTCGCTCTTCGCCCGAGCCTCGGTCCAGGCGTGCTGCGCCAGGCTCTGCGTCTTTGCGATCTCGGCGACGAGGCTCTTCGGCAACTTGACCTGGCGGTCGTAGTTGCGACGCAGCTCGCGCAGGTTGGCGCCGCTGTCGCTGTGTGGGGATCCCACGAGCGCGGGATCTCCCTCGCAGGTGGTGATGAGGTCACCGATTCGGGGCGAGGTCCACATCTCGTGGCCGATGCTCGCCAGCTGCGCGAGTTGTCGCGCGCGCCACTCGACCCCGCCCTTGGGCAGCATCGTCTCCTGGTCCCACGCCAGGATCCCGGCGGTCGAACCGATCAGGTTAGCCTCCCGGACGCTGTCGAGGAGTTCGTCGTACGGTTGGGTCATAGCGAGAGGTCTCGGAGCAGGCGAATCGCCTCAGACCGCGTCCAGAGGCTGCCAAGAGGTCGCGTCGCTCTTCCGAGAGATCGTTCAACACGACGTAACAGGCTTGTGCGGCGGGCGGAGTCTACCAGGATCGAGGCCGCGCACCTCGCCCGCAAGCGTTAGACTGGACGCGTGGCACTGAAACCGAGATCCATGGCACGCCTGCTGCCCTGGTTGATCTTCGGACCGTTCCTGGTCGTCGCCGGAGCGATCCTGGGACGTTCGTATCCGGAGATCGTCGGTCGCGATCAACCCCGGGTTTGGAGCGAGCCGCCGATGTCGCACGGAGTCGAGGGCGCGGATCCGGTGCGACTGCTGCCGAGCCTGTCGCCACTGCTCGACGAAGTTCGTCCAGGTGTCGTGGCCATCACGACGCTCCTCAAACGCAACAAGCCAGCGGACACGAACCCGCCGTCGCCGGCGAACAGCCGGATCCAGGCACCAACCGAGGATCTCAGTGGGTTCGGGATCGTCCGTGGCACGGGTTTCGTCGTGCACGGGGACGGGCTGATCATCACGAGCCACCACGTCGTCGCCGACTACGCGAGCATTCGCGTGGGCCTGTCCGATCGACGGACGTTCCAGGCGAAGGTCGTCGGCGAGGATCCGATCTCCGACCTGGCGTTGCTGCAACTCGAACCGGGGACGTCGGGTTTGAATCCCAAGGAGAGGGTGACCGGGCTGAAGGTCTTGAACCTCGGGGACTCGTCTGAGGTCCGCCAGGGGGACTGGGTGATGAGCCTCGGCAACCCCTACGAGTTCCACGGGTCGTTGAGCGTGGGTTTGATTACGTTCGTCGGTCGGCACCTCACCGAGGAGGGCGTGCACGTCACCAACGAGTACCTCCAGTTCTCGGCGCCAGTCAACCCAGGCGAATCCGGCGCGCCGCTGTTCGACATGGGCGGAAACATCATCGGGGTGACCCGGAGGACGCTGACTGAGGGTCGCGGGATCTCGTTTGCCGTGCCGAGCAGGATCGTGAAGCAACTGCTGAGCGCCGTCGAACGAGGCGATCGCCAGGTGCAGCGCGGCTACGTCGGCATGGAGTTCCGCGCCCCGTCTCGTCCCGAGGAACTGCGCGGACTGGTTGTCGAAGGCGGTGGCGCCGAGGTGACCCGCGTGATCAAGGGCCATCCCGCGGATTCCGCCGGGGTGCAGGTCGGAGACGTAATTCTGAGTTTCAACAGGGATCCCGTGGCCGACGCCGCCGATCTCTACGAGCTGATCACGGTGACGCGACCGGGTGAGGACAAGCCGGTATCCGTGCTGCGAGCGGGCGAAGTGCTGCCACCGCTGACCGTCAGGGTCGGCGAGGTCGGCAAGAGCACCATGGACTGAGGTCGGGAATGCCTGAATCCAATTCCGCGAAACTGTTGAAGTTCATCGTTCCGGGCTATCTACACGGCATGGGCAACGCCTTGTTCACGATTCAGGCACACGCGCAGGTCGCGAATGCGGACCCGATGATCGCGCGGGGATGCGCGAAGGCGGCCAACGTCCTGGACGTGCTTCGACGGCTCTCCGATCCGGAGACGGACGACGACTCCGGCCCGGTGGGACCGCAGCTGCGGACCGTCGTCGAACTGATGCGCGTCAGCATGCGGGATTCCGGCATGACCATCGACGCGGCGGACGATGTCTTCGAGGCGACGGACGCGGTCCCGCTCGGGGAGTTCGTGCGCACCGTGGTCCTCACGACGCTCGAGCTACACGAGACGTTGCCGACGGGTTGCAAGGGTAGCGTGCGGATCGTCTGGATCGAACCCGGCGTCTTGCGCATCGGGTTTGACCCAGACCCCAGCCAACTGCCTTTCGACGTGGACCTCACCGCTGCACAGGAGCGGCTCGGGGCCGCGGTCGCGGACACGGCTTTCCGGGTGCGGTGTCAGGATCCAGGTCACGGCCTCGTGGTGTCTCTCCCGCTCGACGGAGGTCCCCGTGTCTGAGGTCTCCGTCCGCGAACGTATCGAGGGCGTGCTCGCCCAGCTCCGGCCCTTCTTTCAATCTGACGGCGGCGACGTCGAGTTCGTCGAGATGACCGACCAGGGTGTCGTCCGCGTCCGCCTCATGGGGGCTTGCCACAACTGCCCTTCCTCCACGCAGACGATGCAACACGGCATCAAGATCGCGCTTCAGGAAGTGATGCCCGAGGTCACCGCCGTCGAAGGCATCTGAGCGAGACAGGTACGCGGGGGGTCACACGCCCCTTTTGCTGTAAAGCTCTTGGCCATGGCGGCGGAACTCGTCGGATTTCTCGGCCATGCCCTTCTTGGCGTAATCCCGCACCTCTTCGGTGATCCTCATCGAGCAGAAGCGGGGGCCGCACATGGAGCAGAAGTGCGCGGTCTTCGCCGTGTCCTGAGGCAGCGTCGCGTCGTGGAACTTGCGGGCGGTCTCAGGGTCGAGCGAGAGGTTGAACTGGTCCTCCCAGCGGAACTCGAATCGTGCGCGGCTCAACGCGTCGTCACGATCCTGTGCCCCGGGGTGACCCTTCGCCAGATCGGCAGCATGGGCGGCGATCTTGTAGGCGATCACTCCATCCTTCACGTCCTGGCGGTCGGGCAAGCCCAGATGCTCCTTCGGCGTCACGTAGCACAGCATCGCGGTGCCGTAGGAACCGATCATCGCGGCACCGATCGCCGACGTGATGTGGTCGTAGCCCGGGGCGATATCCGTGGTCAGCGGACCGAGCGTGTAGAACGGCGCTTCGTGGCACGTCTCCAGCTGCCGGTCCATGTTCTCCTTGATCTTGTGCATCGGCACGTGCCCTGGCCCCTCGATCATGACCTGCACGTCGTGCTCCCAGGCGATCTGCGTCAATTCGCCTAGCGTCTCCAACTCACCGAACTGCGCCGCGTCGTTCGCATCGGCGATGCACCCGGGTCGTAACCCGTCGCCCAGCGAAAAGGAGATGTCGTAGCGCTTCATCAGCTTGCAGATCTCTTCGAAGTGCGTGTAGAGGAAGTTCTCCTCGTGATGCACGAGACACCACTTCGCCATGATCGATCCACCGCGCGACACGATTCCGGTGATGCGTTGGGCCGTCTCGGGGATGTAGCGCAGGCGCACACCGGAGTGGAGCGTGAAGTAGTCCACGCCCTGCTTCGCTTGCTCCTCGAGCACCTCGAGAAACACGTCGATGTTGAGGTCTTCGATCTTGCCGTCGATCTTCTCGAGCACCTGGTAGATCGGCACGGTGCCCACCGGCACCGGCGAGTTGCGCAGGATCCACTCGCGGGTCTCGTGGATGTTCTGGCCCGTCGACAGGTCCATCGCCGTGTCGGCACCCCAGCGGATCGCCCACTGCAGCTTCTCGACTTCTTCCTCGATGGATGAACTCACGGCCGAGTTGCCGATGTTCGCGTTGATCTTCACCAGGAAGTTCCGACCGATGATCATCGGCTCGATCTCCGGGTGGTTGATGTTCGCCGGAATGATCGCCCGTCCCCGCGCGATCTCATCGCGCACGAACTCGGGCTCGACGTTCTCGCGAATCGCCACGAACCGCATCTCCTCCGTGAGGATGCCCTGCCGCGCGTAGTGCATCTGGGAGAAGTTCGTGTCGCCGCGCGCCCGCCGCTTCGCGATCCACTCGGCGCGACCCTTCGGCAGGCCAGCGCGGACGTCGTGACCCTGCGGCCCGGTCGTGTCGTACGTCCGCACGACCTCGCCGTTGGCCAAGGTGATCGCCCGCTCGGGGACGAAGAGGTCGGGATCCGCGTCCTTGTGGACCTTCTCGCTGTTCGGGAAGCTCGTGGTCAGGGGCGGGAGGGTGTTCTGGTTGTCATTCATCTCGCTTTCCTACGCCGGCATGATCCGGATCAGGTTCAAGGGGTGCTTCTCAGCCCGAAGGGGCGCCCCCAGGAGTTCGCAGGGCAGGATGAAGCGTGGGGACGAGTCGCGCCACCTTTATCCGGACACGGATAACCACGGTGGGGGGGCCGCAACACCGCCGGTCCCCTCCGGTGGTCGCTACTTGTCTTTCGGGGGGATCTCGGCCCCGCCCTCATCCTTCAGCCCGAAGACCCGCTGCATCGGCTCGGGGACGTGGTCGCCCATCAGGTCCAGGGCCTTCTGGCTGAGTTCCATCGATCGTGATCGGTGTGCCGCCTTCACCAAATCGAGGTTCCCGGGCATGAACATGTACATCCCCGCCAGGATGACGACCACGCCCAGGCTCCCGGTCCCCAGTCCGAGGATGGCGCCTCCAAT
>CAYYAQ010000021.1:12007-16719 GCA_964469555.1 uncultured candidatus Brocadiaceae bacterium | reverse complement strand
AATTCGATCGTAGAAGGTCATCCCGGTCTCCTTGACGAGCTTCTGGATCCCCCAGGCGATCAGGCTCAGCAGCACGACGGCGAACAGAAAGATGATCACGTAGGCGAGGAAGAGGTGCAGATCCGGGTGGCTGGTCGAGGCGCCGACCCAGCCGTCCAGTATCAGTTTCCCCTCTGGGCCGTAATGCCCGGCCAGGAACCAGGCTGCGACCAGACTGACAATGCGGCTGACCTGCCAGACGAAGCCCTTGAACAGCCCGAGGAGGAAGAAGACCGCGAGCAGGGAGATGGCTGTCCAGTCCACCCACTCGATCTGCCCGAGGCCATCGAGGAAGGACAGCTCGCTCAACCCGGCTGGGTCCTGAGAACCCGCTGGAACGACCGTGTTTGTGAACAATGTTGCCTCCATGAGTGCCTCCTGATCAGGCTGCAGTTGATCTGCGTTCATGCTGGGCTACAAGTTCGCGGACCACCCCCTATCATTCCCCAGCAAATCCGCCCGGAAGCCTCTTTTTCTCACCCCCCAACCCGATGTCTGCCCCCGAAGCCGATCAAATCCAGGCCCTGCTCACGCGTCTCATGGACGAGATGCGGGAGAACGTGCCGTTGGCAGCCGAGATCGCCCGGTCCGAGCGCGAGTTCTTCCAGGCCAACCCGAACGCCCTCCGGAACGATCCCTCTGCCCGCTTCCGTTTCCAGGAGTGGTTCCTGATCGAGCGCGAGAGCGACGTCCTGGGCGTCGTCCCCGCCACCTGCGCGAAGATGTCGGGTGAAGAGAGGGAGTCCCTGACCGATTCACTGGTCGGCGTGTTCTGCGTTACCGGCAGCAACACCGGGGAATACCTCATCGAAGACCTCCAGGACCAGACGATCCACGATCTCATCCGGATTGACGGCACCGAACTCGAAACCGGGGACATCATCATCGGTCGCCTCTTCGAGGGTTCCCTCGACACTTTCATCGCGTCCAGTGTGATGAGTTGCCAGCGCGACGCGACCGCCCTCGGTATCGCGTTCCAAAAGGACCTCGCGAGCCTGGAACTCGATCGCCGGTTGACCCAGGCCGAGATCGAACACCTGCTATTCCGCGGTCGCGGAGCCGGAGGATCCGAGTCGATGCTCGACGACGTGCCGCTCGAGCGCATCGAAGCCGACCTGGAAGCCTGCCTGGTGCGCGGCGGGGCGGACGGCCATTCCACAACGGCGATCAGCGCCGCGTTGTGCCAGGCGCCACGCCCGGGCCTGGTTATGAATCCACTGTTGGAGAAGATCGCGTTCGCCACCGAAGTGGACATCGAAGCAGTGCAGCGCCTGCTGCTCCGGATCTGGAACTACCACCAGGCACACGCCACGGCAAAGACAACCGAACCGGACCTCGAGCCCGACGAGCCGACGCCCGAAGCCGACGAGATTTCGCGACCGGAACCCGAACCACTGGACGAAGGGCCCGACCTCGGCAGGGACGTCGCCCGCCGCATCCAGGAGGGGAAGGAAAACGCAGAGAAACCGTCCGATGTATTCGCCGATATCGAGCGCATGGTGGGCGTGCAACCCGACCCTTCATTCGCACCGGAGTCCGTCGACCTGTCTGCAGACCACGACACGGACGCCGACGAGGAGACGATGGATGGTGACCTCCGTCCCTTGATCACCGAATACCTCTGGGAGACCGGTCGCGAGGGGGTCGACGTCACGATCCTCGAGCAACTCGTCCTCACCCAGTGCGAGTCGTCGGTCCCGCGCCTGGAACTCGAGTTGGTGACGAGTGACGACCTGTTTCGGCTGCTGGTCCACACCTACCTCTCGTCCGCTCCCGGCGATCGAACAGCGACCGTCGGTCAGACGTTCGCCGTGCTCGAACGGTTCTACTCGTGGGCCGAGGAGTCCCAGAGCTACGAACTGAACGACGTGATCGCGACCGCCCGCGCCGAATTCGTCGACCACGTCGCTCGGCTTGAAGCTGCAGGACTGGCGCTGAGCGCGGGCTCATCGACCGCCTCCGCGGACTCCGGCCTGGGCGAACCGGCACGCAACGTGCTCCGCGTGATCAGCGTGACCAAGACCTGGATCGAGGTCGATCCCGACGAGTCGGGCAATCTCGTCCGAATCGAGACAGCTTCGGGAATCGCCGACGACCTCTGCGAAGGCGACGTCCTGCTCGGGACGTTGCACATTTCGACGGCCCGCCGAGGATCCTTCGCTGGCATGGTCGTCGCGCTGCCCGCGGTCGCGACGAAACTCCTGGGCTGATCGCGGCCAACGGAAGGTTGGGTCAGGCGGAGGTACCGGGCGGCCCGATAGAACGGCATGGCCTGGCAAAACTCGATTGACCGTTTGGTACAACAGCAGATCCACCTCGCGGAAAAGGGGGAGATCAGGAGCCAGCTTCCCCGGACGCTGGTCCGGGACCTCTGCGCCCTCGATGGTGAACGGCCACAGTCGTCGTTCCACGTGGGGTACGCGAAGGTACTGCTCGGTGTCGACCTCCCTGCACCGCCCATGGGCGGTTCTGCCTACCGGTGGTACATCTTCGGGAAACTGCGCGGTCACGATCGTCGCGGCGAGCGCAACTGGGTCGCGGAACTGATTCAGGATCCGGCCCGGCTGATGGACATCCTCAGCGAACCAGCCATCGCCGCACCCTGCCTTCCCATCGTGATGCGAAGCCTGTTCGGCTGTGGCGACCTCGGCCTCGCCATGAACGCGATCGAATACCTCGCGACGACCAGCGACGGGCCGGACGCAGATCTTCTGGTGGACGCCTCGCTAAACGACCTTCTCAGCCGCCTGGAAGTGATGGTCCGAGACCAGGGTGACTCTGCGAGCGGGGAGATCCTCCTTCGCTGCATCCGACTCCCTGCGTTCGAGAATCTCCCGAACGACGTTCGCGCACGCTATCACCGCGCCCTCGGCCAGCATCATCTGGGCTACGGCGAGTTCGTCGATGCCGTACGCGAGTTGACGACCGCGCACGAGGTGGCCGAAGGCCAGCCCCGTCTGCAGAGCAGTATCTCGGCCATGGCGGGACTCGGCGTGCTGCGCCTGCACAACGTCTCCGAGTTCAAGGTGACACCCGGGCGCGTGGGTCGCGAAGAGGGAGAGGTGTGGTTTCGCCAGGCGGTGATCAACGCGGAGAATACCGTGCCCGAAGCGTGGTACGGCGCCGGCCTCCTCGCGTACGAAACCGACAATCTCGACACGGCCGTGGATGCCTTCGATCGGGCGCTGCAGTCGTCGCGACGCGTGTCGGGTCGGGATGAGATCCTCTTGCACCGCTGTCGTTTCTACCTCGGCTCGGTGCTGCTGACCCAGGGCGACGCCGGCGAATCGAACCGCGGGCTGCGGCTGATCGAACAGGCGCTCGATCACATTCCCGCGGACCTCGAGACGTTCTATGCCGTCCACGAAGCTCTAAAGAAACTCGATCAGAGCGTGGCGCTCAAGTTCCTGGACGCCGTCAGGATCGAGCGGGGCACGTCGCCGGACCAGCTTCTGATCATCGCCCTCGAGTACCAGTCGCTGGGCGAAGCTGGCCCGGCGAGCGTAGCTGCTGAGCGCGTTCTCGAGGTGGCGATCGACATCGACCAGCGGGTCGAAGCGATGCGCGTGCTCCTGACGTGCGCCAACATGCGCGGTAATCACGACGGCGCGCGACAGGTGTTTGACGAGATTCGCGACCTGCTCCTGCAACGGGGTGCGTTCAACGAGCTCGAATCGTTGCTGCAGAACGAGGAGTTCGTCGGCCAGGCACTCGATCACTTGTCCATCAAGTGTGAACTCGTCGCACTCTACGAGGAGATGGACGACCGGGATGTCGAGAAAGCGACGTTGCAGACGGCGATCGCACGTGCGCTTCGCGCCCGGAAGGACGTCGAGTCCTTGCAGGAGGCGTTTGGCATCCTCAAGGAAGTAGAGATCCGCTACGACGATCTCGTGACGGAAGATATCAAGGAGCTGGAGAAGCTCCTCGCGTTGAACGACGCGGAGCCCGTCAACCTGGACGCGAGCGCGCGACTCGTGCTGGAGTTGGAGACAGCGATCGGACATACGCCGCGCATCCTCGTGGTCGGCGGGAACGAGCAGCAACGCAAGCACCACCCGCGCTTCCACGCCCTCGCCGAGAAGTGGGGCTTCGATGGCGAGTGGTTGATGGCGAACTACACATCGCCGCAAAAGCTCGTCAATGCGATCGGTGATCGACTGCAGACGGGCGTTGATGTGTTGCTGCTGCTGCACTGGAACCGGCACGAGACCACGGAGCCGGCCCTCGAGCTCGCGCGAAAGAGCGGCGTGCCGGCGCGTACCGTGCACTACGCGGGCTTCACCAGTCTGCAGATCAGCCTGACCGAAATGCTGGCAAGGCTGTGCGGCCCGAGCGCCAAGCCTGTCGGTGCCGGCGCTCCCGGGAAAAGCAAGAAGCGCTGATCCGCGGCCAGGACTAGGGGCAAGCCCCATCGTCGGGTAAGATCGGCGGCGTGTCCCCGGTCACGTTCTTCGTCTCCATGGCTGTCCTCGCGATCGCTTCATCCGCGGTCGCCCAGGACGTAATCGCATGGAAACTGCAGAACCGAAGCGTCGTCGAATACCGCCGCGAGGCGACCAACAAGTTCGCCGCCATCAAGTTCTCTGGCGAGGCGCCGTCGTCTTCGGCGATCCGCAATGCGCTCGCGCTGGGCTCCAGGCGCAACCCGCCATTCCTTTACCAGGCCGAGC
>CAYYAQ010000021.1:0-11997 GCA_964469555.1 uncultured candidatus Brocadiaceae bacterium | reverse complement strand
GTCATTCCGTTCATCGGGTTCGACATGCGGACGACGAAGCGCGGGCGAAGCAGGATCGAACTCCCGCGGATCATGCCGGTGGGGGACTTGTTCCTGTCGGGCACGGCGGCAGCACCCGACGACGCGGGCGTGCAGAAGCTGCGATTCACGATCCAGAGCAAGCCGCCAGAGCGCCGTGAGGGTCCGAAGAAGTACTTCCGCTCGCTGATCACCGCGCACTTCAAGCACGAGTTCAATGGCACGTTGACGTTGACGCGGTACCTCGATACCGAGAAAGGTCTCGTCCGGGGTTTCTCGGCGCGGCTCGAGGGCAAGTTCCAGTATCCGAGATCGGGCGCGCTGAAATCTGCGAGCGTCGAGATCGAAGAGGAGTGGCAACTGTTCAAGGTGCATCCTTACCGCGACGCGGCGTTCCGCAAGCGCGTGCACAAGGGCATCCTCGACGGAGCCAATTACGTTCGGTCCAAGGTCAAGGGTCTGCAACTCGCGAACCTCCGCCCGGACAAGGAGTCGGACGACCTCGTCAAGCGGCGGAGCTACAACACGGGCCGCCTGGCGCTCGCCGTCCTCACGATGATCAAGGCGGAGATCGACCGGAAAGACGAGGTCTTGGTGTTCGCGATGCAAGAGCTCCGCAAGCGGGTCATCTACGACACGTATTCGGCGGGGGTCGCGACGATGGCGTTCGAGGCGTACTACGCCCCAGTCGGCGAGCGCAACGACCTGATCAGCGGGATCCTGAAGAAGCCGCGCAAACGCGTCGTACCGCCCGAGGACAGGGCGATCATGGCCCAGTGGTGCAAGCGGATCCTAGATAACCAGGACACGCGGATGGACAAGGGCTATAGGCTCGCCTTCAACTACACGCGTGGTCCGCGCTACGACCACTCCGTGAATCAGTACGGGTTGCTCGGCCTGTACTCGGGGCACCTGTGTGGGGTGGAGATCAAGGCCAACGTCTGGCTCGGCGCAGCGAGGCACCTGATCGAGCAGCAGTGCGAGGAGCACTACAAGAAGCAGCGCTTCGACATCCTGAGTTACCGCGAGAAGAAGCGCGTAGCGAGCGAACCGGAGTACACTCGCAGCGTGCCGCAAAAGATCCTGCCGATGGGGTGGAACTACACGACGAAGTACAACAAGCATCGCATGGCGACCGGGAGCATGACCGCCGCCGGGATCTCGGGCCTGGCGATCTGCGCGGCCGGCCTGCGTGATCTCGACATGGGGGACAACGACATCGTCCCGGAGATCGACGCCGCACTTCAGCGAGGCTACGCATTCATGGGCGACAACTTCAGCGTGCGCGCCAACTGCGGCTACGCGCCGCATTACGACTACAACCGCTACTACTACCTCTACGGGATGGAGCGTGCGTTCGAGCTCTCCGGTATCGCCGAGGTCATGGGGCGGGATTGGTACCACGAGGGCGCCATGCACTTGCTGGCCTGGCAGAAGAAGAACGGCAGCTTCCTGAACTCGCACGGCGCGGCGATGATGCAAGCGACATGCTTCGCGGTGCTGTTCCTCAAGAAGTCAGCGCTGCCGGTCTACACGAGCGGACGGTAGGTCTCGCGCATTCACACGCACCCGCGTCGCGCTCCGTCTCTGGTCGCTGCCTCCAACAGATGCCCGACGTGATGAACCGGCCGGTCGTACATCGGGGACGACGTACGCGTGGTGGCGGCGCTAGAGCCTCTCCAGTCGACGCACGACTTCGATCATCGCCCGCACCGTGTGGTAGCTGACCTTGTAGTCGTCCGCCAGGTGGTCTTCGAGGACGGTGCCATCGCGGTCAACCTTGTGAAACCACTCGCCACCGCCGGGCATGTGGACGAACTTGTCGAACACGAAGTCGTACACGTTCAGGAACGCGTTCCAGTACCGATCGTCGGCGAACATCTCGACCGCGGCGAGAGCACCGATGAGCGCCTCGGCTTGCTGCCAGAACTGCTTGTGCCCATTGGCGGTGGGGGCGTCCACCGGGCCGTCGATGTACACACCGCCGTGCTCGCCGTCGATGCCGTAGCGAAGACAGTGCTCCGACTGCGTGCGCACGATGTCCTCGTATCGCTCGTGCGGGATGCCGAGGACGTCCGCCGCCAGCAGCAGCAACCACGCAAACTCGACGTTGTGCCCGTACGAAGTGATCGACACCGGTATCGACCCGGTCTCCGGCTCTGCATCGCGACCCCACTCGACGTCGAACCGGATCGCTGGCCGGGGCTCGAAATCCAGCGAGAACTGCTGGATGCCCAATCCGTGCGCGGAATCGAGCATCTTGCCCGTGAGCAGACCGATGACATCCGCCAATCGATCCCGGTGCGCGGCGTCGCCGGTGACCTCGCAGACCTTCGTCAGCGACTCCATCATGTGCATGTGCACGTCGAAGCTCTTCCGGTCGCCGCCGCCGCGATCCGGCGGCCCCGGAGTCCAGTCGCGCTCCATGATCTCGAAGTAGCCACCGCGCTCGGTGTCCGCCATCTTCGACATCACGACGTCGTACGTGTTGTGCATCGCCTGGCGACCGCGGGGGTCGCCGGTGGCGAGGAAGTACTCGCCGAACGAGTACATCGCGAAGCACTGTCCGTAGCCGATTTTCCGAATGTCGGTGGGGGAGCCGTTCCGGTCCGCGTTCCAGTACCAGCCGCCATGCTCTTCATCCCAGTAGTGCGCGAGCAGGAAGTCGGCGCCCATCGAAGCCAGCCCCGCGCACCGGCCATCCCCGTATCCCGCCCGGTGTGCGCTCGACATCGTGAGGAGCATCCGGATCTGCATCAGGAACGTCTTCGTCGTGGCGCCGCTCGGATTGCCGTCCCGGTCGAAGTGGGTGAGAAAGCCGCCGGCTTCGGGATCCGGCGATCGATCGACCCAGAACGGCAGGAGCGTGTCGACGAAGTACGCGCGGGTCTGGTCGAGGATCTCCTGTTGACGTTCTCTCACGAGTTCACCTGGGCCTGGTCATTTCGAGCGGGCCGCCAACGCGCGGATTTCTTCGTGCGTCGCGGTGCCCGTGCTGTGCAGTTTCGAGACGGTGATCGCCGCCGCGAGGTTCGCGAACTTCGCGGCGGTCGGGACGTCCGCGCCTCCGGCGAGGGCTGCGGCGATGGCAGCGACGATCGTGTCGCCGGCGCCGACCGGATCGGTGGGGGAATCGACCGTGATCCCCGGGACTTCGTGGCAGCCGCTGGCGTCGGCGGCGACGATGCCGTTCTCGCCACGGGTGACGAAGACCGGCGCCTCGACACGCTCGTGCAGGGTCTGGACCAGCTCAAGAGGCGTGCTGGAGTCGTCGTCCTGCATGCGCCGGGCTTCGGCCTCGTTGATCTTCAGGATCGCGCCAACGTACTGGTGCGGTCGGTCCCGGGAGTCCACGAGGAATCGCCCGCTCGAGTTGCCGGCGATCAGTTCGTTCAACCAGGCGATCACTGGCGACGGCGAGATGCCGACGCGGATCTGCTGGTTGAGGATGACGATCTCGCAGTCGTGCGCCGCCCGCTCGAGCTCGCTCTGCACCCGGTCAAAGCTCGGCTGGGTGATCTCGTTGAATGCCCCGAAGTCGATCCGACCCATCTCGACGTCGTCGAGATGGGGCTTGCCGAACACCGGGGTCTGCCAGTCGTCCTGGCTGCGGAGGAGGCTTTCCGTCTCGATGCCCAGACCCCGCATCTGCGCCAACATGTGGTCCCCGAACAGGTCATCCCCGATCAGGCCGATCGCCTGGATACTCGCGACCTGGAGCGACGCGAGGTTGGCCGCCACGTTGCCGGCGCCACCGAGTCCGTAATGCTGGTGCCGCACCTTGCGCACCGGCTTGCCGGTCTCCACGGACAACTCGCTATCATCCGGGTCCAGGTCCCAGTAAGCATCGAGCGCGAAGTCGCCGAAGACCGCGACGCGGGCGCGGGAGACTTGTCCCAGGGTCCGTTCCAGCCAAGCGTGAGCCACGGCGACATGCTAAGCGGGCGGGAGGCAGGGCTTCGAGAGTAGACCCGGAAAAACACACGAGTTACGGCGATTGGCTCCTCTATCCGGGGTTCTGATAATGTTCGTTATGTTAACTTAATGATGCGGATGGGAGGGTCGGGCCAGGCACCGGGGTCCCAATTCAGGTCAACGACCCACCACACGAGCTCCCCGCTCCCGCCGTGCAGCCCAGGCAGTGGTCGTCGGTCACGACCCGGCGCGTGAGCAGGGCCTGCAGATCGAAGTCCCGGATGTTCTGCGGCGCCGTCGGCGAAACCGGCAGGTTTAGCATCTGGTTGAAGTCGCAGTCGAAGATCGCCCCGTCGGGACCGATCGAGATCAGGTTGCGACACATCAGCCCGTCCACCGCCGTGGGATTGAACGCGTTGACCAGGGTCTCCATGTACTCGTCGAAGTTCCCCGACGTGCGCAGCCAGTCCGCGAATCGGTTGATCGGCATGTTGGTGATGCAGAACAGGCTGTGGAACTCGATCCCGAAGTGGTCGAACAGCTCATGCTTGTACGACGCCTGGAGTCCGGCCTGCCCGCCGGGCAAATACGCGCCGACCGGGTTGAAGACCAGGTTGAGCCGCCGCTCGTCGGTTCGACCATAGCCCAGCGCGTTCAGCTTCTGCAGGCCGAGCACGCTCTTGTCGAACACACCGGCGCCGCGCTGCCGGTCCGTCCGGTCCTTCTTGTAGAACGGCAGGCTCGCGACGATCTCGACCTGCTGCGCCGCGAGGAACTCTGCGAGGTCGGTTTGTCCGGGTTCGAACAACACCGACAGGTTGCACCGGTCGATCACGTGGACACCGAGCTTCCGTGACTCGGTCACCAGCCGCCGGAAGTTCGGGTTGAGTTCGGGTGCGCCGCCGGTCAGATCGATCGTGCCGATCCCGGCGTCCTTCAGCACGCGCAGTACCGCGTCCGCGACCTCCGCGTTCATGTTGACGTCCGCGCCAGTCTGATGCGGGCCCGCATCGACGTGGCAATGCCGGCACGCCTGGTTGCACAGCTTCCCGACGTTCACCTGTAGCGTGTCGACAGTCGCAGCGTGCAAGTGCGGCTGTGTACGGGTCGCTAGCGCTGTATCGAAGCGGTTGGTCATCCCGGATCAGTCGATCACATCGAGAGGTGGTCGTGGTGGCCACGCATCTGCATCCCGTGCACGAGGCTGGCGCCGCCGCGGATCGCGGTCGCGACGTGGGCGGCCTCCGTCATCTGGTCCAGATCCGCGCCGTTCTCCAGGCTCTTCTTGGAGTATGCGTCGATGCAGTAGGGACATTGGATCGCGTGGGCTACCGCGAGCGCCATCAGGCACTTCTCGCGGACCGCGATCGCGCCCTCCCCCATCACCGCGCCGTAGTAGTCGAAGAATTTCTCCGCGAGCTCGGGGCGGTTCTTGCCCACCTCCGAGAATCGCGTGAGGTGATCGCCCTTGTAGTAGGAGTCTGCCATGACTGCTGATTCTACGGAACGCCGCGGCTACCGGCCCACGTCGAGCCGAAAGCCGAGAAAGACCGTGAAGTCCGGCGATACTTCGTGGGTCATGTCCTCCCCGAACGAGAACTCCATGGACAGATCCTCGCTGAGCCGGCTGCGGAGTCCCAGCCAGAGCATCACGTGGGTGCCGCCGGTGTTCACGCCGTTGAGGTTGCGGAGCACCGACTGGTCGACTTCCAGCTGCAACAAGAAGGCGGTGTCCGCAGCCAGGGCGACCTCCAGCCCGACGCCACCGCTCCCGAGGTCGGCGTAGTCCACCCCGACAGCCCGGGCCTGGTTCGGCGTGTGCGTGAGCGTGTACTCGGCGTGGGCACTCAGGGCGATCGGCCCCCTCCACACCTCCCCCACCACGCCCAGGGCGAAGTCGAAACCGCCGTTGCCCATCCCGTCCTTGGCATTTCCAGTCGGCAACTCCACCGCGCCACGCACCGCGAGCGCGGCCGGGCACTTCTCGGTGGGTCCGATCAACTGCCAGGTCAAGCCCAGCGGAATATCCATCAACGCGAGCGACGTCTCCCGCATCGAGAAGACGGCCTGGCCGTTGCGCGTCGCGCCGACCTGGTAGGCGCCATCAGGCACCAAATCGCGGCCGGACTCGGGCGTGTTGAGCAGCTCGTGCCACTCCTGCACCGCATGGTCCAGGAACCCACCTGTCGTGTGCAGCGTCGGTATCGCGAAGTCGAACTGCAGCGTGTCGGTCAGCCCGACCCGCGCCCCCAGCGCCGTGCGCAGGAGCTCGCCGTCCATGACGAACGTGTCCGTCGCGGATTTTCCACGAAGGAACAGGCTGCTGTAGCCGAGCGACAGGTCGACCCGCGTGGCGTCGGCCGGCAACGTCTGCGCCGAGGTTGGCTCCAGGCGAAGGACGACGAGGTGGGCGGGGTGCTGATTGCGTACGGGCAAGGGGCCACCGAAACCGGTGGGCGTGACGCAACCGGCCAACGACAACGCACCGCATGCAGCGACGAGGAAACTGGCGAACCTGAGGACTGTCGAACCGCGCATAGAACTCGTATCGGAAACCGAGGGCCCCTCGCTGGGGTACCGTCCACTGGAAGAGGGGGCGGAGGGGTCTGGCCATGTGCGGATCCCCTTTCGTGTGGGGCCCGGTATAGACCCCTGTGTCAGGGGGGCAACAGGACTTTTTGCCGCTATGGCCGCAGCTCTCGACCGTCGACAAAAACCGTGTGCCCCGTGCACGTCCCCCATACACTTTCCGCCGCCCGCTCTTGGTCGGGCTGCCCCCACCGCGACCCCAAGACAGGGGCCTGACCCCTGATTCCCCGGGAGACGACCGATGACTTCGACCCGCCTGCTCCTCACCCTCACCGCCGCCACGATGTCGCTCTTCGCGTGCTCCACCGGAGGGAGCGAAGACCGGGATATCAGCGAGATCAAGATCGCTGCCAGCCACAACATGTTCGGCCTGGGCGGCACGCGCAGCATCCCGAAGTTCCCGATTCCGCGAACCTCGATCGGTACCGACATCGGCATCTTCACGATGTCAGAGGCGAGCGAATACTCGATCACGCGCACCACCGGCACTTCCACGCCCCAGAACTACAGCCTCACGGCGAAAGGCGAGCTCTTCCTCGTCGTCCCCGTCGCGGGCTCCGCCACCACCCGCTTCATCGGCGCCTACCGCGAGGCGGTGCACGACAAGGTCAGTCCGAGCCTCGAGCAGGCGGGGGTCTTCTTCTTCACCGATCGATTCGCGCCGACGAGCAGCCCCTCCGTGGGCACATTCATCGGCACCGACGCGGTCGACGACAAGATCCCGGATCCAGCCGGCGACTATCACATGTTCTCGCAGCACGTGATCTTCAGCAAGAAGACGCTCCCCGACGAGAACGAGGTCGGTCGGTCGGTGGAAGGTAGTTTGACGATCGCCGCGGGTACAGAAGGCGCGCCACGCGCGATCACCGGCACCGGCAACGAATCGTCCGGCGCGAACATCGTGTTCACTGGAAGCGCGATGGGCGCCGCCAACCACTGCATCAACATCACGAGGCTCGACTACCGGGTCGGCGCGATCTCCGATGCGCGCACGTTCACGTGCGGCGAGAGCCTGGACGTGATCCTCGGCGTCGACACCCAGGACACCGGGGTCGCCGCCGGTTTCATCGCTCTCGTCCGGAAGTTCACCACGGCGATCGTCGACCAGGCCGCCGGTCGCAAAGCCCTCGCCGGGACCTACTACTTCGGGATGCACACGATCTTCGTGAGGACCGGCGCGTCCGGCATCGACGCCGCCAATGGCACGATCGAGTTCACGGACGCGGGCGGATGGACCCTGACGGGCGTGGGCAGCGCCGGCAACAACGCAGGCAAGTTCGAATACCAGGGCACGTACGCCTTCTCCAGTGACGGCGGCGGGAAGTTCACCAACCGCATCGTCCTCACCGTGAAGGGGCCGCCGGGGGAGACGTGGACTGCCGCTGTGGACAAGTCGTTTGGCGCCGTGGTGATCGTCGACAACGACCTGGAAGACCGTCGTCCCAGGCTGGACTCGACGGAGCTGAACTTCATGATCGCGACGCGTAAGCTCGACCCGAAGTAGCCCGGGAGTCGCCGCTCCTGGGGACGACAGGTCCCTATTCGTATCGCGTCACTTCGCTCACGCTCGCCAGCCAATCGAAGTAGTCCGGCCAGCTCTTCGCCACCGCCTCGGCGTTCGCGATGTCGACCCCGCCGGGAATCCGCGTGCCGAGCAGCGACACCGCCATGACGATGCGATGGTCGTCAGGCGTCTCGACGAACACCGGCGCGTCGTGCACGGGCATCGGGCCCTCGACGGTGAGGCCGTCCGCGTGCTCTTCACAGGTGACGCCCAGCGCCTGCAGCGCGCCCGCCATCGCGCGGATGCGGTCGCTCTCCTTGTGTCGGAGGGCCGGCGCGCCCACGAACGTCGTCCGGCCACAGCGCAGGGCGGCGACGGCGGCGAGGCACGGAAAGGTGTCGGGACGCCGACCGATCTCCTTGAACACCAGCTCCTCATTGGGCGGCGCGTCGAGAAGTCTTCGGAGATCATCCTCGAACAACCAGTCGGGGTGTGGATCGTCCCGCTGCACGGACGGCAGCGTGTCCGCGTCGTGGATCGCGAAGAAGGCGGCGACGAACGTGTAGCTCGAGGGGTCCGGCGGAATCTCGACCACGTGGTCCGGCGCAGGAGTCTCAAAACCCGAGAGGTCCACGACGAGGTCCGCCTCGTCCCACCAGGTGGCTACCTCGATTCCGAACCACTTCAGCACCTCGGTGGTGACGAACAGGTAGTCCGGAGCCGTGGGCGCGGTGATTCGGACGAGGTGACGCTCCGCGTCGCCCCGCGCCACCCGGATGGCCGCGCCGAGGAGCACCCCGGTCCCGACCTGGGTCGTCGTGCGGGCGCAGACGACAAGTTCCTCCGGCCACGCCACCCCGCGCCCGTCCACGCGACGTGGCCACGATTGGGTGCAGGACGCGCCATATCGCTCGAGAAACTCGAACGCGGCCTCCATCGGGCGGGCGCGCAGCCGCGGGCCGGCCTCGATTTCACAGGCCAGCCCCAGGATCGGCACGAGCACGGAGAGGATCCGCAGCGCGGTCCCATTGTCCACGAGATCCACCGCTGCCAGGTCGTCCGCCGGCAGATCGGTCGTCGCAGGCCCGCAAAGCACTGCGAGCGCCGCCGCCAGGGTCTTCACATCGCGGGAATCGGGCAGGGAGTCCACCCTCGTCTCGCACGGCAGAAACGCCGCGAGACACATCGCCCGCTGGGCGTGGCTCTTGCTCGTCGGGATTGGGGGAACGCTGCGATCCTCAGGAACCCCCCCGACTCTTGGTGCAATCCGAATCCTCACTGTCTTGCTGCCTGCGAGGTTTCTAACATCTCGGACCTGAACCCAGGCTTACTTTTGATCCAAGGACTCACCCGGCACTACGGAGATACGACACTTTGAACAGCGTCATCGGAACCGACCTGCCCTTCGCCGAGAAAATTGGCAGTGGCAAGGTCCGCGACCTCTACATCCTCGGCGGCGATCTCCTCCTGGTCACGACCGATCGAATCTCGGCATTCGACGTCGTGATGGCGGAGCCGATCCCCGGCAAGGGGCAGGTGCTCACCAGCTTGTCCGCCTTCTGGTTCGCAAAGCTCGAGAGCGTCGTGCCCAACCACTTCCTGAGCGTCGACGTGGACGCCTGGGACGACGTGCCGGACAAGCACAAGGACACCCTGCGCGGTCGCACGATGCGGTGCAGGCGCTGCGAGCCGCTGCCCGTCGAGTGGGTCGTCCGCGGCTACCTGACCGGCTCCGGCTGGAAGGACTACCAGAAGGACGGCGCCGTTTCCGGAATCGATCTGCCCGAGGGCATGCAACACGACAGCCAGATCGAGCCCGCGATCCTGACGCCGTCGACCAAGGCCGACGAAGGCCACGACATGCCGATCTCGTTCGAGCAAACCGTGGAGCTCGTCGGACGGGAAGTCGCCGAAAAGGCCCGGGACGCCGCGCTCGCTCTGTACTCCACGGGTCGCGACTACGCCACGGAGCGCGGCATCGTGATCGCCGACACCAAGTTCGAGTTTGGCCTCCTCGACGGGGAACTCATCCTGATCGACGAATGCCTCACCGCGGACAGCAGCCGGTTCTGGCCCACCGAGGAAGTCGTACCCGGCGGCAAGCCGACATCGTTCGACAAGCAGTATCTTCGCGACTACCTGGAGACGACGGACTGGAACAAGCAACCGCCGCCGCCAACACTGCCCGAGGAGGTCGTCGCCAAAACGGCAGAGACGTACGCGGACATCGCCCGCCGCCTCACAACTTAATACGCCATGACGAAGCCCGTAGCATTTCTACTCGGTTCGGATTCCGATCTCCCGACGCTCGAGGGTGGATTCAAGATCCTCGACGAACTCGAGATCGGGTACCACGTACGCATCCTGTCCGCGCACCGTACGCCGGAAGAAGCGACGAACTTTGCCAAGGGCGCCAAGGACCAGGGAATCAAGGTCCTCGTCGGGGCAGCCGGAATGGCGGCGCACCTCGCGGGCGCGCTCGCCGCGCACTCGCGCCTGCCGGTCCTCGGTATCCCCGTAGACGCGGGACCGCTGAAGGGGCAAGACGCGCTGCTCGCCACGGTGATGATGCCGCCCGGGATTCCCGTCGGCACGCTCGGAATCGGATCGAGCGGCGCGAAGAACGCCGCCCTCCTGGCCGCGCGCATCCTCGCGTTGTCCGACGACGCGCTCGCAGCGCGTCTGGAAGCATTCACTGACGCGGACCGGATGAAGACCTTGGCGAAGGACGAGGCGGTTCGCGCCAAACGGGGGTAGAGAATGGACCCGACCATCGAATGGAGCGGCGGAACGGACGGGCACCTGTTGCTGCTCGACCAGACGCTGCTCCCCAACGCACACGTCGTCCTCGAGATCACCCAACACCTCGTCGTGATCGACGCGATCCAGAGGCTCGCGGTCCGGGGAGCGCCGGCGATCGGTGTGGCCGCGGCCTACGGAGTCGTGCTGGGCATGCGCGAGGCGGCGCCCGCAGACGACGCGGCGTTCGCATCCGCGCTCGCAGAGGTTGGCGACAGGATCGCCGTGACCCGACCGACGGCCGTCAACCTCAATTGGGCGGTGCGCCGGGTGCAGAAACGAGGAACTCGCGAACCGACACTCGACGCGTTGCTCGACGAGGCCCGGGCGATCCACTCGGAGGACGTCGCCCTCTGCCAGCGCATGGGCGAGTTCGGCGCAGACCTGATCAAGGACGGCATGACCGTGCTCACGCACTGCAATGCGGGGCGACTCGCGACTACGGGCGATGGCACGGCGTTGTCCGTGATGTTCGCGGCGTGGCGCCGCGGCACGAAGTTCCGGGTACTCGCCGACGAGACCCGACCGCTGCTTCAAGGCGCACGGCTGACGGCGCTCGAACTGCACGAAGAGGGCATCCCGGTCGATGTCATCCCGGACTCCGCCGCCGCCGGCCTGATCGCGCGGGGCGAAGTCGACATCATCTTCACGGGCGCGGACCGGGTGGCGAGCAACGGTGACGCGGCCAACAAGGTGGGCACGTACGCGGTGGCGCTCGCTGCGAAAGCGCACGATGTGCCGATGTACGTGGTGGCGCCTTCGAGCACGTTCGACATGACGATCGCGGACGGGACCGAGATCCCGATCGAAGACCGGGACCCCGAAGAGGTGCTCGCCGTGAACGGCCAGCGGATCGCCGCGCCGGGTGTCGGGGCGCGGAATCCCGCGTTCGATGTCACGCCCGCGACGATGTTGACCGGGCTGATCACGGACCGCGGCATCATCCGACCAATCAGCGTCGACGCGATCCGGCAGAATCTCGATTCGAAGACCTAGGCCGGGCGCCCTTCCCATGGGCGTCGTGGCGACGATCCTCGCGCGCGAGGACGCGGGCGAGCCACCCGTCGTTGAATGCTGTCACTCGCCGCTGCAGGGTGCCGTCGCCCCGGTTGACGTAGACCTCGGCGGGTGTGACGGCGTCGGTCACCGTGTAAGACATGACGAGACCGTCT
>CAYYAQ010000020.1:38174-48015 GCA_964469555.1 uncultured candidatus Brocadiaceae bacterium | reverse complement strand
CAGATCACGCCGGCAGGTTGCAACCCGGCCAGGCGACACAGGTCGACGATGCCTTCAGTCTGTCCGGCGCGGACGAGCACGCCTCCCTCTATCGCGCGCAGCGGGAAGACGTGACCGGGCTTGACCAGGTCGTTCGCGCGCGCCTGGGGATTCACGGCCGCGAGGATCGTCGTGGTACGGTCTGCGGCGGAGATGCCGGTCGTCACGCCCTCGCGGGCTTCGATGCTGACGGTGAACGCGGTGCCGTAGCGGGTCTCGTTGTGGCTGGTCTGCGGGTTCAGGTGAAGGCGATCGCAGATAGCCTCCTCTAGGGCAAGGCAGATGAGGCCGCGCGCATCCTTCGCCATGAAGTTGACGAGCTCCTTCGACGTGAATTCGGCGGCGAAACAGAGGTCGCCCTCGTTTTCGCGGTCGGGGTCGTCGACGAGGATGATCGGCTTGCCAGCCTTGAGGTCTTCGAGAATCTCGGGGATGGGGGAGAAGGTCATTCGGTGGGGAACAGGGGGAGAAATGGGTTCCCAATGGTACCTGCTGAGAGCGCCGATCGAGCCTGGCTGGTCGCGTCAGTGGCGGATTCTTCCGCGGTTCGGGATTTGGCTCCGGAATCCGTCGACAAATCCACAGTCGCGCCCTGATCCGATGCCCGCCATGTGATCGCGCGGTCCGCGTCGGAGCCCCCTGCGAAGCGCCCCAGGCCGTGGTCTTTGGCTTCACCTGCGACCGTTCTCGAGACGATTTTGAGGTTGTGAACATCGGCTGTATCAACCACTTAGGACGGACAACAGGATGAAACGAATCCTCTTCGAAACCCTCTGTGCCATGGCGGTGCTGGTCTTTCTGGCCTCGCTTCATGGCCGGGTTTCCAGCATCAAGGAGAACAAGCAAGAGGTCTCCGAGCTGCGCGACATCGCCCGGGCGACAGCCGATAGTCTGAACGCGATCGAGAAGATGCACAGCGACCGGTTCGCGGGCATCGGGGACATGGAGACGAAGCTGTCGCGGCTCGAGCAGCGGGTTGCAGCCGCGAGTTTCAGCTCGTCCAAGGCGAGCAAACTCTCGCATGACATCGGCGAGACTCGCCGAGAGGCGGCGCTCTTCAAGGCACAACTGCGACAGGACATCTCCCGCACGCAGGAGATCGTCGACGCCTACCAGCAGGAGATGCGAACCAAGCGGAACGCAGACCAGGAATTCCTGCGCCGGACTCGGGACGACATAGCCCTCCTCGCAGTCCACATCCAGCACGATCCACGGACACTGTCGGAAGAACTGCTGTCTCCAGCGGTGCAGCTGAACGGCGACGACACAGTCGGCTCCGGGACCCTGATCTTCTCGGGCCGGAACCCCGTGACCAAGAAGAACGAGACGTACGCCATCACCTCGTACCACGTGGTGCGGAACATCTTGGCGGACACGCCGCGAGCCAAGAAGGACGGTATCTTGGTCACGATCTACGATCCGCAAGCCAAGGATGGGCGGGAAGAGCTGCGCTGTGACATCGTGTCACACGACCCGAAGATCGACACCGCCTTGTTGAAGTTGCGCACGACCCGCACGTTCAAGAACCTGGCGAGAGTGATCTCGAGGCAAGCGGCGACAAAGATCCGCGTCTGGGACTCGATCTACGCGGTCGGGTGCCCTCTGGGCAACGATCCGATCCCGAGCCAGGGTGAAGTCAGCAGCCTGAAGAACGAGATCAACGGCGCCAACTACTGGATGATCAACGCGCCGACATACTTCGGCAACTCGGGCGGAGGCGTCTACCTCGCCGGAAGCCGCGAGCTCGCAGGCGTCTTTTCGAAGATCTACACCCACGGACGGGGCAACCCGGTCGTGATCCCCCACATGGGGCTCTTCACTCCGATGCCGGCCATCCACGACTGGTTGGAGCGGGAGAAGCTGGGCTTCGTCGTCAACAACTCTACCCTTCCGCCTCGCGGGCCGATCACCAACATCGATCACCTCGCCGCACCGTCACCGCGCTAGACGGTCGGTCGCTGGCCATCCAGTTGAAGGAGCCAGCTGAAGGATTCGGCTAGAGGAGTTCGGCCAGCCGCTGGATGTCGCGATCGTCGGGGGCGAGATCGCAGGCATTCTCGATAGCCGCGCGAGCCTCGGCGGAGCGGTCGAGAGCCAGAAGGTAACGAGCCATCGCGGCGTAGAGTTGGGCATCGTTCGGACGGGATTCGATCGATTCTTCCACGCACTCCAAGGCGCGCTTCGGATTACCGCGCGTATCGAACAACTCGGCCATCTCGAACAGGGCGTCGGGTTGCCCCGGGCACATGACGAGGACTTCGGCGAGGCAATCCAACGCCTCGTCCTCCATGTTGAGTCGCTTGCAACCCATCGATTTCAGGTACAGCGCCGGCCAGAACTCCGGCTGCGCCTCGAGAAACGTCTCCATCTCCGCAAGCGCAGCGCCCGGATCGACCGCGGTCGCCATCTCGTCCGAGGCGGTCGCGAAGCGCCGATCGAAGTCCGCAACGTCCAGCGACAACAGCACGCGAATCCCGTCATCGCGGTAGGTCGGCGACAGGTCTTCGCCGAGACCGCGGTTGATTTCCTCGCGGGACTCGTCTCGGTAACCGAGTTGGAGCAAACACTTGCCGAGGTCGACGTGATCCTCGGGAAGGGAGAGCAGACCACGCAGATCGAGGAGCGCTTCCGAGACGTCTTCCGGAGCCTTGTGAACGCCCAGATGATCCACGAGGTAGCGCAGCAGCAACCCGAGGTCGTGACCCTCGTCGCCCCACTCCCCGGCGCGAACGCACCGCTCGTAAATCCTCCGCAGCCCGCGCAGGACCTGGTCCCACGCGTCGTCGAGTTGTCCTTCACTGAACGAGAGTCGAGCGAGGTGGGCCAGGAAGTCCGGGTGACCGTTCAGGTCTAGACCGTCGAGCCACAGGTTGCGCGCCTCGATCGTGTCACCGTTATTCGCACAGAGGATGCCGAGGTTCTCCAGGCTCTTAGGAGGCGGCGGCGTCAGGTGACTGGCGTGTTCGAGCCAGGCCCGCGCGCGACTGTCCTCGCCCAGTCCCGTGAGTTGATCGGCCACCTGCACGCACGCATCTCCGTCGACCGGTAACGCGGAAAGAAAACTGTCGATCAGTTCGCAGCAAGTGCTCACGCCGATTCTCGAGTCTTCGAGCGCCGTGAACAGCGTGAGGTATGCGGCGCGCAGCGCGAGCCCGAACTCTGGATCGAGCCCCAGGGCGTCCTTGTACGGGCGAAGCAAGATCTCCGCATCCTCTCGAACTTCGATCTCGAGGTCACCGCTCAGCAGCGCCGAACCGTCGAGGCCCGCGAGGAACCGGAAGAACGCCGGACCGCTGTTCGTGAGGAGGATCGCCGGCGGGTCTTGGTATTCCAACTCGAGCAGCCGAGCGAGGTGTTGCGCCAACCTACAAAGCGCCGCGGTGGGATCTTCCATCGACGCGGAGACCTGGACTTTCGTCGCGATATGCGTGTCGAGATCTTCGCGGTTGTGCACGACAATCTCGATCCCAATGCCCTCGTGGTCCATCGTGAGAGTGCCCGTGATGACCGCGCGCACCGGTGTCGTAGGCGGCAACATCCCGAACGCGTCCTCGGGATCCGGGGGGCTGTCGAACTGCACCCACTGCACCGGAATGGTCTCGTGCGGGGGGGTCTGCACTTCGAGCATCCCTGTCGGAATCGTGTCGCCCTGGTTGACGAGTTGGTGCAGGAAGTCCGGGATCCGCCGCGCGAGCATCCACGGATCGCAGTCCCTGAACCGCTCGGGGTTCTCCACCGCCAACGGCAGGAAGAAGACGTCTGGGTCAGGATGTGGTTGTGGGTTCAAGGGCTCCGCAGCTCAAAGGCTCAAAGGTATCGTGGGGGGTTGATAGGCCGAGATCCAGGCCATTTAAAGGCGGTCCTACGCGCCGTCGTGTCGCTAGTTCTCCGGGCAGAAAGCCCGAAACAGCAGCGAGATAGGAACTCTCGTTCGGAAGGGGCATCGCCACAATCGCCCCGGACCGCAAGAGACAGAGAATCTACGAGTCACGGGCTGGCCGACTCGGCGTCCTCGCACGAAATCGACCATGGCGAGCTACCCGGGTGGCCAGGTGAGATCACGCCCGGCGAGGATGTGCGCGTGCAGATGGAACACGGTCTGGTTCGCCCGCACGCCGTTGTTGATCACGACCCGGAACCCGTCGTCTTCGAACCCCTCCTGTCTCGCGATCTCGCCGACTGCGAGCATCAACTCCCCCATCGCCGCGCCGTCGCGGGCGTCCGCGAGACAGGGGACCGGACCCTTCGGAATGACGAGGATGTGGACCGGGGCCTGGGGTTGGATGTCGCGGAACGCCATCACGTGATCATTCTCGTAGACCACATCGGCGGGGATCTCGCCGCGGAGGACCTTCGCGAAGATATTCTGGTCGTCGTATTCCATCGCTAGCAGGTTACCTCCGGTCCGGTCTGGACTCCAAGTTGATCGCAGAGCAGAGTTGCTACATGCTCCGCATCGCTCGGCGGCGCCTGATTGAGAATACGCGAGGAACGCTGGACGGCGGAGCTGGCCCTGCTCGTCGTCTGTCTGATTTGGGGCTGCAACTTCGCCATCATGAAGACGGGGCTTGCGGATTTGCACCCCTTCGCCTTCAACACCATCCGGCTCACGCTGTCGGCGGTGTTCCTCGGCGCGGTCCACTACCGGGGGGGCGGCCACCGGCTAGAGCTCTCGCGAAGATCGTGGATCCACATGTTCTTCATCGGGCTGATCGGCTACTTCGGCTACCAGGTGTTCTTCATGACCGGCCTCGCTCGCACCGAATCCGGCAACACAGCCCTCATCCTATCCAGCTCGCCGATCTTCACCGCGCTGATCGGCTTCATGCTGGGCGAGCGGCTGCGACGGCTAGCCTGGATCGGACTCGCCGTCGCGAGCGTCGGAACCGCGGTCATCTCTCTCCAGGGAGACCTCGACTTCGGCAGTCGTGCGACAACGGGCAACATCCTCATCCTCTGTGCATCGTGCGCTTGGGGTAGCTACACAGCCCTGGTCCGCGGCCTGGCCGAACGAGTGCCTGCGGCGACCCTGGCGTTCTACACGACGGCGATGACCCTGCCTATCCACTGGATCATCAGCTTCGACAAGCTCGGACCACTGTGGAGCGGCTCGATCCCGCTCCACGTCTGGGGTTCGATCGTGTACTCCGGTCTGCTCGGAACTGGCTACGCGTACGTTCTCTGGAACATCGGTCTCAAGGAACTCGGCGCGTCCCACACCGCCGGTTTCATCAACCTCGTCCCGGTCATCGCTCTCGCGGTCGGGTGGCTCGCGCTCGGCGAGCCCATCACCGCGTTCCAGATCGCCGGCGGTGCGCTCGTCCTCGGCGGCGTGTGGACCATGCTCCGCGCGCGCGTCAAGTCTTGACGATCTCGCCGTAGATGTGTCCGAGATCGAAGCGCAGCAGTCGCAGTTCGCCATCCATGGTTTCGAACAACTCGCGCGCTTCGTCGAAACCAAACGCGTGTCCCATGTAGTAGTGGTCGGTGATGAGCTCCATATCCTCCGACATCGCCACCTCTTTCCCCTGCACCGCGAGCGCCTCATTCTGCTCTGCGGCAGCCTCAGCCGGCGCGGTCACTCCCGTTGGATCTGAGGCGTCGGCCAACAGTTGAAAACGCAAGCGACCACCCTTTCGCAACAACGACGTGGCGTCTCGAACGAGGCGCTCCACGAGGTCCCGCGGACAGTGGATGAAGACAGCCATCGCCACGATCAGGTCGTACTCCCGGTCTCGCGCGGGGTCCGGAACACCGAGACCATCCGAGACGAAGAACCGCGCCCGCTCACCCTCCTGCACGCGTTGCCGCGCTTCTTCGACCATCGCCGACGCGATGTCCAGCCCCGTGTAGGACGCGGCCCGTTCCAGTAGCCAAGGCGCGAGGCGACCCACCCCACAACCGATCTCGAGCACCTCGGCGGAGGACAACCAATCGTCTGTGAGTTCGTAGAGGAGGATCTCCGTGTCAATCTTCGCCTGGCGCTGCCACGCCTCGGTGTCGTTCCAGCCCAGGTGAGACGCGACGTAGAAGTCACGGGAATCGGATCGACCGCGCTTTTCCCAATTGGCCTTGAGCAGCGTCGCCCAACCCTCGGGAGTCACGGGTGATGGGTTCTCGTCCATGCCGATAGCATGTGGTGATCAGCGCTTCGGTGAAAGCCTCAAGAGATCAGGCAACCCTCCGGGCTCCGGAAAGCTCGCCGTGTCCAGTTCCGTGAAGAACTTGATCATCCGCGGCAACGAGGAATTCTGGGCGGCGATTTTGAATGCGAAATCACGCTTGCCCTCCATGAACACCGGTCGACCGTCCGTGAGCGCGTCGTTGAGAGCCTTGCGGTACCGATCCAGCCTCTCGTCGGCGAGCTCGTCCGATTCGTACCGAAACGCCAATTTGACCGGATTGAACGCGCGGCTCACATCGTCGAGGGCTCCGGGGAAGAAGTGCTTCCAATGATGGTCCGTCGCCGTGTTCGTCGCCAGGAAGATCAGTAGCGGCCTCTTCCCGGTCTCCTCCTCGACTCGCTCCAAGACCTCGACAACCTCTGCGATCCGATCGCGGTGCGTATCGAGACGCGCCACGTTGATGATGTGAGGCGCCGTCGTGACAAACGCGACGATTGGCAAGAGCCACATGCCGCGGGGCTCGCCCGTAGTTCTACCTGCCATCAAAAAGATCGCCATGGCGCAGCCGCCCAGCGTCAACAGCCCGACCATCTCCTGGTCCACGTCGGCCAGGCTGGAGAAGACAAACACGAACAGCGGGAGGATTCCGAGCCCCGCGATCAACCACGCCCGCCCCCACGTGCGGCAAGCCCCGTGCATCGCGACGATGGCGAGCAAGGCCTGCACCGGGAGCGTGGACACGTAGTACGCGCCCATCAGACGATCCTCGACGGGCCAGGCGACGATCGGCCAGGCGACCATCCAACACACACAAAACCACGCGTGCATGGGCGAGGTGCGAAAGAGAACACGAAGTCCCGCAGGAATGAGCGCGGCCGCTGGTGCGGAGTACAGTGAGAACTCGGCCAGACTGATCTTGAGCAGGTGCGGGACCTTCGCGGGGTCCTCCCAGAGCACGTCTTGCATGCCGCCATACCTGGACATATCGCCACTGAACCCCGTACCACGGAGCGCCACCGCGTAGTACGCGACGCCGAAGATCAGAAAGCCGCTGACAACCGAGATCGTGTACCTCGTGCGCGCGCTTCCCGCACAGAACCACACGTACACGAGCGGCAGTCCAACGCAGCCTCCGCTGAGATGAGAAGTAGGCGCAAGCGCCGCGCCGAGAGCCAACGTGAGACAGCTGCCGATCGAGCCGAGATGCCTTCGATCCATCGCGCGGATCAACGCGAGCAGCAAGAGCGTGGTGCAAGCGGCATGCAGACTGTGCAGTTCGGTCGCGGTCGAGTGGAACCAGTACGCAGCGAGAGTTCCGAGGAGCGCCGCGCAAGCAACCCCACGGCGCACGGACTCGAGACAATCTCGGGCGACGAGAAAGGTCAACGCGACGCCCGCGCCACCGGCGAGCGCCGCCACCATCTTCAGCGCCTGTTCGCCATCGATCGGCGCCACTACGGAGACGACGGCTTGCAACAACCCGGCGAGGGGCAGGTACAAGACGTGTTTGTAGAAGAGTTGGTCCCCGCCGAACCGCATCTTGAACTCGAAGAAGATGCCGTCGTTGAACAGCTGCCGCTGAAGAGTAGCCAGGTAGACCACTGCCGCGACAACGCCGATCACCCACGGAAGCCAACGTGGGCCGCGGTCGAATTCTGTGCGACGCTCTTCCGTCATGGACCGGGCGACCGCCGTCGTGATTCGCGCACCATCTCTACTGACTCTATCGACCGCATGGGGGTTTCAGCTCTGCGATTCCACCGGAAGGAGGCTTGACATCACATTTCACTATTGGGTTGCTCAAGGGCTCCGCCTTCACCTGCACGACGGGAACCTGGTGGGCGGATCAGCTCGCGCGGCATCGCCTGCGCGCCACCGGGGGATCACCTACTTGATGACGGGCAGTCGGAGACAGGCCGCTCGGTGCTCGGTGCGAATCACGAGGTAGCAGCCAGCCAGCGCCGGAGGGTTCCAAGTCTTCTCTCCGAACACCTCGAAGCGCGTGACCTCCCGATGTTCCTCCGGCGTCGTCTCGACCAGCACGATCGCACCGTCCTCCGTCATCACCAGGAGGAGATCGTCCACGAGGAGGAGCTGGCCGTGTCCGTAACGACCGCGCTTCCACATGCGCTTGCCGGTCGCGGCGTCGATGCAGGTCATTACTCCATCGTCGATCCCGTAGACGAATCCGTCGTGCTCGAGAAAGTTCGCGAACTTGGCCTTCAGCCGCAGCGAACGCCAGACGGTCGTGGCCGAAAACACACCATCCGGTTTCTTCTCGATTTGCAGGAGATGGCAACCGGCGCCGTAGCCACTCGAGATGCACACGCGATTCCCGGAACACACTACCGGCAGCGCAACGTGAGGATCCTTGCTGCGCCACGGATAAGACCAGAGCACGTCGCCGCTACCGATCTCGTGACTCGCGAGACCCGCGGCGTTGAAGATGAGGATCTGTTCCTGCCCAGCGAGCGAGACGTGCACCGGCGAACTCCAGTGCATGCGTTCGTCACCGCCCCGCCACGCAACGTCGCCGGTCTTCTTGTCGTACGCGACGAGGGAGTGACCCTTGGGTCCGCCAGGGCTCACGACTACGACGGGACCGACAACGAGCGGCGAACAGGCCACGCCCCAATCGGGGAGCTCCGCTTCGTGGTCGTCCAGTATGTGTTTGGTCCACACAGGTTTGCCAGTCGCGATGTCCAGACACTCGAACACCCCCGTCGAACCGACGACGAAGACGCGATCGCCATCGACTGTCGGTGTAGCTCGCGGACCGATGCCTGCGACCGGTACGTCGAAGCGAACTTGGACCTTTCGCGCCCACAGCACGTTCCCGGACAGGATCTCGTAGCAGACGACCGCTTCGTCTTCGCCGTGTTGTTCTTGCGTGATCGCGCGGCGCCCGGCGACCGAGAATCCCGACCATCCCTCGCCCACGTCACGACGCCAGAGTTCTTCGGGCGGACTCGCGGTCCAATCTCGCACCAACTTCGGACCTGGCAACTTGCCGGTCCGCTCCGAGCCGAAGAACTGTGGAAACGGCGCGAGTCCCGGCACGGGTGTCTCTTCGATCCGACGCAACTGGTCCGGCACGACGAGAACAGTCGCCTCGCGCGCCCAGCGCCACTCGAAGATGGGGACCAGGTTGCCGGAGACTCCCGTGATGCGAAATCCGGTGAAGAACAGCGCGAGGCCCCCGACGTACGCGAGAGCGGACAGGAGTCTCTTTCGTCTCGGCAATCGCGAAAACGCGAGCAGCCAGATGAGAATGAGAAGCGCGGCGCCGATGCCGATCAGGATGGCGCGAATGTTCGCCGCCTGCTGATCAGTGTCTTCGGCGGTCTTGAGCGAAACGATCGCGATCGCGCCTATGACGAGAACGAGTGGCAGGGGCCACCATCGAGTGGGTTTCGCAGTCGGTTCCATCGGCCAGACAACAGATGACCGGAAACTACTTCGGGATTCGAGTCATAAGTGGTCCGGACGAACCGGACGCCTAGTTCGAGTACCGGATGATCGGATTGTACGCCTCGTCCGTGTACGGCCCGTAACCCGTCGAGTTCTTCATGTGAGTCAAGGGTTGAATCAACGCACTGCGATTCACACCACGCGGCACCCACGGGATGGCCGTGTTGACCGCCCGCGTGAGCCGGATGGCTCCGGTCCGGGAATCG
>CAYYAQ010000020.1:16626-38164 GCA_964469555.1 uncultured candidatus Brocadiaceae bacterium | reverse complement strand
GGCCTGGGCCCAGAGTTTCAAACCGACGTAGGCAGAGTTGTAGGGTATCAGTCCTTCGGGGGTCTTGCTCGGATAGAAGTAGCCGCTCCAGGCACCCGGACCGTTCGCATTCGAAACGCCGATCATCAGGTACCTCGTCGGGTCGAGGTGGAGCTTGTTGCAAACGACACTGGGAAATGTGATTCCTGCCGCCGATCCCTTGAAACTGACGATGTTCGCGACCGGCGATCCCTGCGCGGTGTAGTAGCTGAACGTGTAGAGCTGGAACTTGTTCCGGTACGAGAGCACATGGTGGTTCGGCCCGTACCCGATGCAGTGCAGGAAGTTCAGGCCACCGAGCGTGTTAGCGCCATCGACACAACCACCCGAGTTGCCGCCGTTGCCGTGGAAGATCTGCGTGCCGCCGACGCGGGTATCCGTTGGATACGCGTCGATGAAGTAGTCGTACGCGTCCTTGTTCGTCCACGTCGCGTTGTTGGCCAGGGTCCCGCCGTTGAAGTCGTAGTCGATGCAGATGTCCAACGTTCCGTTGTAGGCCCACGTCGTCGAGAACGGGAACACCTTGACCCAGGGCCCGGGGAGCATAGTGGGGTGACCAGTGAGGGTGGGCCAGGCGAGGGCACCGGAGAAGACACGGGTCGGCAAGCTCTTCGCGTTGTTGGCGAAAATCGAAGACAGGTTGGCCGTGTCGCACATGGCCATGTCGATCGTCACTTGCGACCACGAACGACCCATTCCCGTGTGCAAAGTATGCGCGTAGTAGTCGTCTCGGAACGCGATCTCTTTGATGCCGATCGCAGCGTTGCGAAGTTCGCCATCGAACAGCATGTACCGAGCGTTCGAATATGCGCCGAATTTGCTCGAGACCGAGCGGCCCTCGATATTGAGCAGACCGGGCGGCGAACTAGTACGAGACTGTGCCAACACGGATGTACATAGCGAGAGAACGAATACCGGGAGTGTGAATCGATCGCGAAGCATGGGCGACGAGGGGCTGGGGAAGGGTATTGATCCATTGTGGCCCTCCATCGTCCCCATGTGGGGGGCTTGTTGAAAAACACTGTCACGGCGCCGAATTGTTTCGCTAAGCATGTCAGTTGCTTCGGGGAGGAATTGCGTGACGTGCGGAAGCAACAGTCAGCCGCTCAGAACGTCAGCACAAAACGCAAACTTCCGACCCATGCATCTTCGACACCGCGACTTCCCGATGGATGGGAGATGAACTGCAGGTCGAGAGTGATGCTGAGCGCCGGAGTGACCTGCACCTTGCAGAACCACTCGATCGCGGTCTCGTCGGACGCGAAACCCGCGCCCGTCGCCTCGGTGAGATCCGCTCGCGTGATCAGCAAGCCCGTCACGTCGGAGTCCCGCCTCACCTCAGTTGTATGCAAAATCCAGAAGTTGACGCAGATTCTGGAGAACGTACGCCAACGACTCGGGCGACTCTCAGATGCGTCCTCCCCCTGCTCCTTCTCGCTGCGTTCGGGGCGACCCTACCTTCGCAGGCGGGTCCGATCTACGAGTTCCGACCGACGATGGATCGTGTGGGAATCTGCGTCTTGGCTGATAGCGATGCGCTGGTCACCGCGAGGTTGGTGAACGTCGCCACCTTCCTCGAGAGCATCCTCCTGCTGGACTTCTTGTTGGTGACCTGCAGGATCTCGCCGCGGCTGCGCACAGGCACGGTTCGTGGAGCGGATCGCTCCCGGCGTAGCTCGTCTTCCCCACGCAGAATCGCTCGACGACGGCATGGGCGGTCGACTCTTCACCCTGGATCTGAATCAAGGTAGCAGCGGCTCGCGCGCACCTTTGACCACCTACCTCGGAAGGGCAAACGCGACGTAGGTTCCACCGGATGGATTCCCCCACTTGCCGCCGCCCGCGCTGATGACGACGAACTGGCGGCCGCCCACTTCGTACGTCGATGGCGTCGCGTTGCCAGCCGCGGGCAACGTGTACTCCCACAACTTTGCGCCGCTCGACTTGTCGAACGCACGGAACTTCTTGTCGCTGTTGGTCGCGCCGATGAACAACAGGCCACCGGCGGTGACGAGGGGGCCACCGTAGTTCTCGCTGCCCGTGTTCTTCAGTCCTTGCGCCGCGAGCTTCGGAACCTCTCCGAGCGGGACCTGCCACCGGATCGTTCCCTGGTCCAGGTCGATGGCCGTCAGCGTCCCCCACGGCGGTTTGACGGCTGGATATCCGTCCACGTCGAGGAACTTGTTGTAGCCGTCGGTGCGGTACTTCAAGTGAATCCGCGAGATCGGAGTCGTCGCGGTGACCCTCTCGTCCTTCCCTTCCAGGAGATAACGGGAGATCGCCGTCAACTCGACCTTCGACAGGTAGGAGAAGCCGGACATCCGACCGGCGCCCTTGCGCGTGTATTCGGAGAGCGCATCGACCGTGTACTTCGCCTTGATCCCCACGAGCGTGGGGAACTCCGGCGGCGTCCCTTTCAGGTCGGCGCGGTGGCAGCTGGCACAATGCGCGAGGTACAGCTTCTTGCTCGTCGTGTTGCCGAACGCCTTGCGCTTCACGAGGCGGAGAATCCACGCCATCTCGTTCGCGTTGACGTAGAGCAAACCCGACGACGGATCGAACGCCGCGCCACCCCACTCCCCTCCGCCGTCGAACCCCGGGAAGATGACGGTGCCCTTCTCGCTCGCCGGCGTGTACTGCCCATCGCTGTTCAGCTTCCGCAACCTGGCGACCGCGGCAGCGTGCGCTTGTGGTGTTCGGGTCGTCAGGTCATCTTCATCCAACCGCTGGCGCGCGAACGCCGGGGGTTTCGTCGGTATCGGCTGCGTCTCCGACAACACTTCGCCCTCGGTCTCGGACTTTGGCACCTTGCGATTCTCGATCGGGTAGATCGACTCGCCGGTCTCGCGTTCGAACATGAAGACGTGTCCGGACTTCGTGATCTGCGCAACCGCATCGATGATCTTGTCACCGTGCTTGATCGTGACCAGGCTCGGCGGCGCCGGAAGATCGCGGTCCCACACATCGTGCTTGACGAACTGGAAGTGCCACACGCGCTCGCCGGTCGCCGCGCGCAGGCAGATGAGGGAGTTCGCGAAGAGGTTGTCGCCGAGGCGGTTGGCCCCGTAGAAGTCGAACGCCGCGGAGCCGGTCGGCACGAACACCAACCCGCGTTTCGAGTCGACCGTGGAACCGGCCCAACAGTTCGCGCCACCGATGTACTTCCACGCGTCCTCGGGCCATGTGTCCGCGCCAAACTCGCCGGGTCGCGGAATCGTCCGAAACGTCCAGCGGATCTTGCCCGTGCGCACGTCGTACGCCCGCACATGCCCAGGCGCCGCGGGGAGCGACTCGCTCACAGTGCTGCCGAGGATCAAGAGGTCCTGGTAGATCGTCCCTGGACTCGTGCACCGCACGGACAATCCCTTCGGCTCGCGCCCGAGCCCCTCCCGCATGTCGACGAGACCACCGTTCCCGAAGGACTCGATGAGCTTGCCGGTCCTCGCGTCGACCGCATAGAGCAAGTGGCGCGCGGAGAAGAGGATGCGCGCCGGATCGCCCGCGGCGGCGCCCTTCTCCGGTTCCCAGTACGTGACGCCACGGTTTCGGTAGCGACCACGGACCCTCTTGCCGCCGTTCGGGTCGAAGCTCCAAACCTCCTTACCCGTCGCCGCGTCCAACGCGATCACGCGCATCTTGGGGGACGTCACGTAGAGCGTGCGACCGATGACAATCGGATTGCACTGCATCTCCGAGTTCCTGAAATGGTCCTTCGTATCGTAGGTCCACGCGACCTCGAGCTTCGCGACGTTCTCTTTCGTGATCTGCGCGAGCGCGGAGTAGCGGGTGCCACCGGTGTCTCCACCGCGGACCCGCCAGTCGCGAAAAGCAGTCGTGGGAACCAACACCCTCGGAGTCGGCTCGATGCACGACGCCACCACGAGGAATGAGACGAGGAGAAAGATAGGACGAATGTGCATCACGCGGCCAGCGTACCACCTGCCCACCTATCAGTCGAAGTGTTCGTCGTCCGGATCGAATGCAGGCACGGGAACGTTGAGGATGCGCAGCGGACCGATGGCCCGGTGTCGACAACCCGGCTTGATCATGACCGCGGTGAGCGGGCGCACAGGAATGAGCTCGTCATCGAGCTCGAGGTGGCCCTCGCCTTCCAGGATCACGTAGCACTCGGTGTGCGCCACGTGGTAGTGCGCCCTGGGCTCGTCGGAGATATCGACGACGTGCACAGTCGCGACTCGTTCCGGTTCGTCGACGAAGGCGCGGCGAGCGGATCCGCAGGGGCAGGAGACCGCGGGGACTTCGTCGAGTTGTGCAACGACGTAACGTTTCTTCATGGATCCATCTCCGACCGGGCAATCTACCTCCCCGCCAGCGAAGTTCGCTAAACTTCCCACCATGCGCCGCCATCACATCACCTCGTTCACATTCATGCTGTTCACGAGCACGCTCGCGGCCCAGTTCCCGGCCGGCTACAAGGACACTTCCATCACAAACGTCAAATCGCTCGGCAGTCGTAGCCTCACCGTACGCATCTACTACCCAGCGACTTCGGCGGGCGCGAACAAGCCGCTTCGACAGCAGGCAGGCGGCTATCCGGTGATCGTTCATCTGCACGGACTCGGCGGCCGCGCAGTGATCTACACGGGTCTCGGCGAAACGTTGGCCGCCGCGGGGTTCATCGCGGTTCTCAATGACACGGCGCAGTTCGACGCGAACTTGCAGGTATTGGACGGCATCGCGCTGTTCGCTTCGCTCCAGGCAAAGAACAAATCCTCGACTTCCTTCTTCAAGGGCGCGTTCGACATGACCCGCGCCGGCGTATCGGGTCACTCGATGGGCGGCGGGAGCACGGTTCGGACCCTCGCCGCGAACCCGGGTTACAAGGCGGGGTTCTGCTTCGCGCCCTGGGACGGCACCATCTTCGGAGCTGGGAACTCGTGGACGAAAAGTGCGCCCGCCGTTCGCGTGCCACTGGCGATTCTGCACGGCGCGGGTGACCTCGTCGTCAACTGGAAGTCGATCGGCCTCGTGTTCTACAACAAGGCGACGAACTACACGGGACTCAAGTCTTTCGTGTTGCTCAACGCTACCGCGACGCACAACAACATCGTTCGCCTACCCGCCCTCCCGACGAGTAGCGATCGCGCGGTGTACGCGCGGGGCATGGCGATGATCATCGGATGGTTCGACCGCCACCTACGCGGCGGCGTGATGGGACTCGAACAGGTTGTCGGGAACAGCACGCGCAAGAACTCGCTTCTCAAGTCCATCTCGACCGCATACCGCACGCCCGAACTCTGGCGGTTCGGCCCCACGACAATCGGCACCGCGAGCAGCCTGAGCATCGGTGGCGAACCCGGCAACGCCGCGGTCTACCTCTCACCAGGCACGAAGACGATCCCGCTGCCATTCGGCGTCCTCAAGCTGGACCCCGCCGTCATCCTCTTTCTCGCGGGAGGCAAGCTCACCGCGTCGAAGATGCTGTCGTTTACCACGGCGATTCCGAACGACGCGAAGCTCATCGGTGGCAAGGTGTGGATGCAAGGAATCACCGATGGTGCGAAGCCCGGCTTGCAGTTGACGGGCGTCGTGCCCATCGTGATCCAATAGCCATGAGATCGTCCATGACCCGGTCGAATTCTCGGCGCCCCATGCTCACCGCGATCGCGTCGTGCCATCTCCAGAAGGCGAAGAACTCGATGCCGTGTTTCTTGTACTGGACGATCTCGTCTTCGAGACTCGCGACGTGCTCCGCGCGTCAGTCGTACGCGACGCGTCGCAGCCCGAGTCGTTTCACCATCTGCGCGCGCTCTGCCGGACTACGGTTCTTTGCGTCGAACGGCACGATGCACCGCGCGACGAGGTTTGGCTTCGCGAAGATGTCCGGCGCGCTAGCACACCCGGAGGTGATCACGACGAGAAGAGTCGCGGCGAGGCGAAACAGCACCTACTTCACCACCGCCCGGGCGTGATCCCATCCGTGCAGACCACGTTTGTTGATCGCACGCACCGCCACGTGCGTGCCCGACGTCGCGTCCTTCAAGACCACCGTCGGCTTCTTCACGACAACGCGGTGACGCTCGGGTTCATCCGCGGGGCCGTAGACGACTTCGTATGAGACGATCTCCTTCTCGGGGCTCGCCTTCCACGAGGCCACGACCGAATCGTCTTTGGTCGCCCTCGTCGAGAGCTCGACGATCCGCGACGGGCTCGACGCGAGGAGCATCAGCGTCGCGACGGTGGTCTTGGCGGTCTCGGCGACCTGCGCGTGGTTGATGGTGTCGATCTTGTCCGTCGACTGGTGGTAGTGCGGATTGCCGAGCACCGGGTACGAACCAATGCCGCCGACGATGTCACCCCACCCCTCGTAGAACGCCGCGGCGTCCGTGCTCTTGAAGTAGAGCGCGTCGTACGTGATCAACTTCGAGTAACGCAGCGCCGCGTTGTGTTGCACGTCGCGGATGCCGGGGTTCGAGTAGCGGATCGTGTTGTCGATGCGAGAATCGTTCGACCAACCGAGCATATCGTTGTTCAGCGCGCCGACGACATTCATGCCGTTGGCGGTGGCCTGCCGGACGAACTCACGGCTGCCGAGCAGACCGGACTCTTCGCCGGTGAATGCCACGAACACGATCGTCGCCGCCTGCGGGTGCTTCGCGAGGACTCGCGCCGCCTCGATTGTGACGGCCGTGCCCGAAGCGTTGTCATCGGCACCTGGCCCGCGAGTCACCGAGTCGTAGTGGCTGCCGAGCACGTAGACCAGCTCTGGGTTGACGGTTCCTCGGAGCGTCGCGATCACGTTCATCGAACCGCCGCTGCCCACGACCGAACGCCGCCGACCGCGGGACGCGATCTTCTGCAACGTCGGCTCGTAGCCGAACGACGCAAAGACCTTGCTGAGATACTCCCGTGCTTTCTTGTTGCCCGGCGCCGTGATGTTGCGGCTGCCGTTCGCGGCGAGTCGCTGCTGGTACCCCTTCACCCTGCCGATCGACACGGACTCGGTGACCTTGCGGACCTGCTCTTCGATCGGTTGGAAGGCCTTGCCGCCGCGTTCGCGCAGCGCGATCTCCGCAGCGAGCTGTCTTTGGAGACGCTCGCGAAGCTCGACCATTCCCACTTCGACGCGGCGGTCGACGACGTGGATCGAACGGTCCGGTGAGACCGTGTTGCCGTCGCGCTCCGACACGATCAACACCTTCTTGCCGTCACCCGACGCGTGCCACTCGTACTGCGGCGCAATCGTCCGAATGGTGTTGTTGTGGAAGAGCCGCATCCGCGCACCGGTCCTCAGATCATGCGCGTACGCCCGACGGTGCCTGGACTCACCGATCTGCGCCAGTACGGTGCGGTCGTCGAGGAACACGGGGTTGAGATCGTGTTGGATTTCGCGCGTCAGTCGAATCGCCTCGCCTCCCTTCGTCGAGACGACGAACAACTCCCAGTCGTACTCGGGCCGGGCCTGGAACACGATCGACTCTCCGTTTGGCGACAGGTCGAACGAGCTGACGCGATCGGTCGTCGTGAACACTTCCTTCGCCTCGACCTTGTCCCGGGACTGGGGGGGAAGCGTCACCAACTTGAACGACGTGCCGCCGGCCTGCCCGGCTGTGGTGAACAAGACCAGGGTTCCGTCCGCCGAGAACTTCGGCGCATTGCCCTGGAACGGGTGTTGCTTCCCGCTGATGCGATCTTGGATCACGAATTCGGAGCTGCCTCGGCTGCGAAACCGACGGAACCGGCGTCCGCGAAACCGACCACCACCTGCGTTCGGGTCCTGGGTCGCCGTCTGATACAGGATGTAGCGAGCGCCGGGGAGCGGCCTGGGATTCACTTTGAACTTCGGCTTGTCAGTGACCTGGGTGGCCGCTTTCCACCCCTTTGCACCCCTGCCGAAAACGAAGACGTCGCTTCGATCCGCGTTTTCCAAGGCACTGGCCGTGACGTAGAGCGTCGGACCCTTCGGACCAAAAGTCGCGGCGGTGATCTTCAAGTTCTCGATCGAGAGCTTCGTCTTCTTGCCGTTGGACAGATCGAGCACCGTGACGCCAGAGCGATCTTCCAGGAGGAAAGCCGCGAACGATCCGTCCGGCGCGAGGGCGCACGTACTCGCCTGCACCACGCCCACGGTGCGAACGTCGGGCTCCAGGGCAACGACGTGGAACTTCGACGGCCCTCGGGATCTCCGCGGTTCCACGTAACTCGCGAAGCGACCATCTCGGCTGATGCGCCCGGAGCGACCGTCCCTGGTCACCTCGTAGACCCTGTGGAGTTCGCCGGTCAACAGGGCGATGCTTCGATGGAACGCCGCGCCCTTCGCGCCATCGAGCAGACCCGTCATCGCTCGCAACGCCGTCGGGTAGTCGCCGCGATCCCACGCAGTCCGCGCAGGAAGCAACTTCGCCTCCCGCGTCTGAGCCGGAACGGCGAACGACGACATGAGGGCGCAGGCAAGGACGGCGACGATTCGGGGAGACGGCATGGCAACTCGGAGTGATGGTCAGCGACAGGGAAACCCTCCCACCTGGGACCGCAAAAATCCACTGCGACCCCCCGCAACGGCGCAGGACTACGTATCCTCGACAATTGACACAACAGACTCTGACGCCCAGGCAACGCACAAACCGGAGAGCATGATGAGATTGATTCCTCGTGTGGCCATCGCAACCGCGCTCGTGGCTTCGCCAGCCTTCACCCAGGACACTGTCGAAGCCGTCGCAGCGAAACCGATCTTCGCGACGCCGACGCGTCTCGCGGCGGACGGCAAACCGATCCAGATCGGCGCGCTGTCGAAGATCGCACACGCCGGTCCGGTAATAGCGGACGTGGATGGCGACGGAGATCGCGACCTGCTCGTCGGCGACTTTCCCGGGTACTTCTGGTACTTCGAAAACACCGGTGACGACAAGCAGCCGGTCTACACTTCAAAGGGCAAGTTGCAGGCGGGAGGCACGGCGGCGAAAACGCCGGTGTATTGATGCATCGCATCGAGTCCACAGTTCGTGGACTACGACGCGGACGGCATCCTCGACTTCATCAGCGGCAGCTACGACCCGGGTGACCTGTATCTGTTCCGTGGTCTCGGCAAGGGTGAGTACGCAAAACGCGAACTGCTGCGCGACGAGAACGGCGTGCCGCTCGTGCACCATCCGAAAGACCTCGTCATCTACCACAAGCTGAAGAAGGCCCGCAAGAAGGTGGACGCCGCCGGCAAGAAGTCGATCTCCTTCCGCATCGCTTCGTTCGGCAGCTGGCCGGCGATGGTCGACTGGGACGCCGACGGCGATCTCGACATGTTGATCGGGACGTTCTCCGGTCAGCTCTACCTGCGCACGAACAAGGGCACGCGCAGCAAGCCGGTGTTCGCGGCGAAGAGCGTGCTGATCCACCTCGAGGGCGGGCCGATGAGGGTCCAGGGCCACCTCGCGCCAGTCGTGGTCGACTGGGACGGCGACGGCAGCTGGGACATCGTGGCCGGCTCCGCTGACGGCAGCGTCTGTTGGTTCCCCAACACCGGTACGAAGGCGAAGCCCGAGTTTGCCGCGAAGATCTCGTTGCTGCCAGCCTCCGCGAAGACCAAGTTCCGAACGCAGTACCTGGGCACCGACGAGGATCCCGCTCGTGGCACCCGCGCCCAAATCTGCGTGACCGACTACAACGGCGACGGCAAACTCGACCTGTTGGTCGGCGACTACTCCGACGTGTGGCGTCAGCGCACCAACCTCTCAGAAGAGGAACTCGCCGAGCTCTCCGGGCTCGCCGCAAAGGAGAAGCGCGTCCGCGACGAAAAGGACACCAAGTCCCTCACCGAGCTCGTCCAGAAGAAGATCACCTTCTACGAAAAGAAAGGCCGTCAAAGCTACATCTGGCTCTACCTCCGCCACTAGACGCGGGATCCTCCCTGGCGAGCCGCACCACCTGAAGAAGTACGCGAACAAGCTCGACTACTCGATGAAGTTCAAGGAGTACGTCGACCACTACTGCCTCGGCACGAAGGCACCCAAGTGGATCCGCCAGGGTGTCCCCTACCAAGGGCGATGAGAACCGATCGCAGTTCCTAGTGGGCGTGGAACATCTTCGTAGTGAGGCGCCACCCGTCCTTCGTCTTGTACAGACAGATTGAATCGGGAACCGCGGGCCGAAGGCAACCCGGGATTGCCGGGAACGATCTCCTCATTCAGCAATGGCGTGCTGAATCCAGGTCGATGACAATGCCCTGCCCATGGCAGAGGACGACAAGAACAACATCGGAGCGAGTATCCGCACCGCGGAAGTCGTGCTGCCGTGCGACGAGCTCGTACCGACGCTGTCTTTCTTTACGGACCGGCTGGGGTTCCGCATCGACAGTGTGCGGCCCGCGGACAACCCGACGGTCGCGGTGCTCTCGGGACACGGTATCCGCATTCGCCTGGTGCGCGGTCTTGAAGGTCATCCCTCTGTGCTTCGACTCGCGTGCGACGATCCGGGCGCGGTCGCCGACGGCGCGACGGCGTTGACCGCGCCCAACGGAACGCACATCGAGCTCGTCGACGCCAACCCCGCTGTGGAACTGCCGACCAATCAGCCGGCGTTCGTGCTGCACCAACTGAGCGGCGACGCGAACTGGATCGTCGGTCGCGCCGGAATGCGCTACCGCGACCTGATCCCCGACCGACAGGGCGGGCGCTTTATCGCTTCGCACATCCACATCCCCGACGCGGGACCGGTGCCGGACTACGTGCACTTCCACAAGATCCGGTTTCAGATGATCTACTGCTACAAGGGCTGGGTCCGGGTCGTCTACGAGGACCAGGGACCGCCGTTCGAGCTGCAAGCAGGGGATTGCGTATTGCAACCGCCTGCAATCCGTCATCGCGTGCTGGAGTGTTCGTCGGACCTCGAGGTGATCGAGATCGGTTGTCCGGCGGAACACGAGACGTGCGCGGACCACGAGCTGGAGTTGCCGACGGAAAATCACCGACCCGAGCGAGACTTCGCCGGCCAGCGGTTCGTCCGACACATCGCGGCGGACGCGACGTGGCAACCGTGGCGAATCGACGGATTCCAATGCCGCGACACCGGGATCTCGGCGGCGACCGACGGGTTGGTCAGCGCACGGATCGCGCGGGCGCACGGACCTTCACGAGGGTCGACGCGCTTGTCGAACGATGCTGAGGCGGAGCTGCTCTTCTACTTCGTGCTCCGCGGAACCGTGACCCTGAGCACTTTGGAGGCGCAAACCTCCGAAGAACAGCCGGGCCACAGACTGCAGTCCGGAGACAGCGTCGTCATTCCCGGCGCGATGGACCACGAGCTCGCCGCGTGGTCCGACGACTTCGAGCTGCTCGAAGTCGCGCTTCCACCCGTGGCGTAGCCGAACCGCTACTTCACGAGCACCAGCGGCACCGCGTTGCTCGTCAGATGGAACTGCAGCGGCAGGCTGAACACACGGGCTGCGGTTGCGCCACCATGAAGCCGAGCACCTTCTGCATGCCGTGGAAGGAGAAGAGAAGTCCCACGACGATGCGCATGATCGCGTACGCACGCTCGGAGTGAGGGGCGAGAACCTCGATCTGCGCGTTGTTCACTTGTTCTCCATCGAGAGCATGGCTTCCGCGAACGCCTTGCCGATCAAGGCCATGGTCTTGCCGCAGCCGAGGTAGTGGTAGCCGGCGTTCGAGGCGCCCCGCTTGAAGGTGGCCGCGTCCGCTTCACCGACCACTTCGGCGCGGTACTTGGCGAGGTACGCGCTCTGTTCCTTCTTGCTCATCGTACCGTCCTTGTTCGCGTGCTTCTTGTTCTTGGTCCTGAGCATGCGAGCCATGTTCTTGACCTTTCCCATCTTCTCCGAGATAGCCGACAGCTTCATGTCCCAGTAGGGCGCCGTCGGGACGGCGATCACGTTGCCCTTGAACTCGGCGAGCGACGCCGGCGACGCCATGGCTGCACGGAAGTTCGTGTGCGTCGCCCTGTTGCGCGCCTTCTTCGCGTACTTCTCGATCGGACCACCGACTCCCATCACGCCGATGACGAAGGGCATGCCGGGCGCAGACAGATCCTTGCGGACGTCGCGGATGAAGTGCGCCATGCACTCGGAATACTGGTCGTAGCCACCGGGCTTGTCGCGATCAGGGTAGGTCCCCCGATCGACCATGTCGTTGAAGCCCTGGAACCACACGAACCCGGCGATCTCGTAGCCCTTCTTCGCATCGTAGTCCGGGCAGACCCGCTTGACGTCACTGAGCACGTGCTTGACGTGCTTGATCATCAAGCGGTAGTAGTGACCGGTAGCCGCGGCCTTGTCGGACTTTTCCTTCTCGATGTCCTTGTCCTTCTCGGCGAACTGCTCGAGCTTCTTTGGATTGAAGACGTAGGCCCCCCCCGATGGCGAGCGGAAATCGGTGTGCAGCGACTTCCCGCCCCACGCCGTCTTGATGATCAGGATCGGCCCCTTGTTGGCCTTGCCCATGTAGATGCCGAACGTGAATTCCGGGCCGACCTTGCCACCGTCCTGCGCGGGGTTCCTGCGTGACCCGTAACCAGCTGTGAGTTTGCCGAAGCCTTCACCGTTGCCCTCCCTCGAACCGGTGAAATACGAAATCCACACATCGTCACAGACTCGCGGACTGCCGTCGGACTGGCGCATCTCCTTGAGTAGCGGTGCGGTCGCCGGGTCATCGCCGATGTAGTCGAACGTGGTCACCTTGGCATGGCCCTCCATGTTCGATTGGCCAGCCAGGATGTAGACCTTCAGCTTCTGTGCGTGGAGGCCAGTGCCGAGGAGCGCGAGAGCGCAGATGTAAATCGATCGTGTGAGGTGCTTCATTGGATTCACTTTGCGGGTTTCCAGTCGTCAGTGCGAAACGGCGCAGCGGGCAGGCCAGCCTTGTTCCCGAGATTGGGAGCCGTCGCCTCGTTCCAACCGAACCGGACCGCCTTGGGGTTCGCTACCGCGCGACTCCTGACGACCACGGTGTCACCCTGGATCTTCGCGACGGCCGGCACGAACTTGCGATCCGCGCCGGCGATCATGAACTCGGTGAGGGACTTCTTGTCCAACGACTTCAACCCACCACCGACGTGATCGAAGCTCAGCGTGATCGCCTTGCCTTTCGCCTTCATCGATTTGTACAGCGGTCCCGAGTAGACGACGTCGCGCCCGTAGTTCTTGGCGAGCGCCCAACGGGCGAGCCGTTCACCGACATCGCGCTTGTTCCTCGGGTGGATATCGCGAACGTTGCCGGTGATGTCGGTCACGACGACCATCCCGCTGTTCTCGATCGCCTGCATGCACTTCGTCTGTGCCTCCCAGAACAGTGGGAGAGAATCGGCGGTGATGTTCTTGTTGCGCTTCTTGAAGCTCACCGCGTAGGTGAACGGCGCGATCTGGACGTAGTAGAACGACAGGTCGTCCTGCTTGAACACCTTGCGCCAGCCAGCGACGAGCGCGGCTTGCCGATCGACGTAGATCGCGGTATCGCCCTGGATGACGTTGGACTCACCCTGGTACCAAATCGCCCCGCGCATCGTCATCGGCGAGAGAGGCTTGATGAGCCGCGTGAACAGGTTCCCATCGCGGGCGCCTTGCTTGCCGAGCGACTTGAACATCTTGGCGCCGACCATCGGCGTCCACGGCTCGATCTTCGTGCCGCCGACGGCGGAACGGATGAGACCGATGGGGACCTTCAGCTCCTTCATCAGCGCGCGACCGAAGTGGTAGCCGACGCCGCTGAACTTCTTGACGCTGTCGGGAGTACACGCAGTCCAGGCAGGGTTCTTGCCGCCGAACGCGAGCAACCGGATCTGCGGGTGCTTCGCCATCGGGATCTCCTCGTTCTTGCGCTGGGTCTGCGTCATGTTCCACGCCATGTTGGACTGACCGCTGCACAACCATACCTCGCCGACGAGGACATCCGTCAACTCGATCTCTTCGCCACCGCTGCTCTTGACGACCATCGAGGTCGGCTTGCGGTTGGCTTTCTGCGCTGGGAGCTGCAGCTCCCAGCGACCGTCCTTGCCTGCCTTGGCCTTCCCCGTCGCTTTCCCGAACTTGACGAACACACGCTGCCCCTTCTTGGCCCACCCCCAGACGTGGATCGGTTTGTCCCGCTGCAAGACCATGTGGCTGCCGAGCACTCTCGGGAGCCGCAGCGTGTCTTGGGCAAGCGCTGGGGTCGCGGTTGAGACCAGAAGAAAGACGAGAGTGCCGGGGCGGTATAACATGGTTCGAATCCGAGGTGAGATGCGGTCTTGCTGGGCAATCGATCAGGCGATGATGTCGTGGATCACGCTCCCGTGCACGTCGGTCAACCGATAGTCGCGGCCCGAGTAGAACGGGTCGGATCTTCGTCTCGAAGAACGCGATCTGATCAGGCTTGGTGTCCGATTGGGCGGCGACCGAATTGCTGCAGACGAGCAACGAGGTTGCCCACATCGACACCGTACAAGTTCTGCTAACTCTCGACAACGCCAACGGAGATCTCTCGCCTGCCTCGGTGACTTACGACTTCGGGCTGATGCTCGACGCGGCACGGCCCCCATCGAGTTCGGACGGTAATGCACCCGAACGGCAGGGGATGTGAGAATCTTCTCAAGGGACGCGGAGTCCTTCGCTGCCGGGACCTCGATTCCGCACCGGAGTACCCCCGCGACGCTGTAGTCGCTACGCACCCTGGGGGGCAACTCAGGACCATGCGCCCCCCACCCTGTTCTCGATCGTGATCGCGGCCCACGCGATTCTTCGCGCAGCGCGACGTCACTTCACCGCCGGGGTTCTCGTACAAGGCGGGCGGACTGTATTCGCGTTCGCCAGGTTGCGTGCCAACGTTCGACACGGCCACCGGCGAAACAGAACTCACCACATGTCGTCTCGACTCGATCGGTTATACGATCTTCTGTTCTCCATCGCATTCTGCACACCCCAGGAGCAAAACGCGGAGCAAGGATCGTCGCCGGTTGGTAACTTACCGGAATGACCGAATCTAGCATCGGCATCCCGACCGAGTCCGCCTCGTCATGGAGGTATTCGCGACGGTAGAGCTTTCACGGGTTCCTATAACCTCGACGCCTCTGCCCCCCACTCACATGCCCCAAGTGTTGGGTTCAGATGCCCTACAATCCGCGTAGAGTGCAACCCCACCCCAATGAACCGGCCTTGAAGCGATTCGAATCCATGATCGCGAGCTTGGTCGTATTCGCACTCTACGCGGCTACTCTGGCTCCCGACGTTCTGTGGGGTGATCCGACCAAGCTCACGCTCTACCTCCACGAATCGAACGTGACGCTTGACCAGGATGCCCACGTCGGCACACTCGCGTGGTCGTGGCTGTTCGCGCAGTTGCCGTTCGGAACGTTCGTCCAAAAACTGCACCTATCTTCCGCGGTGGCGACCGCGCTCGCAACGGGTCTCCTCCACTCAACCCTCCGCAATGCCAACATCGGGCGGGCCGCAGCGTGGATCGCAGTACTCGCGATCGCGGTGGCGCACACAGTCTGGTTCGTGTCGGTCATGATCGAGAGCTACGCGACGTCGCTGCTCGCCTTGAGTCTCATGACGTGGTTACTCGTCGTGCGCCGCTCGACATTGGGTGCGGGCTCAGTCCTCGGACTGAGCTGGATCATCCACCCGCTCACGCTGCTTTCGTTGCCCGCGATCGCGATCGTTCTGTGGCAGCAACCGAGCGGTCGGCGTGCGTGCCTTCGTTTTGCCGTGGGCTTGTTGGCCGGCGCGATCGTGCCGCTCATCGTGCTACCGATCGTCCCCGGCGCACGACCGGATAGCGGATTGGGTTGGGAGAGTGTGTTGTCGACGTACACCAGTTGGTCGCTGCCGATGCGCAACACCCCCTACTTGTTCGCCTACCTGATCTACAACTTCGTCGGACCCGCGCTCCTGCTGATCTTCTTCGGCTGGCGCCGCATGAGCGTCAAGCAACGCCACGCCGGTTGGTTGCTCCTTGTCGCGCACATGGGCTTCGGAGTCTTCTACTTGCCTTCTAGAGCCTTCCTCATTCCGCTCCCCCTGTATTTCGCCGCGACGTACCCGATAGCACTCGGCACAGATGCCCTCTTGAAGCGATGGCGACTCTCGCCGTGGATTCTTGCCGCGTCCGTCGCGTTGACTCCGCCAGCAACCTATGCCGCCGGCGCCGCGTTGCTCGGAGTGTTGGGACTCCCATCGATCGTACGCGACGCACCGTTCCGGAACGAGGCGACGTACTACCTGCAACCGTGGAAGTTCGGCGAGAATTCAGCGCGGCGATACGTGGAGTGTCTCGGCGACAAGATCGGATCCGGCGCGTTGGTCGTCGGTGACTTCACGATCCTGATGCCGCTTCACTACGCACAGAAGGTCGAAGCGTGGCGCCCGGACATCACGCTGTGGTCCGTCGACCACCGATCGGCAGACGAGATCGTCGCACATCTGCAGTCGGCGCTTCGATATCACCGCCGCCTCTATCTGTTGGACGACGAACCGGGCTACCACATCCGCGCGCTCCGACACCTCGGCCAACTCCAGCCCGTCGCAAACATGCCGTCGCTGCAGGAACTCGTGCCGGGCGAGAAGTGACGTTGCGGTAGGCGGATTCTAGCTACGAGGTGCGAACGTGGCCGCGATCCACGAGCAAGTTTCACGGTGTTGATCGTCAGTCCACTTCGTTCCGCGCCGGCTATCCCGCGTGGCGGTCAACGTCGACCGCGAAGTGCCGCCGCAAGGCCGGGAGCGACTGCTTGACGCCGCCTCGTCTCGATTGCACACTCACGCTCCGGTCGCGCCCGTAGCTCAGTTGGATAGAGCACGGCATTCCTAATGCCGGGGTCACAGGTTCGAATCCTGTCGGGCGTACCATCCACCCTCACGCCCATCGTGGCGCGGCGAGAACCGCCAAAGCACCTCATACACAAGAAAGGGGATTCGCTCAGGCTGTCCGCCAGTGATCTCGCCAACCACCTTGGTTGTCGGCATCTCACGCACTCAACCTCCAAGAAGTAGCTGGAGAGTTGAAGCCACCGGTCTGGCAGGACCCCGTGCTGGAACTGCTGCAAGAGAAAGGGCTGTTCTTCGACGAGACGTGGCGGCTGCACCCTTCGATCTGCGAGTTCACTTCGGAGCTCTACTACAGAGGCGGGCTTCACTCGAAGAGCGGTCTCGACGGGCAGTTGCTCTCGGGAAAGACGAAGTTCGCAGGAACGGGGCTCTTTGTCGTGCCCGTTGAACACTCGGGCTGCCAGAGCATCTCGCCGGCTGAGGTCGAAGCCGTGGTGAAGGCCATCGACCTCAGCCTCGGCGAGATCAATGAGATCCGCCGCTAGAGAACACGTGGTTCAGCGACCTCGGCGACCGCGGCGACCGCGACCGGTCGGACGCTGGTCGAGCGTCTTCTTGAGGAATTCCTCGAAGGGCTTCGGGTCGGACTCGCGGATGGTGGTCTGCGCCTTTTCCATCCACTCCTTGGACTCCGCGTCGATTTCGGCTGCGTGGGTCGACCGCAGGGCATCGCTGAGCTCGCGGTCCTGACGCACGGCGATGACGTAGGCCGCCACGCTGCGCACGAGCATCGTCGAATCCGAGAGCGCGGTGCGCAAACACTCGGTCACGGCTGCGCGGTCCTCGAGGATCCCCGCAGCCACGGTCGCGTGCGCGCGGACGACCTCGGACTTGTCGCTCTGCAAGGCCTTCTTGATCTGACTGATCACCACGCCGTCGGTCGGGGCGACAGTCGCCATCGAACGCAGGATGCGTCCCTTCGGTGCTTCGTCTTTCTCGCGGCGGTAGAGCCTCTTCAGCGCGTTCGCCGACTTCGGGTCGACGAGCTTCTTCAATGCCCAGACCGAAGTCTCCCGCACCGTGCCACTCTCGGTCGTGCTCAGCCACGGGGTGACGAGCTTTGCCCACACGATCGAAGAATACGTTCCGATCTTACGCACGACGGCGGAACGTCCACTCTTGTCGCTCTTCAACACGGACTGCACGAACTGCAGCGCCTTCGGAGAGTCACTCCGGACGATCGTGTTCAGCCACTCGTCGATGGAAGAACCGGTGCGTCGGCCTCGACCGCGACCTCTTCGCCCGCTGTTGCCCGACGTCGAGGCCTTCCTAGCCTCCTTGATCGCGTCGGCGACCTCCCTCTTCGTTGGCGGCGCCCCGAGTCTGTTCTCCGACTTATCGACCTCGGCCTTCTTGAAACTGGTGGGAGCGCGGTAACGACCCGCCGGCGTCCACTGGAACTTCGCATCGACGGTGCGGATCGCGTAGACCCACATCCACTCGAGCTCGCCCGCAGTGATCCTCCCGCTCGCCGAGCAGATCACCTTTCCGTCCGCCGAGACAAACAGGTGCTGCGGGACGACGACCTTGACGTGTCCTTCGACCTCGAAGAACTTCTTGCGCACGTTGAAGTCGTTGTTCCGATGGCCGGCGCAATCGCCGCTTCCGCAACGAGAACACGTGCCACTCTTGGAGTGCGTGTCGGTCGAGGCGAACAGGTTGATGCTGTGACGGCTCAACTTCACGAGGCCTGCATCGACGTAGTGCTCGCGCACCATCGCGTCACAGTCCCGGTGCCCGTCCATGGTCATGGCGACCATGATCACCTTGCTCTCGGCCTTGGCCCTGGCGAGGGCGTCGTCGACCGAGGTCGCCCAGGAGATCCCCTGAGCGCGGGCGAAGCCCCCACTCCCGGCGAGGACGATCATGGCCAGGAAAACAGTCCACGATGGCGACATCTTCATAAAGGCAGGTTCCGTTGGAACAACCCCACTGAGAAGGGGCGATTCGTAGCAATTCTGTCTCTCGGGCACAAGTTTCCGCAGATCGCGCGGTGGCGAGACTCCGACGCCATTCGATATCGTGTCGCGAGTGGCACCCATGAACAGAGTCGTCGTCACGTTCGCGCTCGGATCACTGGTCGCGTGTGAGGGCGTTGGCTCGCCCCGCCTCGAGGAAAAGCCCAATATCATCCTGATCTTCGCGGACGACCTGGGATACGGCGACATTGGCTGCTACGGCAACAAGGTGATCCGCACGCCCAACATCGATCGCATGGCGACCGAGGGCATGCGCTTCACGGACTTCTACGCTCAGACCGTATGCGGTCCATCGCGTGCCGCGCTGATGACCGGTTGCTATCCGTTGCGCGTCGCGAAGAGCAGGAACATCGTCGAGGTCCATCCGCAACTGCATCTGCAAGAAGTTACCATCGCCGAAATCCTGAAGGACGCGGGTTACAAGACCGGGTGCTTCGGAAAGTGGGACCTCGCGCGTCATCACCAGACGAAGTACGACCCCGCGCTTCTGCCGACGGCCCAGGGCTTCGACTACTTCTTCGGTACGCCGACGAGCAACGACAGCGTCGCGCACCTGCTTCGAAACGAGAAAGTGATCGAGCGGAAAGCGAGCATGGCGACGCTGACGCAGCGCTACTCGACGGAGGCGATCCAGTTCATCCAGAGGAACAAGGACCACCCGTTCTTCGTCTACATTCCACACACGATGCCGCACACGCGCCTCGCCGCTTCGAAAGAGTTTCGCGACAAGTCGCCGCGCGGATTGTATGGAGACGTCATCGAGGAGATCGACTTCCACGTCGGGCGAATCCTCGACACGGTGAAGCGACTGGGACTCGATCGAAAAACCTACGTCATCTTCACGAGCGACAACGGTCCGTGGTGGATCAAGAAACAGAACGGCGGCAGCGCTGGTCCGCTGCGTGGCGCGAAGACTTCGGTCTGGGAAGGCGGCGTGCGCGTGCCTTTCATCGTGCGCGCGCCGGGCAGAGTACCCGCTGGATCGGTATGCCGGGAGATGGCCAGCACGATGGACATGTTGCCGACGTTCGCGCGTCTCGGTGGCAATAAGGTGCCGACGGACCGCGTGATCGACGGTCACGACGTCGCGGATCTGGTGCACGGCGTGATTGGTGCGAAGAGTCCGACGAAGGCGTTGTTCCACTACGTGCACACGCATCTGCAGGCCGTGCGCAGCGGCAAGTGGAAACTGCACGTCTCGCGACCGGCGAATCCGCGCTGGACTCCCAACTGGGCGCGGCACATCGACGCGAAGGACGTCTTCGACATCGCGTCCCCGCTGCTCTACGACCTCGATGCCGACGTCGGCGAAACGACGGACGTGGCGGCAACGCGTCCGGACGTCGTCAGGCGCCTGTTGGGGTTCGTGGAGGGCGGACGCGCCGACATCGGCGACTACGACCGGATCGGCGCCGGCGCACGATTCTTCGACGATGATCCACGGCGACCAGACATCGGGAAGTAAGTGGGGCGGCGTCGCAGAGGAGGCGGCTGCGTCTTGAGCCTGTGCGATCCTGCGCGAACCGCATGATAACCGATCTCGTATCCAGGCGGGGGTCGGTTCGGGAGAAGGTGGACGGCTAATAGTACCGGATGCACGTGGCGGTCTTCACTTTCTTGTACCGCCACTTCTCCCTGCCCTTCTTATCGAAACAGATCAGGAAGTTGGCGCCGCCGGCGAGCGTGTTGCCGTTGGGAAGGCGACGGGCACTCCACGCGTTGCCGGGTAGCCCGATCTTCAGCACGACCTTGCCCTTCGGCGTCACCTCGTGGACAGCGCGGCCGGTGTGGCCGGCGATGAGCGTGTTGCCGTTCGACAGGCGCTGTGCTTCAAGCGGTCCCGGGAGGTCTTTGTACAACCACGTTACCTCGCCGTCCGGCGTCACCTCCAGCGTCTCGCTCTGTCCGTACGACGCGATCAACGTGTTGCCGTTCGCCAGGCGTTCGGCGCTGTAGGGATTCTTGCACGCGTACGTCCACACAGTCTTTCCCTTCGGGTCGACCTCGATGACCGCCTTGCCCACGAGCCCGGTGATCAACGTGTTGCCACTCGGCAGCCTGCACACGGAAGTAGGACTCTTGACATCGACCTTCCAATGCACCTTGCCCTTGCGATCGATCTCTTCGACGACATTCCGGTTCAGGATCGCGACCAGGTAGTTTCCATTGGGCAATCGCTCCGCCGCGAACGCGTTCTTCGAGCTCGGCACGGTGAACGACAACTCCCGCTTGGCATTGACCTCGAACGCACTGCGCGGCCCCGACTCGGTGACCAAGATGATGCCCACGGGTTCGAACGCAGCGAGCGCCCACCGCCCAGCACTCGCGAGCTTCTCATCCTTGTCCTTGGCGATTCGGCGCAGCGTGGGAATCGCGGATTGCGCGTCATCGCCGAGTATGCGCAAGACGAGCGCGAGCCGGCTGACCACTTCGGGACGCGGGTCGTCCAACGCGCGAATCAGGCTCGGCATCGCCTTCTTCCCGAGCAACAAGAGCTTCGGCGCGGCCGCGGCGCGCTTGCTGGGAAGTTCGAGCGCGCGAATCAACCGCATCGCCTGCTTGCGAAGCGCCTTCTCCGGATCCACGACACGGTCAACGCCGATCTGGCCCACGGCCTCACCCGCGAGCAACAACGACAAGAGTGCGACACACATCCGCTCCATTGATCGTGATCTTAGCGAATCCAACGTCAGGCGTGGGGGTCAGTCCTCGTCGAACGCTTTGAAAATCACTGTCCAGTGTTGATGTGACG
>CAYYAQ010000020.1:0-16616 GCA_964469555.1 uncultured candidatus Brocadiaceae bacterium | reverse complement strand
CATGAGAAACTCCTGAACTCGAACGACAGGTCGACCGATACTGTGCTATACGAGCAAGGCGCATGATGACACGCACGCACAAACTGATAAGGCAAACACCCACCACCGAGTGGCGCGGGCTATCGGTACGCGGCTGTCGTCGTGACGATTCCAACGCGATCTCGAGCGTCGTCGCCAGGCTGTTTATCGGTCACAGGCAAGCGGCGAGGCTCGAACCCTGAGATCCTGGGAAACCCCCTAGAAAGGCCCAGGATCGCGATCCTTGGCCGTTTTGGTCTAGGCGCTGTTACAGAGTAACGAATTTTCAGCGATGCAACGCAACACCAAACACAAGCTAGACGCGTGGCGGATACCGCTTTGTGGATACGCGCGTACATGGTCGGTCGGCGGGAATACCGCGCGATCATTCGCCCGCGATCTGCGAGCGGTCATGCTCGCCGTCGCCAAGGAGACGCTGTCGCCCGGTTGTGACGAACGCATCATCTCGCATGACGGTGAGCAACCGCCTAGAACATTCCGGTGACCTGAACCAATCGTGAAAGGCCCGGGATGACCATCCCGGGCCTTTTTGTTTGGCCAACGCGCGTCGAGACGAAACCCACGACTACCTGCATAGGACAGGTCCGTACACAGCGAACGGTACCGGGACGTACCGCTCGAAGAGTCGTGACCCTGGACCGACCGGCCTTCGGATCGGTCGGCCCATTTTTTTGGCGTCGCAACAGACTCATCTCTGCCGTCGCAGGGACTCGAACTCCGCCTCGAGTGCTTCAACTAATGCCCTGGCAGCCTCAGGTCCACCGGTCGGCGTGCTCCCGCCGTAGCGAGAGGCGACCAGATCTTCGAGTACCTTCGCGGTCTGCGACGCGAGCGCTTCCGAGACGCCAGCGGCGTCGAGTTGCGCGGGAAGATCCGTGCCGATCACCGCCGAGGCCGAAACGTGGAGCCGCGCGGCGATGTACTCGGCGAGCGCGTCGGCGGCGTCTTCGCCGGACTCATCGACCTTCGATCGATACGTCGCCGCCGCACCGCGCTCCCGAACCCGGTGCGGTTCCCTGTGGCTGCGACGCACGCGCAGCCACGAGCGCAAGCCAAACGCGGCCAACCATGAAGCCACGAGCAAGACAAGCAGCAACACGCGAGACATCCCACCACCGAGTTCCAAACCCGGTCTGGCTGCACTCAGCTTGATGTCGAAGATGTCGTTCTGGCCCGCGACGGTCGGCACGGTCCTCGCACCCGCGAGGTCGAGAGTCTGGCCCTCCGGAAGCGGTTTCACGTCCAGTGGAATCGCGTCGGTGTACACCGTTCGGAACCGAGGCTTGCCCTTCGGATCGAAGAACGCGAACGGGATCCTCTGCATCGCCGCCACTTCGCGAATGACCATCAGATCGTACGTGATCGTGCGCCGCTTCGTGCCCTTGTCATCGGTCTTGCCGCGGATGTGGAACGCCGAGAGGCTCTCGAGCTTCGGCACGCCCAGCGTCGCCAGGTTGCCATCACCCTCGATCCTCAGCACGAGCTTCACACTCTCCCCCACGGTCACCTCGCGGGGTGAGACATCTCCTTTCAACGTGAAACTCCCGACGCCACCGGTGAACGCCGCCGGTCGGTCGTCGTTGGGAACAGGCTGGATCGTCGATTCGATCGCCTTCCCCAGGACCGTTGCATTCGTGCTGTCCTCGGCGACCCGGCCATTCACGAAGTCCTCGCGGAACTTCGTCGCGTATCCGAACCGCAACTCAGGTGAGGGAAGCAGGAGCGCGCCGACGCGCTCCGCCCGAAACGTCCGCTGGATTTCGAGCACCGTGAACTGCTCGCCGCCGGCACGTTGTTCCTGTGTCTTGCGGGCGTGACCGACCTGGCCATTGAGAACGAACGTGACACCGATGGACTCGGGATCGATCCCCGCCACCGCGCCCGGCAGCTTGTTCCACCACGGGACCAGCAGCTGCGCGGGCACCGCCACATCGCCCTGGAACATCTGCAGCACGTTCTTCTCCAGGAACCCGCGCTCGATCCCGAACTTGATTCGCACGCGGATCGCCTGTCCGACGAAATACGCGGCTTGATCCGTCGTCATCTCCACGAACGCCCGCTCCTGGACTTCCTGCGCCGGAGCCACGCTCAGGATCAATAGCGCGCCCACCGCGCGAATCGTCTCGTTCGGGGACACGTTCACGCACGCAGTATCCGCACCGCGATCTCCCGCAGCAAGGGCACCGGATGTCTCAGATTCGTGGTTGAGAAGAAAGCCGCCTCGGACACCGTCCAAGCGACCCTGCTCTGGATGCGGCGAGGCACACAAACGCAACTCGAGCGGCGTCGCGTCGGCGAGCTGATTCATTCCCTATCGGTTTGACGAATGCTGCGCCGCGGTCGATGATCGCGCGGATGAAGCGCTCGAACCTCGTCGCCGCCTGCGGCGCTATCCTCTCATCGACCAGCTTCGTCGGCGCGCAACTCCCGACACCAACCACTCCGAAGAACCTCCCCAAGGTGACGATCAAGCACCTGAAGGGAAAGTCACGCATTGAGATCGATGGCAAGCTCTTCACCGAGTACGTGTACGAAGGCTGGGCGAACCCCATTCTCTATCCGGTGCACGGCGCCCACGGCGTCGCGATGACGCGGAACTTCCCGATGAAGAAGGGCGTGAAGGCCGAGGCGGCGGACCACAAGCACCATCGCTCGCTCTGGTTCACGCACGGCGAGATCAACGGGCACGACTTCTGGGCCGGCAAGGGACGCATCGTCCAGGCCAAGACCTCCGCGAGCCAGGGCGACAACGTCGTGATCATCATCTCCAGGAACGACTACATGGTCGACGACAAACGCATCTGCCGCGACAAGCGGACGATCGCGTTTCACGCGCAGCCGGAGGGGCGATTCATCGACTACGAGATCATCCTCCAGGCGTCGGACGGGGACGTCGTGTTCGGGGACACGAAGGAGGGCTCGATGGCCATGCGCGTAACTCCGTCGCTACGGCTGAAGGGCAAGGCGGCGAAGGGCCACATCCGCAATTCGGAGGGTGTCAAGGACAAGAAGGCCTGGGGCAAGCGCGCGAAGTGGGTCGACTACTACGGACCGGTCGAGGGCAAGACCGTCGGCGTCGCGATCTTCGATCATCCCGACAACTACGGACACCCGTGTCGCTGGCACGCCCGCGACTACGGACTCGTCGCGGCGAATCCGTGGGGCATCCATCACTTCGAACGCGCGCCGAAAAGAACCGGCGAGATGAAGTTGAAGGCGGGACGAGCCATGCGGCTGCGCTACCGGTTCTACTTCCACGCCGGAACGACCGAAGACGCGAAGGTCGCGGCGCAGTACGAGAAGTTCGCGATTTTGGGCCCGGTGCAGGAACCGAAGGTCAAGAAACAGGCCAGCGGGAAGGACCGGCCCAGGAAGAACAGGTGACAATCACGACCCCGCAGTTCCGGACACTGGCCCACACCCCGACGATTCTCCGCGGGTGGCTCGATGGGATGGATCCCGACGCGATGATCTGGAAGTCGACGGCGGACCGCTGGTCCATTCGCGAAGTGCTGGCGCACGTCGTCGACGTCGAGCGTCGCAACATCTTCAAGCGCGTCAACGACATCGCGACGATCAACGACCCCGAGATCCTCCGGGCTCCGCCAGAATAGACGACGTTGTGTTCTATCTCTCCGAGATTTGCGGGTGGCTGACGGAGCGCGTGCCGCCGGAGCACATCGGGTTCCCGAACATCGCCTGACGCAGCGGCATGGCCATCATCCACATCGAAGACGGCGAACCGCTTCCTGAGCTCGGATTCCCGGGCATCATCCTCGTCAACCCGAAGTTCAGCGCGAACGTCGTCAACGTGCACCGACTCGCGGCGTGCTTCGGTGCTCCCCAGGTCTGGTGCACGGGCAATCGTGTCGCGCAGGACATGGGTCACCGGCGCAAGACACGGCTTCCGCCGGAGGAGCGGATGCGGGGTTTCGGGCGGGTCGACCTCGTGTGGTGTGATCGGGCAGTGGAGGTCTTCGCGTCCGCAGGGGCAAGGGTCGTCGGCGTGGAGATCGCGGACGGGGCGAAGTCCCTGCTGGAGTTCGCCCACCGGGCGGCGGATCACGGCGACCGCATCGTCTACGTGTTCGGTCCAGAGGATGGAAAACTGCAGGAACCGACAGCTGCGCTTTGCGATGTGATCGTGGAAATCCCCGCGTTCCACAGCCTGAACCTGGCGACCGCGGTCTCGACGGTAATGTGGGACCGGACGTACAAGCTGTGGCGCGATCAAGGCGTGCCGCCGCCCGAACCCTCCGACACAACTGCATGAACAGCGCCCCGTTCGCGATCCTCGTCACCATGGCAACCGTCGCCGCCCAGGACCCGCGAACCGACGAAACGAGTGACTCCGATCGACGCCATGGACCGTGAGGAAATCGATCTCGCTCGCGCCCTGAAAGAGGGGACAGGGTGTGCAGGCTGCGTCATTGAGAACGCCGATTTCTCGGTCGCTCGCTAGTGAGCTGACGCAGCGGGCTCGCCCAAAGCCTCGACGACCAATTCGATCAGGTCCACGACCTCGATCGCATCAGACTTGCCGAGGCTCTTCACGGCATCGGTGTACATCGCGTAGTCCTTCGGGCACGCGGTGACGAAGTAGCGGATGTCGCCGAGCCCGAGAGCTTCTTCGATACGCTGCTCGCTGGCGCGCTTCGTCTCGTTGGACGTGTCCATCCAGATGCGACCGCCGCCGGCCCCGCAACAGAACGTGTTCGTGCCGCAGCGGGGCATGTCCAGCAGCTCCACGCCGATCGCGCGCATCACATGCCGCGGCGCGTCGATCTCCCGGTTGTAGCGCGCCAGATAGCACGGATCGTGGTAGGTCACGCGGTGACCGATCTTGTTGGGGAAGTGCAGCTTGCCTTCGGCGATCAGCTTCGTGAGAAGGCCGGAGTAGTGATGCACCGTGTACGTCGCGCCGAGCGCGGGATACTCGTTGCGAAGCGCGTTGAGTGTGTGCGGATCAGTAGTGAAGATCTCCTTGAACTCCGCCTTCTCGAGGGCGGCAACGTTCTCCTCCGCCAGCATCTCGAACAGGCCTTCCTCGCCGACGCGGCGGACGTCATTTCCTGCGTTCCGCTCTCCGTCATGCAGAATTCCGAAGTCGACACCCGCGTCGTGCAACACCCCGGCGACCTTCTGTGATAGCGCCTGGATCCGCGGATCGTACGAAGCGTAGTCGCCGACGAACCACAGGTACTCGACCGGTGCCTTGCGGGCATCCTTGATCTTGAACGACAGCTTCTTCGTCCACTTCGCGCGCTTCTTCGGAGACTCGCCGAACGAATTGCCGTAGTCGCCCAGGCTCATCAACGCGCCTTGCAGGTTGTCGTCCATCGAACCCGTGTCGACGAGATGCCGGCGCATCTGCACGATGCTCGTCAGGTGCTCGATGCCGACGGGGCAAGCCTCGACGCACGCAAGGCATGTCGTGCAGCTCCAGAGTGTCTCCGGTCGGATAACATCTTCGGCGACGTCTGTTTCTGCTCCGTTCCCTGATGGCCACTTGGATCCCGTAGCAAACTTCTGTTTCAGGAACTCGGGCGTGCCGAACGACTCGTTCGCAAACGTCCGCAGGTCGAGGATGAGATCCCGAGGCGAAAGGGTCGTGCCTGCCGCGGTCGCCGGACACGCCACGTGGCAGCGTCCGCACTTCGTGCACGCGTCGAAGTCGAGCAACTCCTTCCAGGTGAAGTCCGCGATGCGCGAGTAACCCATCTTCGGCACGGTGGTCTTGCCGCCTTGGGCAAGTTCGCCCGGTGGCGGCGGAGGCAGCGTCCGCCCCGCGTTCTCGTCGACGAACACCAGATTGGCCGTGTCCGTCACGATGTGCATCATCTTGGAGAACGGCATGTACGCGACAAGGAACAGCACCGATACGCCGTGGATCCACCACGACCAAAGGTGCATGTCGGACATCGCGTCCGCTCCGGTGCCCGAGAACATCGAGGCCAGTCCGTAGCCGACGGGCGACCACTTCTCGAAGTCAGGCATCGTCTGACCGATGCGAAACGCCTCGACGACGTAGCCTGACAGCGCGATGAAGAGCAACAGCCAGACGAAGATCATGTCGTCCGTCACGAAGCCCGAGCGATCGACCTTGCCCTCCTGGTCGTCGGCCCGTTCGTAGTCGAGCGCCTTGGGCTTCAAGGCCATGCGACGCACGATCATCAGCACGAGGCCGATGATGAACAACACGCCGAAGATGTCGAGCGTCGCCGAGAACCGCAGGTAGAAGCTGCCCTTTAGGATCTTGACGCCGAACCAGCTGAGCACATCGTGATCGAGCGCGACGATGCACGTCCCAAGGAACAAGACGATGAACCCCCACATGATCAGGTTGTGGGCGAAACCACCGAATCGTTCGCCCTTGCGGACATCTCGATTGCTGAGGATCGTGACCATCGCGCGCCCGATGCGCTTGCCGAGGTTGTCGAATCGGTTCTCGGCGCGACCGCGGCGGTACTTCTTGTACCGGCGCCAGAACCCGTAAACGAAGCTCAGGCAGGCGAGACCGCCGAGCACGTAGAACACGATCTGCGCCCACGGAGGGAGATGCAGGAAGATTTCGCGCGTGGGGGCCTGTTCCTGTGCGAACACGTTGCCTAGGAGAGCTTCGCGGTCAACGCCGGCACGATATCGAAGAAGTCTTCGGTCGTACCGTAGTGCGCGTGTTCGAAGATCGGCGCCGTCTCGTCGCTGTTCACCGCGATGATCAACTCAGCGTCCTTCATGCCCTCGATGTGCTCGGGCGCGCCGCTGATGCCGAGCGCGAGGTAGATCTTGGGCTTGACCTTCAGACCGGACTTGCCCACCTGACGCGTCTTCGGCAACCACTTGCTGTCGACGATGGGTCGCGATGAGCACACCGCACCACCGAGCGCCTTCGCGAGCGCCTCGACGAGGGGCAGGTTGTCCTCGCTCTGGATGCCGCGACCGATCGCGACGAGGGACTCGTGTTGCGTGATGTCGACGTCGCCGCCTTCGGGTTCGACGAGCCCCTTGAACACGACCCTGCCGTCGCCGATTGCTTCGGGCGCATCCAGCGATTCCTCGGACGGTGCGCCTTCCTTCCTGCCAGCATCCGCCGGGAACGAGCCAGCGAGGACACTGACGATGCCCGCGTCGCCCGCGATCACCGACTCGGCGTATACCTTGCCGCCGTAGAGCTGACTCGTCGCGACCACGCTATCGCCGTCGATCGACACGTCGAGTGCATATGCCACGAACGGGATGTTCTGCCTGACCGAGAGCGCCGCCGCGAGGTCCATGCCCATCGACGTATTTGCGATCAGCGTCAGACGCGGGGATGACTGTTCGACGACCGCCGCCAACGCAACGATGTAGGCCTCGGGGTTGAACTCCCCGAGCCGATCGTGGTCGACGCGAATCACCTTGTCCGCTGCGCCAAGCCCATCGCTCGAGAGGCCGGAACTGAGCAGCGCGATATGCAACGACCCACCGGTAGCGGTCGCCAATTCGCGACCCTTGCCGAGGAGTTCGAACGTCACATCGGAGATGGCACCCTTCAGGTGCTCCGCGACAACGAGGATGTCATTGCTCATCGATCAGCTCCTCTTCGCGTTCAGGAGTTCAGCGATCTTCGCGGCGACTTCGTCCGCATCACCTTCGATCATCTGAGCACCCTTGCCTTTCTCGGGGAGATACATGCGCCGCACCACCGCGCCCCCGTCGTCGTTGCTCGCGTCCGACTCCTTCTCGTCGAGACCGCCGGACTCCTTCATGATCTGGCGCACGCGACTGACGGGGGCGTAACGAGGAGTCTGCCGCGCGGACTGCACGCCGAGAACGACCTTCGGGGTCACCTCGAACTTCGCCATCACGCCGCCCGCGTACTCCTTGTGCACGGTCAACACGTCGCCAGCCACACTGATATCGCTGACCGCGCTGACGTGCGGTATCCCGAGCATGCTGGCCATCCGAACTCCGAGCTGACCGTCGCGATCATCTGCGGCCTGCACGCCGGTCATCACGACGTCATACTCGACATCGGCCAGCACTTCACACATCGCCGTCGCCGCCGTGTGCGAGTTCGCATCCTCATCGACGCCGGTGATCTTGATCGCCCTGTCAGCGCCCTTGGCCAGCGCCGTGAACAGCGCCTTCTCGGTCTCGTCCCTCTCGAGGGCGAGGACCGTGACTGCGCCGCCGTGGGCCTCCTTCAGTTGGAGCGCTTCTTCCAGCGCATGATCGCAGAACTCGTTGACCTTGTACGAGACGTAGTCGCGCTCGAGATCATTGCCGTCGTCGTTTATCTCCAGCTCCTCGACGACGTCGGGAACCAACTTGATGGGTATAACTATGTTCATGTCTTGGGGTCTGGTTACTGCGTCATCCACTCGTCAACGACACCGCGCACGGAGAATACCTCCGCGTGGTTGAACTGGAAGGTCTTGTGCACGTAGTCGCCACTCGGGAGGCGGTCGTAGAGCGCGGCGTACTCGGCGCCCTTCGCGGCGATCTGGCGTACCGCAGTCGCGAGGGCGTCCGCATCTTCACGCGTGGTGTAGATGCCGAAGCTCGCCCGCACCATCCCGCGATGAAGATCGGCCATGGCCTCGAGCTCCTCGTCGGTGAGCTGATCCTCCTCCTGAGACAACACCTCCGTGATCATCTCCCGCACGTAGGGATGTGCGCAGAAGCACTCATTGCGCACCGAGATGTTGAAGTAGTCGTTGAGGATCGCCGCAGTCAAACCGTGCTCGACATCGCGAATATTGAACGACAGCGCTCCGGCGCGTTCGCAGAGCGAACTGTCGGTCTCGCCGTAGATGATCAGATTCTCGATCTCGCTGAGCCTCTCCAGCGCGTAGGTGATGATCTTGCACTCCGCATCGGCGACGCGATCCATGCCGATCTTGTCGAGTGCGTACAGGGACGCCGCGAGACCGATCGCGCCGCAGATGTTCGGCGTACCGGCTTCTTCGCGATCCGGAAACCGATCCAACATCGTGTAGCGCGTCAGATAGACGTCGTCGACCATCCCGCCGCCCACTTCCTGCGGCTCGATGTCCGCGAACAGGTCTTTCCGGGTCACTACGACTCCCGGGCTTCCGGGTGCGTAGACCTTGTGACCGGAGAAGATCACGACATCGATGTCTCGCGCTGAGTTGTCGTGGCCTGTGCACCGGATCGGCTTGTGGGCCGCCATTGCCGCGGCATCGACGACGAGCAGAGCGCCGTACTTGTGGGCGAGTTCTGCGATCTCGTGGATCGGGTTGATGATACCCGTGACGTTCGAGACTCCGGTGACGGCGACGTAGTTGACGCGTTCGCCGTGTTCTTCGAGGGCTTCGGCCAGGCGTTCGACATTGACTCGCCCTATGGAACTCTTCGCGAACTCCGCGGGGACGTGGACGACGTTGGGGAACCACTTCCGATGCGGGAGATCGTTCGAGTGGTGCTCCATGATCGACGTGACCACGGTGTCGCGCTCCGGTCGCTTCTCGCGGAGCGTCCGCGCGACACGGTTGATGCCGCCGGTCGTCCCCGAGCCGACAAAGAACGCCGTGTACTCTTCCTTGTCGGCCTTGACGAAGTCGAGCACCATGTCGTGGGCCCACGCATACTCCCGCGTGGACAGCTTCGCCCCGAAGTGCAGCACGCTGTGCGTGTTGGAGTAGTAGGGCTGGTACTTCGTGAGCACGTTCTGGACGACGCCGAGTCGCAGCGCGCTCGCGGTCGATCAGCGCTTCGGGTGAACCTCGTGCGCTCACCCGTCGCGAGGGTGTACTCGGCATCCAGGCCGACCGCGGAGCCACTCAGTTTTTTGAACGCTTCGAGGGTGGCATCGGAGCCCTGTTCCGAGTTTCCGTTCTCGCTCACTCTGCAGCCCCCATCGATTCCACGACCAACTCGATGATGTCCTTCACGACGAGCTTGCCCACGCAACCCTGCGACTTCACCGCGTCTTCGAAGCGCGACACCTCGAGCGGGCAACAGACAGCGAGCACATCGGCGCCGGTTTCGACGGCCTCGACGACGCGCTCTTCGGAGAGCCGAAGGTTGACGTGGTCGGACATGAACCCGTCGAGCCACATACCACCCCCGCCTCCGCCGCAGCAGTAGCTGTTCTCGCGGCAGCGCCCCATTTCGATCAGATCCACGCCGGGGATCGATTCGAGCATCTTGCGCGGCGCCTCGTACTCACCGTTGTGACGTCCGAGGTAGCACGGGTCGTGGAAGGTGACCTTGACGCCGAGATCTTTCTTCATGCCGAGCTCGTCCATCCGGTCGGCGAGGAACGTCGTGTAGTGGATCGTCTCGAACTTGCCGCCGAGCTTGGGGTACTCCTTGCGGAACGCGTTTTGCGCGTGCGGGTCGGTGACGATCACCTTGCTCGCCTTGTAACGCTTGAACATCTTGATGTTGTGCTCGGCGCACTCTTCAAAGAGCCCGACCTCACCCGCGAGTCGCTGGCTGTCGCACGAACACTTCTCTTCCTGACCGAGGATCCCGTAGTCGACGCCGAGGACATCGAACACGCGGGCGAGGTCGCGACTGGCGTCCATGCCACGGGGGTGATAGCTCGGGTAGCACTCGACGAACCAGATGTAGTCGGCCTTCTTCTTGTCCTTCATCAGCGGGACATCGACCGTCGCCTTCTTCGTCCAGGCTGCGCGCTTCTTCGGCGACTCCCCCATCGGGTTGCCGTAGTCGAGGGTGTTCTCGAAGACTGTCTGCAACTCCTGGGGGACGTTGCCCTCGAGCACGGCCTTCTCCCGAACCGCCGGCATGATCTGCATCATGTCGACTTCCTTCGGGCAGACGCGCAGGCAGTTCATGCATGTCGTGCACTGCCAGAGATCCGGGCTCGAGAACAGATCGATGCCCGTCTCGATGCGGCGGATGATTCGCCGCGGACCGTAGTCACCGACCGTGTTGACGGGACAGACCGAAATGCACTGCGCGCACTGGTAGCACCATCCCATCGACTCGGCGCCAGGAACTTCGGTTACCCTGTCGAGCAACTCCGGCGTGTAGTCCCAGATGACCCGCTGCTCGAACATGCGGTTCCAGTGACCCGAGATGTCCATGCCATCCTGGATGACATGTTCTTTCTCAAGGATCTTGTCGGGATCGACGTTCGGGCTGACTGGCATATGTTGGGTAACGTAGCTGCGGCGAATCCAAAGGACCACCTCGAGATCCAGGTACCGGGCACAACTCCGCCGGGACGAAAGTGTCGCCGAATACCGGTCACAGGCCCTATTCTCGCGTCATGCGCCTCGCCTGGATTCTCCTTGCCCTGGCGACGCCGTCACGCGCGCAAGGAACGCCGCCCTTCGCAATCCACGTCGTCGACGCCGCCACCGGTCGCGGCGTCCCGATGGTCGAGCTGGAAACCACGAGCCACCTCGTCTTCGTAACCGACAGCAGCGGTTTCGCCGCGATCGACGAGCCCGAACTCGAAGGGACCAGCGCCTTCTTCCACATTCGGTCCCACGGCTACACGTTTCCGAAGGACCGCTTCGGCTACGCAGGCGCCCGCTGCCTCGTCCGCCGCGGAACGACCAAGAAGGTCAAGCTCGGGCGAAACAACATCGCCGAACGCCTCTACCGCCTGACCGGCTCAGGTGTCTACAGCGACAGCGTGAAGCTCGGGCGCGCCGTCCCGACGAAGAACGCCGTGCGCAACGGCGGCGTCTTCGGCCAGGACTCGGTCGTCAACGCGATCTACAAGGGCAAGTTGTTCTGGTTCTGGGGCGACACGAACCGCGCGAGTTATCCCCTGGGGAACTTCGCCGTGTCCGGAGCGACGTCTCTGCTCCCGAAAGACGGTGGACTGCCACCGGATAGAGGCGTCGACTTGACGTACTTCGTGAACAAGCGGGGCTTCTCGCGACCGATGTGCAAACTCAAAGGGCGGGGACCTGTTTGGATTTTCGGCTTGATGGTCGTCGAACACGAGGGGAAGGAGCGGATGCTCACCCACTTCTCGAGGATGAAGAACCTCGGAACGCGTCTGGAACACGGCATCGTGGTCTACGACGACGCGCAGGAGCGCTTCGTCAAGACGAAGGTGTTCCCGCTGGCCTCGAACCTGCACCCGGGCGGCAATCCAGTGCGCGTCGGGGAGTGGTTCTACTTTCCGAATCCGTATCCCACGGCACGCGTGCGCGCACGGTACGAAGACATCCTCGACGTGGACATGTACGAAGCGTTCGGCTACCACGACGGCGCCTGGAGGTGGAAGGGCGGTACGCGGAAACGCTCGGCGCGACGACCGCAGAAACTGCCCAAGGGCATCCAGAACTGGATGGGACTTCGCGACGTCGAAACCGGCAAGGCGATCAAGGGGCATGGCGGAACGATCCACTGGAACGCGCACCGCAAGAAGTGGGTGATGATCGCGCTCGAGACATTCGGGCGGAGCATGCTCGGCGAAGTGTGGTTCGCCGAAGCCGACACGCTTGTAGGGCCTTGGGGCTACGCGCGGCGAATCGTGACCCACAAGTCGTATTCGTTCTACAACGTGAAGCAGCACCCGTACTTCGACGAAGACGGCGGGCGGCGGATCTACTTCGAGGGCACGTACACGGCGATGTTCTCTGGAGCGAAGACCAAGACGCCGCGCTACGACTACAACCAGATCATGTACCGGCTCGACCTCGACGACGAGCGGTTGAAGTTGCCGGTGCCTGTGTACGAAGTTGAGGGGGAGGAGGGCACGCTCGACGGCCCGACGGTCACGCGAAGGAAGCTGTGGTCGAAGGTCCGGCACACACCGTACTGGATGATGCAGGGCCGTGGCGCTTCGCTGCAGAATGAGGAGAAACCCCTCCCCGCCCAGGTGCAACTCTACGTCTGGCGCGACGAGCAGGGCCGCCCGCGGCTTCGCACTCTTCTCGACCCGCCTGGAGAAGGCTGGAAACGGGAAGCCAAACCAGCCTTCTACGCATGGCCCGCACCGACCACACACCCACCCGTAATGGAAACTCCCCGATGAAGACGCTCGCTCTGCTCACCCTCAGCATCCTCTTGATGGGATTCCCCTCCTGCACGTTCGCGCAGAGTCGACCGAAGCCCACGAACTTCATCGTGATTCTCGCCGACGATCTCGGATTCTCCGACATCGGTTGCTACGGCAGCGAAATCTCGACACCGAACCTCGACGCGCTCGCCGCCGGAGGCCTGCGGTTCTCGCAATTCTACAATACGGGTCGATGCTGGCCGACGCGAGGCAGCCTGATGACCGGCTACTACGCGCAACAGATCCGACGCGACCGGCTGCCCGGTGTGCGCTCCGGCGGTCGCGGGAAGCGTCCACCCTGGGCACGGCTGCTGCCGACGATGCTCCGGCCACTCGGCTACCGTTCCTACCACTCCGGCAAGTGGCACATCGATGGACAGCCGCTGAAGAACGGTTTCGACAGGTCGTACCGGATGAACGACCACGATCGATTCTTCAACCCGCGCAATCACACCGAGGACGACAAGAAGCTCCCTCCCGTGAAGCCGGACACAGGGTACTACACGACCAGCGCGATCGCGAATCACGCGATCCGATGTTTGAAGGATCACGATAAGGATCACGCGGGCGAACCGTTCTTCCATTTCCTCGCGTTCACGACGCCACACTTTCCACTGCACGCGTTGCCCGAGGACATTGCGCGCTACAAGGACAAGTACATCCGTGATTGGCAAGAGGTGCGCGAGGAACGATCGCTGCGAATGAAGAAGTCCGGGCTGCTCGACGCGCGGCTGTCGGAAGTCGAGCGCGATGTCGGCCCGCCCTATCACTTCGCGAAAGCGATGAAGGCGCTCGGCCACAACGAGGTGAACCGGCCTGTCGAGTGGAGCAGCCTCACGAAGGAGCAGCAGAGCTTTCAGGCGACCAAGATGGCGATCCACGCCGCGATGGTGCACCGCATGGACCGCGACATCGGTCGCGTGGTGAAGCAACTCCGCGCGATGGGCGCGCTCGAGGACACGCTGATCATCTTCCTGTCCGACAACGGTGCCAGCGCCGAGATCATGGTGCGCGGTGACGGGCACGACCGCGCCGCCACGCCAGGCTCCGCGAAGTCCTACCTCTGCCTCGGCCCCGGTTGGTCGACGACCGCGAACACACCATTCCGACGCCACAAGACATGGGTGCACGAAGGCGGCATCGCGACGCCGATGATCGCGCACTGGCCAAACGGGATCGCGGGCAGGGGCGAGTTCCGACGCACGAGCGGGCACGTCATCGACATCGTTCCGACGATCGTCGAACTCGCTGGCGGCAAGCTGACGACGACCTTGCACGGCAAACCCGTTCCACCCTCACCGGGCAGGAGCCTCGTCCCAGCGTTCGCGACGGACAAGGAGATCGAGCGCGACTCGCTCTGGTGGTCGCACGAAGGACACCGCGCGTTACGAATCGGCGACTGGAAACTCGTGGCGGCGAAGGGTGACCCCTGGGAGCTCTTTGATCTCTCGAAGGACCGCTCTGAAACACGCAACCTGGCGGCGAAACACGCCGGGAGGGTTCAGGAGATGGCGAAGATGTGGAAGGCCCGCGAGGACTCGTTCTTGGAGCTCGTCAAGCGGTAGACCGCCGCTCACGGTCGGGGGTCATGACCTTGCCGCTCCCACTCGGGGTCGGCTCATCGTCCAGTGGGTGATGGGCTGCAAGGGCAACCCGACCGGCAACGCGATGACGGACTGGTTGAGGGTCACGTTGACCAGCATCCAGTCTGATTCCTTCGACTGATCCTCCGACAGGCGGTCGCGCCCGGTGATCCGATGGGTCGCCGGGCGTTTTCGTGGGATCAGACGGGTTTCTTGGAACCGTTCTTCCGGTGCACGCCGAGCAGACGCCGGCAAAACTCCGGCAGCTGCGGGATCACCTTGTTGAACTCCTGGGTCATCCGCATCTTGAGCACGGTGTACACGTAGACCGTGTAGACGCAGGCGAGGTACACGTCGGTGCCGAATATGTTGTTGCTAATCTTCTGGAAGCCCGCCGCCGCACCCACTTCGTGAACGAACGCCACGGCGTTGCCGACCTTCATGTAGATCTCCGCGGAGTTCTCGCCTTGCAGGTCGTAGGCAGCTGTTGTCACGAGCGGCAGCGAACCGGTCCTCGTGCGCGGATCCCACATCCATCGGGTCCACAACCAGTGATTCTCCGGGCGCGCGAAGTGCAGGAGCTCACTCGCGAGATCGACGCGCAGGTTGTCAGCCAATCCTTCGAATTGGTCTCCAAACGCCTGGAGTCGCGACCCGGGATCGCCGGCGCCGTCGAGGAGTTCCGTCAAACGCGCACGGACCACGACGATGTCCAACTCGGCGAGGAGCTTCCGTCCCTTACCGCGGATCGGGAAGATGCGCCCAAGGACCTCATCGAACTGCTCAGACTGCAACGACGAGATGGCATCAACTGCCAGTGTCTCGCGAAACCACGCGGACTTCGCTTCGACTTCGGCGCAGATCACGGTGAGTTCCTCGACCTCTACGGCGGCCAAGGTCTCCTTCATGAACTCCTTGGCGGTCTCGGTATCGACGACTTCCATTGTGCAGCGCCGGAGGGAGCTACCCGGCGGCCATCTCGGCCTTGCGGACGGCAGCGATCGCCTTCATCGCCGCAGCGGACGCGGACGAGATCGAGTCCTCGATGTCTGCCGGGCCAGTCGAAGCACCGCACGCGAACACGCCGTCGACGCTGGTGGTTACGGTGTTCAAACATCCTTCGGTGGTCTCGATGAACTTGTACTTGTTGAGCTTGATGCCAAACGTCGCGGCCATGTCCTTGGTGCCCTCGCTCGGCTCCATGCCGACCGAGAGGATGACCATGTCCATCTCGACTTCCATCGGGCGCCCCATCGTCGTGTCTTCGCCACGCACGAGCAGGCGACTACCCTTCCTGATGACCTGGGTCGCGATGCCCTTCACGTAGTTGACGTTGTACTTCTCCTGAGATGGCCAGTAGATCTCGCTCTCCCAGTAGCCGTACATCCGCATGTCGATGTAGAAGATGAACACCTTGCAGTCCGGCACGAGCTTCCGGACTTCGATGGACTCCTTCGCGGCGACGCCACAGCAGACCTTCGAGCAGTACTCGTTGCCGATCTGGCGGTCACGCGAACCGACGCATTGGATGAAGCACAGGCGCTTCGGCGGCTCGCCCGTCGACGGCGTGAGGACTTCGCCGGCCTTGAGCATCTTCTCGAGGTCGACCAGCGTGAGGACGTCGTCGTACTCGTAGTAGCCGTACTGCTGCGTCTCGCGACCCGGATCGAAGTGCTGGAAACCGGTCGCGATGATCGCAGCGCCGACCGAGAGTTTCTCTTCACCAGCGCCGTTCTTCACCGTGACCTCGAAGTTGCCCACCGACCCGGTGGCATTTATCACCATCGAATCGGTTCGGACATCCACGAACTCGTTGTCGGCGATCCGCGCGGCCATGCCCGCCATCGCTTCGCCGGCGTCCTGGAAGTTTGGGGTCAGAGCCGCGTAGTTCGCCTGGACCGGCATGCCGCCGAGGGAGCTGTGCTTCTCGACGAGCACGACCTTGTAGCCGATGTCCGCGATCCCCCGCGCCGCTTCCATGCCGGCGGACCCGCCGC
>CAYYAQ010000019.1:32012-48712 GCA_964469555.1 uncultured candidatus Brocadiaceae bacterium | reverse complement strand
CTCGTTCCACGCACGCCGCCGAGCACGGGAAGCTCTCGATCTTCACGACCGCCTCGCCGACTTCGGCGGCGCCGGCGGCGACCGTCTTCCGCGGACGCTCGCCGCGAAAAAACACCTCTTCATCGGTGACCTTGCCCTGGGCCGTGTCCGCCTCGTCCATCTTCTCGCGACGGATGATGTACGCGCTCGACACCTTGAGGATGTCGAAGCCGAGGTCGACGAACATCCAACCATCGACCTCCTTGATGACCTTGCCGACCACCGTACGACCGTTGCCGAGGTGGATCGCTTCGAGTTGTTCTTTCGGTGGTTTCACACCCGGCTTCGGAGTCTGCTGTGCGGGCAAAACTGCGGCGAGGACCAAACCAGTCGACAAGATTGCGGATAGCATGCCGAGGAGGATAGAGTTCGCCCTCACTCATGCCAACCACCTCGAGAAATCGAACCGTGCTCCCGGTGTGTTTGGTCCTGACCACCGCGATGGTCGGCGCCGCAACGACCGCTGCCCAGGATCGGCCGCCGCCGATCGATCCGAGGCTGCGGGCACGATTCGGATTCCTCGACCCTGTCATCAAGAAGCTCGGTCACGGCACGAACATGCTTCAGTCGGTCCAGTGGCACAAAGACGGTCGGATCCACGTGCTCGTGAACAACCCGCACCGCGCCAAGATCGAGAACATGAAACTCGAGAAAGGGAAGCTCGAGAGTGTCTCGATCAGCACGGACGGCGACCTTCACGGGATGACGACCGCCGACGTCGACGGTGACGGCAAGCGCGACATACTGATGATCAACTCCAGGGGTCGACTCGTCATCAAGCTGAGCGACCCCAAAGCCCGTGCCCTTCCGGACATCGAAGTCGGCCACCGCCTGATCTACGACTGCCTGCGCTGCGCCGACCTCGACGGCGACGGTAAGCCGGACGCGCTGACCTTGACTCGCGACGGGATCCGGGTCATCCGGCGCCTCGGGAAAAAGCCGATCGTCAGCCCGACCGAGGCAGTCTTCTCGACCAGTGTCCGCTCAATGCATCTTCTCGATGTCAACGGAGACACATTGACGGACGTCGTGCTCTGCGTCTCCGGCCAGCGGATGCAGGCACACATCAAACTCGGTGATGGTCGCGGAGGATTCGGAGCGTGGATCCTGCTCGACACGCCGCGATTGCTGACGCTGTTTCCAGGCACCGGCGTCGGCGGCGCCTCGCTCGCCGCGATCCACGCGCAGCCCCGTCGCGTCGTCGAGTACAAGCTCAAGACAACGAAGAACGCGCACCGGCCAGCGCTCCTCCTCACGGCACTCCCCACTACGACGTCCTCGCGGGCGGTAGCCCGGGGCGACATCGACAACGACGGCGATCTCGACCTCGTGATGTCAGACGGCAAGCGCGCGCAGCTGACGATGCTGCTGGAGCACGACGGCCAGTTCCAGGTTCGCATCGCACCGACGCTGGCCGGCATCCAGTGTCTCAGCATCGGCGATGCCGACGGCGATGGAAAGACGGACCTCGTGATGGCGAGCAAGGAAGAGGAGAGCCTGTCCTGGGTCAGCGGCGCCGGAAGCCTCGACGCATTCCCCAAGACTCTCGCGACGCTCCCCGAGATCGACAAGAAGCCAGCCATCCCGATCGCCGCTGTGGTCGGGATGGGAGAGACCCTCGTCTTGCTGCGGAGCAAAAACCAGGAGACCGGCCTCTACCGGGTGAACGGCGCGGGCAAGGAAGCGACGGTCACCCTGCTGTGTGATCTGGGCCGCCAGCGTCGGGAACCTCGCCGCATGATCCTGACGGACCTCGACGGGCGGTTCGGCCCGGACGTCGCCTACGTGTTGCCCAGCGAGGGCCTTCAGATCCTGTTTTCCAGGGCAGACGGCAAGTTCGACAAACCGAGCGCGGCCAGCAGTGCTGGCTTCACCAAGAGGATGGAAGATGGCGCACTTTCCCTGACAAGATCGGGGGCCGAGAGCGCACTGCTGGTCGTTCGTGAACGCTACACCCGACGCTTCCGGTTCGACGCGAGCGGTCGACCGGTCATCCTGTCCCAGGACAATGGCCCGGAGGGCAACCCATCGATGGCCATGGGTACCGTGCTGGACGACGGAACCCGCCTGTTCCTGGACCGCAAGGCGAACCGACTCTTCCGCATGGGTCCCGGGCAGCCCACGGTCTCGACGACCGTCCCCGCGGTCACCCCGGAGTACATGTTCGCCCATGGCGCGGACGTGCTGATCGTCGGTCGCCTCGGGGTCCTACGAGTGCCATTCGGGCGTTCTTACGAACTCGAGCCTGTACGCATCCACGAACCACCGACGCGCAAGACGCGGTATTACAGCGGCATCGCCGCGGATCTCGACGGCGATGGCACGCCCGAGCTGGCCGTCGCGGATTCACACATCCACGGCGTCCACGTCCTGGTGCCGCAGGGAGCCAAGCTCGTGCGCGGCCTCTCTTTCCCCATTTTTGAATCTACGGACGCTGACAGGGAAGAACCCCGAATGCTGGCGACGGGGGACGTGAACAGCGACGGCCTGCAAGACCTCCTCCTCCTCGCCCACGACCGCATCCTGATCTACTACCAAGAACGCTAGATTTCTCCCACACGAAGAATCAAACAATGAAACGCAAACTCCTCCCCCTCGCCCTGCTCACGGGCCTGCTTGCTGGCCTGGCGTCCTCGGGCCTGAGGGCGCAGGTCAAGCCAGCGACCATCATCCCGAAGAACCCCGTCTTCACCATGCACATCGACGGACCGGCGGCACTGCGCGCCGCGTTCCTGCCGACCAACCTGGGCAAGATGTTCGCGGGCCCCGAGTTCAAGGACATGATCGCGCCCGTCAAACAGATGATCGAGTCGGGGAAGGAACATCTTGGCGGCGAATTGCCGTTCGATCCGAACGAAATCGAGAAGGCGATCTACGGCTACAGAGGGCGGATCTCCGCCGCGTTCCACCTGTTCGACAAGGCGATCGATTTCTCGGCGGACGAGCCGCCGGCCTTCACCGTCACCATCGTGTTGACGCCCGACGGCAAGACCGATCTGGCGGCCTTCTGCAAGAAGTCGCAGGAGTTCGTCAAGGAGCAGTTGGGCGAGGCGTTGAGGGAGATTGAAGTCGGCGGCAAGACGATCTCCTACTTCCACGACGAGGATTCATACGACCCGGGTCTCTCCGTCCCCTTCATGCACAAGGACCATGCGGTGATCTTGATCACGAACGACATCAAGAAGGCCGCCGAGATAGTGGTCGCCGAGGACGCGGAGCACCACTCGCGGGACAAGGCCTACGCCTCGGCGAGCCTTGGCCTCTCGATCAACGTCAAGAAGATCACTCAGCTGCTCTCACAGGCAGCGTCGGACAACATCGATCCCGACTTCCGGCCAATCGTCACCCACATCCTGAAGGGCAGCGGCGTGCTAAGCATCGACTCCGTGGACGTGACCTACCGCGCGAAGGGGCCTGCCCTCCTCTCCCAGGCGGTGATCAACTTCAACCAGAACAGCCGCGGCGTGGCCGGCGCGTTCTTCCCGGCACAGTCTGCGAAGTCGTCGCTCATCGCCATGCTGCCCCGCGGGGCGATGTCCGCCAGCGCGCTGCCATTCGATCTGAAGACCGCGTACAAAGGCGTGAAGGCCATCTTCGAGTCGATGGGTGACGCGGCCCCGACGAGCATCGAATTGGTCGAGGAGCAGTTCAAGGAGCTCTTTGATCTGCGCCTGTTCGAAGATCTCATCGGTCTGTTCGGCGGAAACGTCATGATGATCCAGATGGAGACCGACGAAGTCGACATCTCCAACCCGCTCGGCACGCTCGACGGCATGTGCATCGGGTTCGATGTCAGCGATGGCGCGAGAATGGGCAAGTCGATCGACACCATGCTCCGCAAGGAGGGCCTGCACGCCGGTCGCAAGAAGAAGGAGTACAAGGGCTTCACGGTCTACAACCTCACGATCGCGGCGATGGTCGAACTGCACTACGCCGTGACCGACAACCTGCTGCTGATCGCCTTCGGCGGCGCTGGCGGTGACGCGGTGCGGGCTGGCCTCGACGAGGCCAAGAACCGCGCCGACGGCCAGGACCCCGTTGCGCTCCCGGAGTCGATCTCGAACCGCCTGAACATGGTGAGCAGCGGCTACACCGGCCTCGGCTGGTCGAACATGCAAGCGCAGTTCGAGGGCATCACCAGCCAGCTCGACGCGGTCGCCGGTTCGCTGCCCCCGGAGTTCGACATGTTCATCGAGATGCTCGACAAGATGCCGACGCTCCTCAAGAACTACGGCATCAAGCACCAGGTCGCTGTCATCCGCACCTCCGGCAACCGCTGGGTGTACGAGAACATCTGGTAGAGCGTCCGACGCCCCGGCGATCCTACTCAGGCACGCTCCTCTCGATCCTGCTCCCGGGCCGGCAGCGAGGGGAGCATGCCTGTTTCGATTCCAGTGAGCCGAGGCGGCACGTCCGCACCCAGCGTTGGCTTCGCGAGCCTGTCGGCCAACCGGGGGGACCGACGCAACACCGCGATCGCCGTGCAACGAAACCAGGGAGAACGCGCGAGCAGCAACAGGAAGTTCGTGAGGTTCCGAAACGGGCAGACACTTCAGCGCAACTCCCGCTCGGCGCTCGCCTCCGCTCGAGCGACGTCCAGTGCCAGTTCCTTTGCATGCCGGATGTAACTGCGGTTTCGCTCGCCGAGCTCGCCCAGTCGGAACAGCTCAGCCAGCGGGACGACCATCCGACGCGTTTCGACTCCGGAGCGCCCAAGGATCCGCAGCACCTTCTCCGCGTGCGGTGTCCGACCCAAGAGCCACCGAGGCATCTCCCGCTCCATCGCGGACTGCGAGATCTCGCGAGTCGGGAAGGCGACCGACGCGGAAAGAACTCGAGTCATCGTCTGACATGCGAACCCTCCCGGCGCGTGGCTGGAGACTCGGAGGTTTCAGGAATCACACTGAGATCCGATTGGCTCGGAGTATGTTGCCGAGCTCATCGGTAGACAAACGATTCTCAAAACGCAGGGCGCGATGAAGCTGGCCATCCTTGGGTGTGGAAAAATCGGCGAAGCGGTCCTCAGTGGCCTTCTCGCCTCTCGAACCGTCAAACCCGACGACGTCGTGGTGACCACGAAGACCGCCGATCGCGCCACCAAGCTGGGCGATCGGCACGGTGTTCGAGCCACGACGGACAATGCCGAGGCGGTACAGACGGCGTCGACGGTTCTTCTCTGCGTCAAGCCACAGCGGGCGAGCGAGGTGCTCACAGGTCTCGCCGGCCCCCTCGCAGGGCGCCTGCTCATATCTACCGTCGCGGGAATCGAACTGGCGCAGCTCGAGGAGTGGTCGCCCGAGAGCCGCGTCATCCGATCGATGCCGAACACGCCTTGCCTGATCCGCGAGGGCATGACTGTGATCAGCCCGGGCTCTGGCGCGACGGATGACGACCTCGACACTGGTCGTTCGATCTTCCAGTCCGTTGGCCGGTGCCTCGTGCTCGAAGAGCAGCACATGAACGCGGTCACCGGCCTGTCGGGCAGCGGCCCGGCATTCGCCTACGTCTTCCTCGAAGCCCTCGCCGACGGCGGCGTCATGATGGGTCTCCCCCGCGACGCGGCCCTCGAGCTCGCGGCCCAGACCGCCCAGGGCGCGGCGCGCATGGTCCTGCAGGGTGGCTCCCACCCCGCCGCTCTCAAGGACGAAGTGACCACCCCCGCCGGCTGCACGATCGCTGGGCTCCTCACCATGGAAGACGGACGCATCCGCTCCACTCTCGCCCGCGCCATCCAGGAAGCCACCCGCGTCGCCGCCTCGCTCGGCAAGACCTGAGCGCGCGTCGTCTCAGGTCGCGAAGCCGTGGACGATGACGTCATCGCCGATGGGCTCGTGGAACATCTCGCCGAACTTCCAGGCGTCGTGGACAACGTCGACGCCCGCGCCGGCGACAGGACTCTTCGCGCGCTCGCCGCCGATGACCTTCGGCGCGATGAACACCATGACCTGGTGGACGAGGTTCGCGGCGAAGAGTTGTGCCGCGAGCCCGCCGCCGCCCTCCATTAGGACACGCCGCACGCCGCGTTTGCGCAACTCGCGGCATCCGCTTCCCAGGTCCATTTCGTGGCCGCTCGCCTCGCCCGCAACCTGGACCACCGTGACACCCAGGTCGCGCAACCGAGACACGTTGTCCGGGTTCGCCGCCGCGCCGCAGAGCACCCACGTCGGCGTTTCGCCCGCAGTCCGCACCAGCCTCGAATCCGCCGGAAGGTCACCCAGGGGATCGATCACGACGCGCGTCGGGTTGTCCCCTTCGACATGCCGGACCGTCAACTCCGGATCGTCAACAATGGCAGTCTTCAATCCGATCATCACCGCGTCGACGGCACCTCGGACCTGGTGCACCCGCGTCCGCGAGTCGTCTCCCGAGATCCACTTGGAATCCCCCGAATGCGTCGCTGTCTTGCCGTCGAGACTCATCGCCCACTTCGCGATCACCCAGGGCACGTCCATCTGCAGCCAGCGCGCGAACGGTCGATTCACCTCCGCGCACTCCGCTGAGAGCACTCCGCTCACCACTTCCACGCTACCCTTGGCGAGCGTCGCGGCACCCTGCTCGAAGTGTCTCGGATCCGGATCCGGCTGCCCGATCACGATGGTGCCCACTCCCGCGCGAAGGATCGCATCGGTGCACGCAGGCGTCTTCTTTCCTTCCATTCCGCGCTCGGTGCTGCACGGCTCCAGGGTCACGACCAGCGTGTCCGGCGCCGCGCCCGACGCATCCGCGTCGCGCAGCGCCACCACCTCGGCGTGGTCGCCGCCGTAGACCGCATGGAACCCCCGACCGACGACCTCGCCATCCCGCAGCGCGAGCGCCCCCACGCGTGGGTTCGGCTCAACCCGACCTCGCCCCTCGCGCGCCAGCGCGATCGCCTCTCGCATCACACCCTCATAATTCATGGGGTCGTGTTCATGCCTGGGACAGGGCGTGGTTCTCGGGCTGCAGATCTCCGATCAGCGAATGCGCCGCGGCTTCGGTGACCAACACCGGAACGTAGCCTCCGATCAACGATTGGTCGTCCGAGTCAAAGTGCACGATTCGGTGGTGCGGCGTGCGCCCCGTCATGCGCGACGCATTCCGCGGACTCACGCCCTCGACCAGGATCTCTTGGACGGACCCCACGAGGCGCTTGTTGAACTCCCACGTGTGCCGGTCCTGGACGCCCAACAGGATCTGATTGCGCTCAGCCTTCACTTCATCGGGCACGTCGTCGACCAGATCCGCCGCCAGTGTTCCGGGGCGCGGCGAGTACTTGAAGACATACGACTGCGCAAACCGCACACGATCCATGAAGTCTACCGTCTCCTGCAGGTCGGCATCGGTTTCGCCCGGATACCCGACGATCCAGTCCGAGTGGATCTCCATCTCCGGGCATGCCTCCTTCAGCATCTCCCAACGCATGAGGTACCGCTCGACGGTGTAACCCCGCCGCATCAGCTTGAGCACGCGGTTGCTCCCGGACTGCGCCGGAAGGTGCAGGAACTTAGAAATCCGCGGCAGCTCCGCGAGTGTGGTGACCAGGTCCCTCGACAGGAAGTTCGGATGCGAGGTGATGAACGCCAACCTCCGAACCGTCGGGATCTCGTGCAGCCGTCGCAACAACGCCGACAGCGTCACTCCCGGACCGAGGTCACGGCCATACGCGTTCACCGTCTGCCCCAGCAGCGTCACCTCGGTCACGCCATCGTCCGTCAGCCGCAACACTTCCTCGTAGATGTCCTCGATCGGTCGGCTGATCTCCTTGCCGCGCGTGCTCGGCACGATGCAGTAGGTGCACGGCATGTTGCACCCGCGCATCACGCTCACGTACGCCTGCGAAGGATGGGAACGCACGCCGACGTTGCGCTTGATGACGTCACCGCTCACGCCCGAGTCGACGTGGACGACGCCCGCGCCACGTCGCCAAGTGTGCTTCAGATCCAGACCTGGCCGCCGTTGCCCCGATCGGTAGACCTCTTCGAGTTGCCGATCGATGTCGCCAAACGCCGACGGCCCGACGACGAGATCTACGTGGGGCATCCGGGCCTGCATGTAGCGCCGGTGCTCCTGCGCCATGCACCCGATCACGCCCACCACGAGTTCGGGCTCCTTTCTCTTCCTCTGCCGCAGCAGACCCAGGCGACTCCAGACCCGGTCCTCCGCGTGCTGCCGCACCGAACAGGTGTTGAGGAGCACCACCGAGGCCTCCGCCTCCGTTTCCGCCGCCTCGTAGCCGGCTTCCAGCAATCGGCTGGCCACGAGCTCCGAATCGAGCTTGTTCATCTGGCAACCGTAGCTGTGCAGGAAGTACTTCCGTGGAGTCTGCATGAAGGCGGAGGATTGTAGACACAAGCTCTTGCTGTGAAACAGCTCGCTTCGGATAGTCTCTCTTCGTGTCTGGATCGAATCCCTCGTCCCCACCACGACGCGTCACCCGCCGCCGCCTCGTCTACGTCCTCGCCGTCTCGTTCCTCGCCCTCGGGTTCGGAGCCGAGCCCCAGGACAAGACCGCGCCCTACCCCCGCCACGGGGCCTACATCGGGCAGGCGGACTGCATCGAGTGCCACGAAGCCGAGGAGACGAAGATCCTCGCCGGCACCCACAACCCCGTCATCCACGACGAGCGGATGCAGGCCTGCGAGACGTGCCACGGACCGGCGAAGGCCCACGCGGACAACGAGGACAACGACACGGGTCTCATCACCTTCCCGCCGAAGCTGAGCTTCGACGTCCAACAGAGACTCTGCGGCCGCTGCCACGAGAAGCAGATCGCGAACCACGGCGGAGACCTCCTGGGGTTCGTCGCCGCCGGCAAGAAGTGCACGGACTGCCACAAGATCCACACCAAGAAGAAGCCTGCTGCCCACGCGGGCGTGCACTTGGCGAGCCACCAGATCGCTTCGGGCAAGGCCAAGCCGGTCGGCGCGAAGAAGTGCATCTCGTGCCACCCGCGCCGCAACAAGCTCCTCTCGGGGACGGGTCACGCGAAACTGATGGCCCACGCGGATCCAAAGGAATGCGAGACGTGCCACGGCAACGGCAGCCTGCACGTCGAAACCGGTGGACTCGCGCGGCTCATCACGCGGCCCGATGTCGCCACCGACGGCACCGCGACGTGCCGCAGTTGCCACTCCCACGTCGACCGGATCGAGTTCCACTGGAAGGGCAAGAAGAAGGCGCTGCTGACCCCTGGGATGACCTGCACGACGTGCCACACCGTGCACACCGGGCCGCCCAAAGCCAAGACCGAGAACCCGGACAACGTGCGGGCGACGGGTCCGAAGCTGCCGCTGGCTCCTTCGAACGGCTCCTGCGCGAAGTGCCACGAGCCCGCCTACGGCATCCTGCACAACACCATCCACGAAACCCTCGGTCGCAAGGACATCCCGTTGAGCCAGGGCTGTGGCGCCTGCCACGCGGGCTCCGTCGAACACGCGAGGGGGCCAGGCAAGAAGGACCTCGTCGAATCGATGCACGGGACGAACGCGGCGTTCCAGACCCAGACGTGCGCCCAGTGCCACAAGAAGGACCCCGCCATGCGCCACTCGCGCATCGGCTCGCACTTCAAGAACCAGGTCACCTGCCTGACCTGCCACTCGCCTGCGGCGCCGAAGGGAAGAGTGAGAGAAGACGCATCGCAGAAGTGCGCGAAGTGCCACACGAAGGCCGCGTCCGAGTTCCGATTGCCCAATCACCACCCGGTCAAGATCGGCAAGAACGACCGCAGCCACATCAACAGCGGCACCATGAGCTGCGTCGACTGCCACAACCCACACAGCGCGCGTCCCCGCATCCGCAACCGGCAACTCCGCGAACAGGGCTGCGTCAAGTGCCACAAGGAATACCGCGGGCCGTTCGTGTTCGCCCACCAGGCGTCGCGCACAGACGGCTGCGTCGCCTGCCACTCGCCGCACGGGAGCACGAACCGGCGGATGCTGAAGCAACACACGTCGCAGCAGAACTGCTTGCAGTGCCACGGTGACTACCCGTCGTTCCACGACCAGACGAGGGGCGCCGTGTTCACGAACTGCCTGAACTGCCACACCGAGATCCACGGCAGCAACCACTCCCGCTACCTGTTCCGGTGATATCCGCGCGCCCACTCAGCTCCGTGCCACGCCCTGTGGTGCTCCTGTTCGGCGCGCTACTGTTCGGGGGGCCGCTGGCAGCACAGTCTCCGACGCCGCAACCGACGCGGTACTTCGACCTCTTCTACACGATGGGCTACCGGTGGCTGGACGTCCACGGCAGCCGCGACCGCTACAAGACCGACTACAACCTCGACGACGGCTTCCGGCTCACCGATCTCCGCATCGACAGCCACTTCCTGGGGACCTCGCGACTCGCAGACCGGATCTTGATCGAGGCGAAGAACCTCGCGGATCCGTACGAGCGCCACAAGCTCGAGATCGAAAAGGCGGATCTCTACAAAGCGTCGGCAGATTTCACCCGCAGCCGCAACACCTATCGGGCGAGCGGTGACTTCCACCGCGTCGACCGAAGGCAACAGGTCGCGTCGTACGACCTGAGCGTGCCCTTCGACAACGCGGAGATCTTCGCGGGATTCTCGCGAAGCGACCTCGACGGCTTCTGGCTGACGAACCGGATCGGGAATCGCAACCTGACGCCCCTCTACACGATCACGAACGTGTCGAGTCCACGACGCCTGTCTGAGGACGAGGGCGAGCTCGGCTTCTCGATCAACGCACGCGACACTTCGATCACGCTGGTCGGTGAATACCTCGATCAAAGCGAAGACAACCGGTGGACCTACTCGCAGACCGCCGTCGGCAACCCGGCGTTCCTTGAGACGGAGAACACGAGCTCCGGCAGCTCGCTCGAAGGACCTGGGGCGCGCATGAACGTGTCGCACATCACCGGCCCGCTCGACGTGTCGATCGACAGTCGTTTCCTCGATCGTCGCCGCCGCATCGTCGGCGCGGGGACGGGGACGGGCTTCGACACCAATCAGTACAACACGACCACGAACTCGCTCTCCAACGGCGCCGCACGCACCACGCTCATCGACGGCACGGTTACGTACGAACTGCTCGACACCCTGACGCTGAGCTCCGACCTGCGCTACCTCGATCATCGTGAGCACCTCTTCATCGACCAGACGGATGTGACCGTCTACCCCACGCTCTCCTCGACCGTGGCCGTGCGAACCCTCCGCGACCAGCGCACCGTGTCGCGGTTGCGCGAGGGGACCGCCGAGCTCGACTGGGCTGCGAGCAAGGCACTGACGCTCACCGGCGGCTGGGGTTGGTCGCAGGAGAAGCTGCGCGTCCCAGATCTCGAGGCCGCCGACGCGGACTTCAGCCGCGGCACGGTGGTCGAGAACGGCTACATCTTCGCCGCCAACTGGCGACCCGACGCGCACTGGACCGCGCGGGCGCGCTACCGTGACTTCGGTCAGGGTGGGCTGCAGTTGCACGAGGTCGTCGATCACCACACGCGTGGCGTGCGCAGCAGCCTCGGCTACCGGGATGACGCGCTGTGGTGCGAGATCGGCGTGGACCACTTCCGCAGCCAGAACGCCGTCTCGGACTCGCGCACTGAGCGCACGGCGTACACGCTGAGCGGCGGCTACACGCCCGACGAGGACCTGGACTGGCACGGCAGCTACACGTTGTCCCAGATCGACAGCCGCACCCGCACGAACTTCTACTTCGACCCCTCACCAACGCCGGTGTCGACCGTCGTCGGGTTTCAGGGCGACTCCCAGACCCTGAGCACCGCTCTCGACTGGAAGATCACCGACAGCATCCGCGCCTCGATGTTCGCCGCCTACACGACGGTTCACGGTGACTTCGAACTCGACATGAACCACTGGGGCGTCGACATCGCCTGGCTCATCGAACGCCGCGGTCGCTTCGGCCTCCGCGTCGAGCAGATGAACTACCACGAGGCTGGCAATCCCGACGACTACGACGCGTGGATGACGTACATCTACATGTCGGCAGATCTCGAGGGCACGCGACCGAAGTAGGAGATGCTGGCGCGACCGTTCGCGCCAGCGCTTCTTCACGCTCGACCTCCCGGCCAACCTACCGTTGCCGGCAGACTGCACTTTCCACCATGGTTACGTAGTGTACGACGCCAGCGGCGAGATCTACATGGCGAGCAACCCAGTGCCACTCGCGCTCAAGTGACCCGTCTCGTCCCTACTTGATCCTCTTCGTGTCCGCCGCGAACGACAGCTTGGTCTTCGCGAGCGCCTCGTTGAACTTCTTGATCGGGCCGCTCAGGAGCTTGTTGAAGTCGGACACCAGTTTGTCGACCGCCGTCTCCGCGCGGTCGATCATGGTCCGCTCGGCTTGGGTCGGTGCAGCCCACGACGAACTCACCGCGTACGCGCCGCGCATGATCTTCGAGGCGACACCGCGACTACGGACGATGCCCTGCCCGCCCGACTTGCCCCAGAGCTTCGTGTCGAAGTCGGCGAGGGCCTTCTGCGCAGCCTTCATCGCCTTGTCGAGCGCCTTGGGCCGCTCATCCTTGGCCATGCGCTCGAGCTTCGCCGCGATCGACTCGATCTCCGGCTTGATCTTCGCGAGCCGCGTCGTGACCTTCGCGCCCCTCGCCATGATCTTCTGGCCCTCGCGACGCAACTCGTCCTTGGCCTCACGGTCCGCGACCGTGTAGATCTCCCGCGGATCGGGCTGGACCTCGACCTTGCCGGTCTCGATCTTCTCGCCGATGGTGATCCGAACGGTGTAGGTCCCTGGAAGCACCTCACCACCCCGCGAACCACCGCGGAACCGACGGCGTCCCGAAGACCCGCCGCGAGACATCCGCGCCCCACCGTCGCGGGACGGGTCCCACACGATCCGGTTCAGCCCGAGCGTGACTCCGCGGTCGAAAGAGCGCACCAGATTGCCCTTCTTGTCCAGGATCTCGATCCGCGCCTGCCCTGTAGCCAGCGGCTTCTTGGCGTCGGCCTTCTTCGAATTGCGCGAGCCTCCGCCGTTGGGCTTCGCCGCGGAGGATCCGTTCGCGATCTTGATCTCCTTCTTCGCCTTCTTCGCCGGGCGCTTCTTGCGCGCCTTGGCCAGCTCGGCCTCGATCTTCGGGTCCGGGTGCTTCAAGCCCTCCTGGTGGACGGCGAACGTGATCATCGCTCCCCGCCGCCGAACCTCGCCGCGGAACTCACCCTGGCCCGGGAACCGCGACGCGCCGGTCTGCCTCGTCCGGTGGGCGATCGCCGGCGGGATCGGGAACAGGTGCAGTGGCGACTCCAGAATGCCCTGGTCGAGGCCGCGCAACGGCCAGATGTCGTCGATGACGTACGCAGCGCGACCGTGGGTTCCAATCACGAGATCGTGCTCCCGGGGGTGCACGACCAACGCCATGGCGGAACAAGTCGGGAATCCATTCTTGAACTGACTCCAGTGCGCGCCGTCATCGCACGAGAACCACAGACCGAACTCCGTGCCGAGGAACAACAGATCCTCGTCGATCGGATCCTGCTCGAGCGCGAGGCAATACCCGCGGATGTTGGACGTCGCCAGGTTCCGCCACGTCTTGCCGGAGTCCGCGGTCTTGTAGACGTACGGCTTTAGGTTGTTGCGTCGGTGGTCGTCGAACACCGCGAACGCCGTAGCCTTGTCGAACTTCGATGCCTCGATGTGCGGGCACCACGCGTTCACCGGCAGACCAGGGATGTTCGCTTCGACTGAAGTCCAATCGGCGCCGCTGTTCTTCGTGACGTGCACGCGACCGTCGTCGGTTCCCACCCAGATCACCCGCGTGTCCATCGGACTCGGCGCGATCGTCAGGATCGTGGTGTAGTTCTCGGCGCCGGTCACATCGAGCGTGAGTCCACCGCTGGACTCCTGCTTCTGCCACTCCGCGTGGTTCGTGGTCAGGTCGGGAGAGATGGCCACCCACGAGTCACCACGATCCGTCGACTTGTGCACGAACTGGCTGCCGTAGTAGATCGTCGTCTTGTTGAACGGATCCTGCGCGATGCCCGCGTTCCAGTTGAACCGCAGATCCGTGTCCTCCGGACCGATCGGTTTGATGCTCTTCCGTTCGCCGGTGCGCAGATTGAATCGGATCAGGCTGCCGCCCTGGCTCATCGCGTAGCCCTGCATCGAGTCATTCGGATCGGGCAGCGTGGCGAACCCATCGCCGAAACACACCTCATCCCAATGATGGTTGCGGATGCCGCCGTTCTCCCAGACCGTGCTCGGGCCGCGCCAGGAGCCGTTGTCCTGCATGCCGCCGTAGACGTTGTAGGGCACGTCCATGTCCACCGCGATGTGGTAGAACTGGGCGAGCGGAAGCTGCGTCACGAAGCCCCACGTCGCGCCGTGATCTCGCGATATCGAGACGCCGCCGTCGTTACCTTCCAGGATCGTGCGCGGGTTGTTCGGATCGATCCACATCGTGTGGTGATCCGGGTGCGCCTGCCCGTAGCCGACGAGCTGACGGAATGACTTGCCGCCATCCTCCGACAACGTGATCGACGAGTGCAGATTGTAGATGCGGTCGGCGTTCTTCGGGTCGATGCGGATGTCGCAGTAGTAGAACGGTCGCGGCGCGATGTTGTCTTCCTTGTTGACGACGCGGAACTTCAATCCACCGTCGTCGCTCCGCAGCAGCACGTTCTTCTTCGCCTCGACGAGCGCGTAGACGATCTTCGGGTTCGATGGCGCGAACGCGGCCTTGGTGCGCCCCAGGATGCCCGCGGGCAACCCCTCAGCCTTGCCGAGTTTCTTCCAGGTGCGACCACCGTCGACTGTCAGGTGCAATCCCGATCCCGGGCCCCCGGACCGGAACGTCCACGGCTTGCGCCGGTGGTCCCACATCGAGGCGAACATCTTCAGCGGGTTTCGCGGATCGACTTCGATGTCGATGCAGCCGGTCTTCGCGTCGACGTAGAGCACCTTCTCCCAGCTCTTCCCGCCGTCGCTCGTCTTGAAGAGCCCCCGCTCCGGATTCTCTCCCCACGCCGTGCCCAGCGCGGCGACGAACGCCACGTCCGGATTCGACGGGTGCACCCAGATGCGACGGATCCGCTCCGTCTTGTCGAGGCCGAGGTACTTCCACGTGCGTCCACCGTCCGTCGTCTTGTAGACACCGTTGCCGAGCGAGACGCTGTTGCGGGGGTTGCCCTCGCCGGTCCCGATCCAAACGATGTCCGGACTCGGTTGGTAGATGCAGATCGCGCCGATCGATGCTACCGGTTGGTCGTCGAAGATGGGCTTGAACGTCAAACCACCGCTCGTCGATTTCCACAGGCCGCCGCTCGCGGCGCCGACGTAGACCGTGTTCGGATCACTGATCACGGCGTCGAGGGAGACGACGCGACCGCTCATGCCGGCGGGACCGATAGACCGGGCCTTCATGCCCGCGAGCAGGGATTCGTCGACCTGCGCGAAGGCCGCCGGAGTCAGGATCGAGACGAGAATCAGCGAGGATATAGGGCGGGACATGATGCGTGCGGGTCGCGGGTCGAGGGAGGGAGGAAACCAAACTACGGATGATCGACGTCCGGTGTGTGTTAATCACGAAACGCCGCGACGCGCTTTGTCGTCACGGCGTAACGGGGGCGCGTAGACCTTTGAGAATTATCGCGTCGTCAGCACGGCGTTCCTGCCACGTGTCGTGGCTGGATGCCGTCCCGTGCTGAGCATGTACATTCCCGCGGTTGCGGTGTATCCATCGAGGGCGCGCCCACGAGCGCTCGGGTCAAGAACGGTTGGACCGCTAATGCTCGAGCAACATCAACTGGGGATGCCGTGAATTGGGTCCGACATCGATCAGCTCGTCTTCGTCCGGATCGATGGAGTAGCCGTGCTTGGCGAAGTCCGGATCGCGGAAGAGCGTCTTGATCACGCCATCGCCGAAGAGAACGACGACGGCGCCGTCCGGGTAGACGTTCGCATCCTCGTTGTCCGTGGCCATGATGATGCGCTTGCCGGTCATGCAGTTCCGCTTGTGGTCCTGGGCAACACCCGCCCAGTTCGTATCGAAGGAAGTCACGTCGTCCCGAGACTTCCAGTACTCCTCGGCGTCCATATCCTTGAGTTCGAGATAGCGCTCGTCCTCACCCATGATCTGGGGCGAGAAGTACCGCTCCATGTTCTGCGGCGTGTGCTCCACGAGGCCGCGGATCCACGGGTCGAGAACGAACTTGTGGCCACCACCACGCGGTGAGGTCTTGTAGCGGCCCTTGTAGTTCGTGATGTTCTGGAAGTGCCACCGGAGATTGAGCTGGTCCGCAGCCTGGCGGGACCGCTCCTGGGACTTGACCAGCTCGGGCAGGATGGCGACCGCGAGAAGGGCGATGATCGTGATCACCACCATCAACTCGATGAGCGTGAAGCCTTGGTTTCTGGATTTCATGCGGAATCTCGACGGGGTCTCGGGCCTCGTGTCGAGCGGAGTCTAACCCGCGGCCCCGACCACGACACCCCCAAGCGTGCCCGACCTCCTGGTTAAAAGCAGACGGGGCATACCGCCCCGGCGCCCCATCTCGCTCCGTCCAGAGGTGTTATCGCTTGCCGGCGGTGGACGATCCGGGCGCGATCTTCTCGGTTTGCTTCGCGGGGGTCGCGGTATCGGTACCCGTCTTGCCTGGCGTGGACTTTCCGGGGGTGGCCTTCGCAGGGGTGGGCTTGTCCGTGTCCGTCTTGCCCGTGGTGGTCGTCGGCTTCTTCTCCGCGGGACCC
>CAYYAQ010000019.1:0-31912 GCA_964469555.1 uncultured candidatus Brocadiaceae bacterium | reverse complement strand
CTTGTCCGTGTCCGTCTTGCCCGTGGTGGTCGTCGGCTTCTTCTCCGCGGGACCCAGGTCCAGCAGCTTGAACACAGGCGTGTCGTCCTTCGTGTCGTCGCCGGGGGTCTTCGTTTCCGCGCCGGTCCCCTTGGGCTTGGTCGCATCCGGCGTCGGCTCGATCGGTGCCCACGGGTTCGTCACCGATCCCGTGTCGGGCTTCATCGTCGGAGTCTTGGCCGGCGTCTTGGTCTCGCCGGTCGGCAAGGGTGAGACCTGAGCGAGCGCCGCGGACGGGAGACCGTGCTCCGTGGCGTAGCTCGCCGCGAACCATGGATCCGAGGACTGCCGCGCCCACCACTCGCGCCACTTCAGCACCGTCGCGCGACGCAGGGTGTCGTCATCCTCGAGGTGATCGTACCCGAAGTCCTTCTTGGTGTTGTCCTTGAGCGCCATGTGGCAGTTGTAGCGAACCGAGGGCTTGTCGGAATCGAGACCCACGATCAGGACCGTGACGTACTTCAGGTCACCCAACGCCACGAGGCTGCGGGCGGCTTCCAGACGCACGACCGCGTGCTTGTCGGATACCAGGGGACGGAGGTCCGGAATCACGCGACGATCCCCGATCCGACCCAGAATCCAGGTCGCGCTGCAGCGCACCTTCGGGCTCGCGTGGTCGAGGACACTCAGGAGATCGACGATCGCCGTCTCTCCCGCCTTGGTCTGCAACCACAGCATCGTGTTGAGCAGATCCTGGCCGTGCAGGAATTCGAAGTTCGAGATGCGCGACTGGATTTCCCTGCGCATCAGCAAATTAGGCATCGCGTAGGGATGCGGCGCCGAGCCGGTCGTCGAGCAGCCAGCTAGCGAAACGATCAGGGCGGTCAGGACTGCGGTCCTCATAGTTGCACTTATCTCCGTCTCTTGGGAATTCCCCCGCAAGGGTCGGCAGCGGGGATGCCGTTGGTATCGACGACAGGCCCCCGCGCCTTGAGCAACCAACGCAAATCCCCACCCCGTCACGAGCAGCGTCGATGAAATCTTCACCCAACCCGCCTTGCAGGCGGGTTTCCGGGCTCTCGCTTGCTTCGGGCAGGCCGATGTGCCTAGAATGCCCGCGCAGCCTGACCGGGCGGTTGGGCGTTCGACACCTTAGAACGAAGCGGAGGAATTATGAACAAAGCGGAACTCATCGAGGCAGTGCAACGGGAACTGGGAACGGACTGCTCAAAAGCCCATGCCGAACGAGCAGTCAACTCGGTGCTGAGTTCGATCAGCATTGGACTCGAGAAGGACAGCACGGTCCAACTGGTGGGCTTCGGTAGCTTCATCGTCCGCGAGCGCAAGGCCAGGGTCGGGCTGAACCCCCAGACCAAGCAGCCGATCCAGATCCCGGCGAGCAAGACCGTGGGCTTCCGCCCGGGTGCGAAGCTCAAGGAATCGCTGTAAGGGCACAGGCCGGGGCCTGACAAGCTCAGGTCCTGAGTGGAGTTCGGGCAACCAGGCCGCTCGCGGAGACGAAGACCTACGACCGTCTCTGAGGCTGCCTCGCTGTCCTGAGCCGCGGCGATCCCCAGGGAGCTACAAGGCCGGGGCGGTCGTGTCCACCACGAGCGGGGGCGGCGGACGACTAGACGATCCAGCCGCCACCCAGCACCAGGCCATCCTCCCGGTAGAACACCGCCGCCTGCCCAGGGGTGACGGCCGAGACCTCCGATTCGAATCGCACCTCGACGCCTTCCGGATCCGCGCCCGGAACAATTTCTGCCGACGCCGACGCGCTCCGAGCCCGGATCTTGACGCTCGCGCGCATCGGACCATCCGGCGGGTCCACGAGCCAGTTGACCCCGCGCACCGCGGCGCGACCCTCGAGCAGACCCTCCTTGGCGCAGATCTCGATCACCCCGGTTCCGGGGCCGATCCGCCGCACGTAGTAGGGGACTCCCATCGCCGGCAATCCCCGACGCTGGCCCACGGTGTAGCCATCGATCCCGTCGTGCTCGCCGACCACCGCGCCGGACTCGTCGTGGAAGACTCCGGGCCGACCAGCTCCACCACGGGCATGCACCACGTCGCGATAGTCACCGCTGGTGACGAAGCAGATGTCCATCGACTCGGCCTTGTTCGCCGTGCGGAGACCTGCAGCTTCTGCCTTCGCCCGCACCTCGACCTTCGTCAACTCGCCGAGCGGGAATCGGACCCGGCGCAGCGCCTCGCGGTCGACTCCGAACAGGTAGTACGTCTGGTCCTTGTCGGCGTCCTCGGCGCAAAACATCTGGCCGTCCACGACCTTCGCGTAGTGCCCCGTCGCGACGGTGTCCGCGCCGACCGACTTCGCCAGCGAGAACAGGTGGCCGAACTTCAGATGCTGGTTGCACAGCACGCACGGGTTCGGCGTGCGACCCTGCCGGTAATCCTCCGAGAAGTAGTCCATCAGCTTCGCGAACTCCTCGCTGTAGTCCACGGAGTAGAACGGGATACCCAGCCGATCCGCGACCGCCGCGGCGTCACGCGCATCAGACGCGCTGCAGCAGCTCTTCTCCTTGGCAACACCATCGCCGACCACGCCGTTGCGCATGAACACGCCGACGACGTCTTCGCCCGCGTCCTGCAACAGGACGGCGCAGGCGCTGGAATCGACGCCACCGGACATGGCTAGAAGGACGCGGGACATCGGCTGATCGGGAGAGAAGGATAGGGGAGAAACGGTGGTAGACTTCTGCGGTGGACAAGCCCAAGTCACAGAACCAGACCGTAGCAAGCTTCTGGAACGACTCGCACAAGGATGCCGCCGGCGGGGCGCATGACAACTACCTCAACCATCCTTTGATCCAGGCCTACGTGTCGCTGCGGGCATTCGGCTCCCTGACAGGCCACCTGGACGCCGCAATCCAGGCGTGCCGCACGAACTCGGACCCCGGCGACACGATCGTCTCGCTCGGTTGCGGCGCGGCGCTCAAGGAGCGGATCCTCGCCGCGAACCTGCCCGACCGGCAGTTCATCGGCATCGATATCGCGGACCAGGTGATCCGGCAGGCCAACGAAGAGTTCCAGCGAGAGGGCCTGTCCAACCTGTCCGTGCAGCACGGCGACTTCAACCACCTCGATCTCGCGGCGGATTCCGTGAGGATCCTGCTGGGGCTCGGCGCCATCCACCACGTCGAAAACCTCGAAGGGATGTGGGAGCAGGCTCGCCACGCCCTCGTGCCAGGCGGGATCGTCATGGCGCAGGAGTATGTCGGCCCGAACCGTTTCCAGTGGACCGACGCCCAGATCGAGGCGTGCAACCACGCCCTCGACCAGATCGTGCCCGACGAACACAAGATCCACCACCGGACGGTCGCGCGGCCTGCCCTCGAAATGATGATCGCGACAGACCCCTCGGAAGCCGTGCGGAGCGCTGAGATCGTGCCGACGTGTCGCGAAGCCGGGTTTACCGTCGACGCGCTGACGAGCGCCGGTGGGGCACTCCTGCAGCCGATCCTCATGGACCAGATCCACGCCTTCGACCCCTCGAACTGGAGTCACAATCTGGTGCTCTCACGGCTGTTCGAAGAAGAAGACCGGCTGATGCGGGAAGGGGTCCTCGTCGACGACTTCGCGATGCTCGTCGCGCGCGCCTGACGTCGCGCCTGCGCGAGGGTGGGCTGCCGCCCCGATTTCGGGCCGCTTCTCGGGTCCTCGTTGCCCCACTGTGTGGCGAGAACCGAAACAACCTATGAAACCGGGGGGCGCCCTCTATATTGCCCCGCCCAAACAGCCCAGAAACCCGGTCGAAACCATGAAACTCCCAGTGGGCCTGCACCTGCGCCCGGAATTCCGCACTCAGTACCCCGAGAAGAAGGAATCCGCAGCCGGCAAGAAGGCCTCCACCCCGGCAAAAACCACCGACTCGGGCACGACCGAGCCGAGCAGGAAACCTGCCGGCACGCAGGGCGCCAAGCCGAATCCGTGCATGGATTCGATGTGGATGATCGCCCCACTCCTGCTCGTCTTCTACTTCTTCCTGCTGCGCCCGCAAAAGAAGCAAGAGAAGCAGCTCAAGCAGATGCGAGCCTCCCTGAAGAAGGGCGACCGCGTCGTGACTTCCAGCGGAATGCACGCCATCGTCGCGAGTGTCCAAGAGAACGTCGTCACGGTGAAACCGACTGCCGACGGCCCGACCATGATCTTCGACGCGCCTTCGATCGTCAGGGTCATCTCCGATGACGCGAAAGCCGGGGCCTCGGAAGACGGAAAGGGAGGCAAACCGAGTTGACGATCACCACCGTATGCCGCCCCGTATCCAGCTGGGCCGCCGCGGGGAGGAAGCAGCTGCTGCGCACCTACGCGGCTTGGGATTCAGTATCCTGGCACGAAACCTGCGGACGGCAATCGGCGAAGTCGACCTCCTCGTGCGCAAGCGGGGGCTCCTAGTGGCGGTCGAGGTCAAGACACGGGTTGGGCATTTTGCACCAGAAATCACCGTTCGACCCGCGCAAGTCCGGCGCCTCGAACGCACCCTGTCGAGACTCGCCCCACTCCAGCGGCGGCGTCCACGCCTATTGCGAGTCGACGTAGTTGCTGTGCAAGCGACAGCTGCCGATACAATGATGGTTGTGCACTTCCCAGGGACCGCCTTCCAACCCTAGCGCCACACTTTCTCTGAACCTCGGTAGAAGCCTTGATCTGCGCGCGTAGTAACACGAGTCATCGACCCGCCCCGTCCGGCGGCGAGACCCCGGTATACGCGATGCGAGAGAGCACAGGTCGCCCGCTGGGCCGGGAGCGAGGCCGGTAAGAGATGCCAACCCTCCGGGAGCAGATCATTCCGCGGCGCAAGCTGATGCTCATCGCATCGGAAGCGATCATCTTCACGGGAGTCCTCTTCGTCGGCACTGCATTCCCGCCACTCGCCACCCAGGAGTTCGCGCTCGATCTTTCGACGTGGCCCTCCATCCGATTCCTGCTCTCCTGCGTGACGATCGCCATCCTGTGCCAGGCATGCCTGTCGTACAACGACCTCTACGACTGGAAGGTGTCGCAGAATCGCGGCGAGCTGCCCAACCGTCTGCTGCACTCGGGTGGCTACTCACTCGTCCTGCTGGCGCTGCTGGTCTTCTTCTTGAAGGAGTTGTTCCACTTCCCCGGCCTGGCAAACCCCAGCAGCGAAACCTGGAAACTCATCCTGCTCCTCGGCGTGTGCTACGCCCTGGTCTACGCGTTCCGCGCCGGCTTCCACTGGTTCTTCTACAAGTGGAACTTCGGAGAACAGGTGATCGTGTTGGGAGCGGGCCCGCACGCCAAGGCGATCGCTAACCTGATCCACGACAACCCGATGTCGGGCTTCGAGGTCGTCGGCCTCGTCAGCGAGAACGGGCCCGTGCCGAGCGCCCCGGGTTGCCCACCGCATCACGAGATGATCGGCACCATCGACGACCTTCCTGGCCTCGGCCAGGAACGCCGCGTCGCACGCGTCGTCGTGGCGCTCGAAGAACGCCGCGGCACCCTCCCGATCACCCAACTCCTCGCAGCGCGCATGCAGGGAATCCAGGTCGAGGAACGCGAAGCGATGTTCGAGCGCGTCGCGGGCAAGATGGCGATCGAGAGCCTGCGCCCGTCCTACCTGATCTTCGGTAGCGGCTTCAACAAACCGCCGGTCGCGATCGCGATCAAGCGCCTCGCCGACATCGCCCTCTCATCCGTCGGGTTCCTGCTCGCCGCACCGGTCATGGGCCTGGTCGCGATCCTCGTCAAACTCTCGAGTCGCGGACCGGCGCTGTTCCGCCAGACCCGCGTGGGTCAGGACGGGAAGAACTTTGTCATCAATAAGTTCCGTACGATGCGCATCGATGCGGAAGACGACAGCGGCCCGGTCTGGGCGAGCCTGGAGGATCCCAGGGTCACCAAGGTCGGGAGGTGGCTGCGGCTGACACGCCTCGACGAGATCCCTCAGCTCTACAACGTCCTGGCCGGCCACATGTCCTTCGTCGGGCCGCGGCCCGAGCGACCGTTCTTCGTGGAGGAACTCTCGCAGAACATCGAGTTCTATCCCCTGCGACTCACGGTGAAGCCCGGCGTGACCGGCTGGGCCCAGGTCAACATGGCCTACGCAGCTTCCATCGAAGACACGATGGAAAAGCTGCGCTACGACCTCTACTACATCAAGAACATCAGCTCGCTGTTCGACCTGAACATCATCCTTCGGACAGTCGGCGTGATCTTGTTCGGCAAGGGTGCGCGGTAGCGCATCCCCGCCGCGACCCCCCACCGGCGGTGGGAACTCAGAGAGGCACACATGACCGGTTGGAAGATCCTCGTCGCAGACGACCTGTCCGAAGAGGGACTCGAAATCCTGCGCGAATGCGCGGACGTCACAGTCCGCAAAGGCATGGCGGAAGAGGAACTCCGCAGCGAGCTGACGCCGTACCACGCGCTCGTCGTTCGCTCCGCGACGAAGGTGACCGCCCGATCACTGGAGTGTGCCGACAATCTCGCAGTGATCGGGCGAGCCGGAATCGGGGTCGACAACATCGACGTGGCGGCTGCTACACAGCGGGGCATCGTGGTGATGAACACACCGGAAGCCGGCGCGGTCACGACCGGTGAACACGCCATCGCGTTGATGCTGAGCATGGCGCGGAACATCGCGGGCGCTGACGCCAGTGTTCGGGCGGGCAAGTGGGAGAAGAGCAAGTTCACCGGCGTCGAGATCCGCGACAAGGTGCTGGGCGTGCTCGGACTCGGACGCATCGGCACCGTCGTCGCCCGACGCGGCGTGGGACTGGCGATGGAGGTCATCGCGTACGACCCAGTCATATCGCAGGCGAACGCTCCCGAGAACGTGCGCATCGTCGAACTGGACGAACTCCTGCCGAAGGTGGACTTCCTCTCCGTCCACGTCCCGCTGATCAACGCGACGCGGCACCTCATCAACGCGGACTTCCTCGCGCAGATGAAGCCCGGATCTCGGCTCGTGCACGCAGCGCGCGGCGGGATCGTCGAGGAGGAAGCGCTGTGCGACGCCCTCGACTCCGGTCACCTCGCCGGCACTGCCCTCGACGTGTTCGAGCAAGAGCCTCTCGCGGAGGACAGCCGGTTGCGCACAACGCCAAACCTGATCCTGACCCCCCATCTGGGCGCGAGCACGAAAGAGGCCAAGCGCAACGTGTCGCTCGACATGGCACGGCAGATCGCGACGTGCCTGCGGCAGGGCATCGTGCTCAACGGCATCAACCTGCCGAGGATCGCGCCGAGCGAGGCCTCGCTCGTCACCCCCTATCTCAAGCTGGCATTCAACCTCGCGAGTTTCGTCGTGCAGATCTTCCCGGGCGAGGTCCAGTCGCTGCGCCTGACTCTGCAAGGCGCCGTGCCGGAGTTGGCGATGCGGCCACTGACGGTCGCGATGATGACGGGTGCCCTGTCGAAGCGATACGACGGACCGGTCACGCCCGTCAACGTCGAGCGGCTGGCGAGCGACCAGAAGGTCCGAATTCACAGCGAGGTCTCCTCGATGATGCGGGACTTCATGAACCTCGTGCGCGTCGAGGTCGTCATCGACGAGGAACGGCACCACGTCAGTGGCACGGTCCTCGGTCAGCGCCACGGGCGCATGGTCCAGATGGACGAATTCCTGATGGACGCGATCCCGGAGGGCCCCGCGCTCGTCACGTTCCACGCGAACAGTCCGGGGATGCTAGGGAAGATCGGCACGGTGCTCGGCGAGCACGACATCAACATCTCCCGCATGCAAATCGGCGACGGCGAGGACCTGTCGCTCGGCGTCTGGAACCTGGCGCATCCACTCACGGACGCGGCGTACGACCAGGTGAATGCGCTGCCCGGCATCGGTCGCGTATGCTCGGTGCGCTGATGGGTCCCTTCGCGAGTTTCTATTTCGACTGCGACTCCACCCTGAGTTCGATCGAAGGCGTCGACGAATTGACGCGCAAGCTCTCGGCGGAACAGCGCAACGAGATGCTCGCGCTCACCGACCGCGCGATGAACGGCACCGCCCCGCTGGCGCAGATCTACGAGGAACGCCTCGGCGTCCTCGCTCCTGGGCGGGACGAGTTGGAGACCGTCGGTCGTTTCTACGTCCAAAACCTCGTCCCCGACGCTGCCGACACGATCGCGGCGTTGCAGTTCCTCGGCAAGCACGTCGGCATCATCAGCGGTGGGTTGTACCAACCGGTACTCGCGCTTGCCTTGCACCTGGGCGTTCCCGAGGAGAACGTCCACGCGGTCCCGGTCCGCTTCGATTCCGCGGGGGACTACTTGGATTTCGATCGCGAGAGTCCTCTGTGGCAGAACCACGGCAAGGTGCGCGTCCTCGAGGCGGTGCCCGCGGAGCACCGCCCCGTGCTGTTCACGGGAGACGGCATAACCGACCTGGAGGCGAAGGACGTCGTCGGGCTGTTCGTCGGATTCGGCGGGTTCGAGCGGCGCCCCCGCGTCGAAAAGGAGGCGGAGGTATTCGTGACTCGCAAGAGCCTCGCTGCCGTGCTGGAGCCGGGACTGACGGACGACGAAAAAAAAAACCTTGCGGGCCAACCCATGTTAGCGGGCCAGCGTCTGGACGAATTAGAATTGAGCCAAGACCGAGCACGAAGTCTTGTTCATCCCTGGACCGGTCGAAGTCGACGCGGAACTGCGAGCGATCATGGCGCAGCCGCTGATCGGCCATCGCAACCCGAAGTTCGTCGATGAGGTGAAGAGCGTCTGCGACAAGCTCCAACTCGTGTTCCAGACGGATTGGGCGACGAGCGGTTCGACGACCCTGTTCGAGAACGCGCCCGCGACGGCGGTGATGGAGGCGGGCATCCGCAATCTCGTGCCGCGCGGCGGACGAGTGTTGCACCTCGCCTGCGGCGCGTTCAGCGAGCGATGGGCTAAGATCAGCGCAGCGTGTGGAAGGGAGGCGGGCGCCTTGGCAGTGGACTGGGGTCAGCCGGTCAGAGCCGACGCGCTGGCCGCGAAACTCGAAGCGAGCGAACCGTTCGCGGCGGTCTGCATCACCCACAGCGAGACATCCACCGGCGTGCTCGCCCCGCTCGCGGAAATGGCAGCGGTCGTGCGCGAGGTGTCACCAGAATCCCTCGTTCTCGTCGACGCGGTCACCAGCCTCGGCGGCGCGGAACTGCGCTTCGACGACTGGAGCCTGGATCTGGCGTTCGCGGGCACGCAGAAGTGCCTGGCGTTGCCGCCGGGCCTCGTCGTGTACGCGGTGTCGGCGCGCGCCATCGAACGGGCCGGGGGCATCGAAGAACGGGGGTTCCTGCTGGACTTCCTGAAGGCGAAGAAAGGCCTCGCGGACGGCAAGACACCGGCGACACCCTGCGTGCCCCTCGTGTTCGCGCTGTCGCACCAACTCGACCGCATCGCGAAGGAAGGGATGGACGGTCGTTGGCAGCGCCACCTCGACATGCAGTCGCACACCCTCGAGTGGGCGGCTGTGAATGGCTTCGAGCCGTTCGTCGACGAGGGGTTCCGTTCCCCAACGGTCACGACCCTGCGCGCCCCGGGTCGCGACATCATGGACCTCGCTGCGCGCGCCAAGGCCGCGGGCTTCGCGATGGACAAGGGCTACGGGAAGCTCAAGGGGCAAGCGTTCCGCATCGGCCACATGGGCGACCACACCGTCGAGCGGGTCCAGAGGTTGCTGGCCGCGCTGCTCTGACTCACCCCGCGCGTCCGGCCAACAGCGCCGCGGTGCCGGCGAACGCAGCGATCGTGCCCACCCAACCGAGCAGGGAGGGCTGCTCCTTCCACCCGATCCAGACGATCGGCAGCATGAGTACGGGAGTGAGAGCGATGAGCACCGCCGCGCGACCTGCCGGGATTTCGGCGATCGCAACCATCGACAACCACACGCCCAGAGTCGGGCCGAATACGACGCCGATCAGGATCATCCAGAACGCCTTCGATGTCATGCGCGCGCGCTCGGTCGTGCGTGGCTTGAGCGAGCGCTGCACGGCGACGATGAGCGTCATGCCGACGAGACCCGCGATCATGCGCACGACGGTCACGGACAACGGGTTTGTGCCAGCGGTCAGCGACACATCGTCAGCCATCTTCGCGATGACGAGCCCCGTGCCCTGGCCGATGGCGCCGAGTACGCCAGCCACGATCGCCACGAACTTGCTTCCGCCCGGGCTGCGCCATCCGCTCCTCGCGCTCTTGCCCGTGAGAACGATCAGCACCCCGGCGACAATCACCGCCATCCAGAGCCCATCGCTCCAGCCCGGCCAGTATCCCCGCGCAAAGCCCTCGCCGAGGACCACGAAGATCGGGAACATCGCCATCAATAGCGTCCCCACCCTCGGACCGAGCACCGCCAGGGCGTGGAAGTAGAACAGGTCGCCGAGAGCAAGCCCGATCACTCCGGACAAGACGAGCAGCCACCCCTGTCCGGCGGTCATCGACGACGGCCAGAACTCCCCGAACCACGCGACGTGCAGCCCTATCAGGAACACCGCGGCGAGCAGGATCCGCACCTGATTCACCACCATCGACCCCACGACCCGCCCCGCGCCGGCAAACGCTATCGAACAGAGCGCAAAGAAGGTGGCGCAGAGGATGCCGGCGAGGTCTCCGTTCATGGGCCCGCACATTGAAGGGACCCACGGGAAGAAATCGTGGCCTTTTCCCCGCGGGAAAGAGTTCTCGCTGGGAAAACTCCGCGATTACCTTCTGGGTCATGCGGCGGAGCCATCCACTCGAGGAACGGCTGGCGGAATTCCTTGTGCACCTGCGTGACGTGCGGCAGATGTCGACGAGCACGATGCGGGCGTATCGGAGTGATCTCGTCGCGTTCCTTTCGTGGCTGTCGGTGGATCGACCGGAGCCGGATCGATTGGACATCCGGCGATACCTGGTCGAACTGCAGGAGCAGGATCTAAAGCCGACGTCCATCCAGAGGAAACTCGCTTCCCTCCGGGCGTTCTTTCGGCACCTTCGGGACCGCGGTCAGATGAGGACGGATCCGGCGCGGACGGTGCGGGGCCCCAAGACGCCGCGGCGCGTGCCGCGATTCCTCACCGTCAACCAGGTCGAGAGCCTGCTGAGCCTGTCGTTTCCGGAGACCACCCAAGGCCTGCGCGACCGGGCGATCCTCGAGTTCCTCTACTCGACCGGCTGCCGCGTATCCGAAGCGGCGACCACGCCGATACGACACCTCGAGCTCGACGCCGGCAGCGTCCGCGTACTCGGCAAGGGCCGCAAGGAACGACTCGCAATGCTCGGCGGCAAGGCCCTCGATGCGATCCTCGCGTACCTCCCGGCGCGCAAGGAACTCGTCCGCGAGCGGAAGTGCAAGGACCCGGGCATTCTCTTCCTCAACCGCTTCGGCAAGCCGCTCTCGTCACGCTGGATCTTCCAGGTGGTCCTGGAGAACGCCCGGCGCGCCGAGATCCCGCAGCGGCTCACGCCCCACGGACTGCGCCATTCGTTCGCGACGCACCTCTTGGACCGGGGCGCCGACCTGCGCTCCGTGCAAGAACTGCTCGGCCATGAGCGCCTCGTCACGACCGAAATCTACACGCACGTGTCGATGGCGAGGCTGCGCGAAGTCTACGACCGCGCCCACCCCCACGGGGCGGACGCGACCGACTGACAGGAGGCGTGACTAGTGGTCGCCTTCGTCGGCGTGCCACTTGTCGTTGTTGAACGTCTTGTCGCCCACTTTGATGACGAACTCGACGTGCGGGTGCTCCTTCAGGTTGTCGTGCGTGAACGTCCATATCGACTTCGACCCGGTCGCCTTCACCACCGTCGCGTCCTTCTCGATGTTGGCGGTCGGCGCTTCCTCGAGCTCGAGCGCATCGCCGTGGGCGTCGGCGATGTAGAGCTTGATCGTCCCCGCCTTCGCGTCGTACACGACCTCCATGCACGGTCCGTGATCCTCGAGGTGCACGACCGTCCCGCCGTTCTTCGCCTTGATGTCATGGCTGCCCGCGAGGGGTTCGCTGGCAGGGTCGTGCTTGCAGCCACCCAGTCCGAGTGTCAAACCAAAGGCCACCGCGGCGACCATCATCCGTGTCATTCTCATCATCAATTCTCCAGTCACTCCATCGTTGGGGAAGTCATTGTGCCCCGCTCGAGAGCGCGGTCTACCGCTCGTCGGCCGAACACCCAAAAAACACCCGGCGTCAGGAGCAAGTCCATCAGCGTCGTAGCCACGAGCCCACCGACGATGATGCTCGCGACCGGGTAGAGTAATTCCCGACCCGGTTCTCCCGGCGTCAGGACCAGGGGCAACAGCGCGATGCCGCTCGTCAGCGCGGTCATCAACACCGGAACGATCCGCTCCTGTCCCGCGCGCCGAATCATCGCCTGGGAGAACGTCTCGCCCTCCTCCAATACGAGGTGAAGGTAGTGGTCGATGAGCAGGATCTTGTTTCGCGCCGCGATCCCACCCAACGAGATGAAACCGACGAGGCTCGCGATGGAGATGTCCTGTCCCGTGATGAGGATCGCCGCCGCCCCGCCCAGGAACGCCACAGGGATGTTCGAGAGCGTCTGCAGCGTCAGGTTCAGCGACTTGAAGTGCCACATCAACAGCCCGCCCATGACGGCGATGGAGAGCAGCGAGAGCCAGGTGACCACCCGCGCAGCTCTCACCTGCGCTTCGAACTGGCCGCTGATCCGCATCGCGTAGCCCGCGGGCAACCGCTTTCGGATCGGTTCGATCCGGCGCTCCACGTCGGCGACCACATCGGACAAGGCGCGGCCCTCTACGTTGTGTTGCACGACGATGCGTCGCGTGGCGTTCTCGCGCTTGATCCCATGACTGGTCCAACCGGTGCGGACGTCCGCGATGTCACCGAGCTTCAGCCGTCTCCCGCTCGGACTCTCCATGGGCAACGACCGGAGGCTGTCGAGGTTCTTCCGGTCCTCCTCCCGCAATCGAAGCACGATCGGGAACGTGAACATCCCCGTGCTGAGCCGCGACACCTCCTCGCCCTCGAGCGCGAGCTCGATGGTCTCCTTGACGTCAGCCACGTTCATTCCGAAACGCGCCATCGCCGACCGGCGCGGCTTGATCTCGACCTGCTCGACGAGACCGAGCTGTTCGACCATGAGGTCCGCGACGCCGGGGACGCCCGCGATCGCCGCCTTCACCTCGGTCGCGAACCGCCTCAGGATCACCAGGTCTTCGCCTTCGACCTTGATCGAAACCTGGGCATAGACCCCCGACAGCATGTGGGAAATCAGGTGGGCGAGCGGCTGCTCCGTCGACGTCGAGAATCCGGGGAAGCGCTTGGCTATCCGGGCTCGAATGTCCGCGAGCATCTCATCGCGCGCGCGTTCGCTCTCTGGATCGAAAGTCACGACAAGCTCGGAGACGTTGACGCCCTCGGCGTGCTCATCACCTTCGCCACGCCCGGTGCGCCGCCCGAGCATCGTCACGCCCGGAGTCGCCATCACGAGTTCCTCCAGGGCCCGTCCGAGTTCGTCGGACTGCTCGAGACTCGTGCCAGGAGGCAGGATCAGATTCACCTGCGCCGCTCCCTCGTTGAACGGGGGGAGGAACCTGGTCCCGCGTCCATTGAGCGCCACTCCACCCGCCAACAAGAGCGCAGCGACCACCGCGATAATCCGCGCCGGATGACGCATGCTGAAATCGATGATCGGACCGGCAAGGGTCTTCAGAGACTTTGCCGCGCGCGGCTCCTTGCCCGAGAAGACCGCTTTCGACGTCGGAAGGAGGAACAAGCACAACACCGGCGTGACGGTCAGGGACACGAGCAGCGACGCCAGCAGACTGATGATGTAGGTCAACCCGATCGGGGTGAAGAGCCGCCCCTCCATTCCCGTCAGAGCGAAGAGCGGGACGTACACGGCCGTCACGACGAGCGTGCCGACCAGGATCGGGCGCCGGACCTCGCACGACGCCTTGTAGACGACCTTCAACGCCGATGTCCCCTGTTCCCGACTCTCGCGCAGCCGCCGGAACACGTTCTCGACATCCACGATCGCATCGTCGACCAGCGCACCGATGGCCACCGCGAGTCCGCCGAGCGTCATCGTGTTGATCGACACGCCCATCCACTCGAAGATGATCGCCGTCACGCCGATGGACAGCGGGATCGCAGTCAGCGTGATGACCGTCGTGCGCAAATTGAACAGGAACACGAACAGCACCAGAACCACGAGGATGGTCCCGTCGAGCAGCGCCTCGATGACGTTGTCGATGGCGCGATTGATGAAGTCTGCTTGCCGATAGATGCCCGGCAGGATGACGATGTCCTCCGAGAGACTCGCCCTCACGGAGGCGATCTCCGCGTCGACAGCCTCGGTGAGAGCGACCGTGTCCACCCCGGGTTGTTTCATTACGACGAGAATCACGCCGGGCTTCGCGTTCACCCCCGCATCGCCAGTCCGCACGGCAGCGGGACCGAATCGCACTTCGGCGACGTCCTCGATCAGGATCGGTCGGACAGGGTCGTCTCGGACGACGGCCTTCCCGAGGTCCGACGGCGTCTTCACGAGACCGGTGACGTTGATGAGCAGACCCTGGGACCCGGTCCGGAAGTAGCCGCCGGATCCGGACAGGTTGGACGCGGACATCGCCCTCTCGACTGCAGCGAGGCTGACATCCACCGCCCGCATCTTCTGGGTGTCGACAATGACCTGGAGCTCCCGCCGGGCGCTGCCGTTGGACACGACCTGGGCGACGCCGGGGACGGCCACGATGCGCGGCTTGAGAACCTGGTCCGCGAGAGTTCGCAGCTCCGATGTCTCGGTCTCGCCGCTCTTGCTGTAGAGGCCGATGTGCTGAACCTGCCCCATGATGCTCGAGATCGGCGTCATGAACGGCTGCACGCCAGGGGGCAGAAGCGGCAACACCAGCTGGATCTTCTCCTGCACGATCTGGCGCGCCCGGTAGATGTCGATGCCCCAACCGAACTCCACGGCGACCATCGAAAGCCCGACGCCGGAACTGGAACGAACCCGCTGCACGCCACTCGCGCCGTTGACCGCGCGCTCGACGTGTTGCGTCACCAGCATCTCGACGTCCTCCGGCACCATGCCGTGCGCGTCCGTCATGATCTGGACGGTCGGTCGGTTGAGGTCCGGCAGCACATCGACGGGCAACCGCATCCCGATCATCGTCCCGACTGCGGCGACCACGAACGCGAGGAGGGCGACAAGCTTCCGGTTTTGCAGCGACAGCAGGATGATGCGGTTCAGCATTGCCTTCCTCGTTGCGTTAACTCGCGATCAGTGCGAATGGCCGGCATGCGCCCCTCCACCACCCGTGTTCGCTTGCATCGCAATTCCGAGCACGAACGCCCCCTTCATCGCGACGACGTTGCCAGGAAACAGGGCTCCGTCATTCTTGACGACGACGTGGTGGTCATCCTCGAACAGGACACGGACGGCCTTGCTGCGGAAGGAATCGCCGTCCTGCTTGTAGACCACGCGATCGACGCCTTCTTTCCCGACACCGCTCTTGGGGAAGACGAATACCTTCTCGATGGCGATTCCTGGAATCTGCACGACGTATCGCATTCCTGCGCGAAGTTGCCAACTGCGCGAGTTGGAGTCCGAACCGTCCAACCGTTGATTCGCGCATCGGATGAACGCGACGTCCCCTCCCTTCGCCTCCCCAGCACCGCGGGCGGCGAGCCGAAAGATCGAGAGATCCGAGAGTTCCGGGCCCACGCCTGCGAGCAACGGCGAAGCCCGCAACGCGGTCTTGTTCCGCAACGCGTCCATCACCAGCGTCACCTCGTCGCCCACCGGCTCCACTCTGAGCCACATGGATCTCGAATCATGCAACACCGCGACAGCCTGCCCCGCAGCGACGGTCTGCCCTGGTCGTACCAGAACCTCCAACACGTCCCAGTCCTCTGGCCCGGCCCCCGGCGCACGGAGATCAAACTCACTGTCCAGGGCACTGCGCGTGGACAACCAGTTCAGGCGCGCCAACGTCTGACCTTGCAGCAACAGGCCCGCCGCGTCGACGAACCGCGCGCGCAGCGATTCGCTGTTCTTCAATGACTCGACGAGCGCCGCGTCGACGATTCCCGCGGCCGCCATCTCGCCCAGCGTGGCGATGGTCCACGGGAGATTGCGCGTCGCCTCGGGCAACGTGGCGTAAACGGCCTGCACCTCGTCCGTCCACAAGCCGTGCACGGTGAGGATGCGACGCCAAAGGTCGCGGCCACGGGGCAGATGTCCACCCGCCACGAGAGCGTCGATCTCCGCCTTGGAAAGGCCGTGGTGTTCGAGTTCCGCGCGGGCGTTCTGGACCCGCCGCGCGGCGCGCTCACGCTCGTAGCCGAGGTCGATGACCGTCTGCCTGGAGACTACGGGCACGCCACCAGACTTCGTGTCGGCGTTGATCTTCTTCACGCGCGCGATCTCCTTCTCGACGATCTCCAACTGGCCGGCTGCCGTGCGCAATTCCGCGAACCCAGAGTGCAACGCTTCGCTCACCGGCGCGAAGATCTCTCCCGTGAGTTTCAGCTCAGGTCGACGGATGGCATCCCGGACGATCCTCGCCAACACGGCGCCACGAGCAACCATCGCCCCCGGCTTGGCGAGCACGGACTGCACGATGCCCGGCAGCGGCGCCGCCACCGGTCGGAAGTTGAGCGGCGCGTCCTGAATGACAGCCTGCACCTCCCGGAACTCCACAAACGTACTGAGCGTCGCTTTCCCGAGCTCGATACCTAGATTCTGCAGCGTCCGCTTGTCGAAGGTCACGGCTGCAGTCGCGCCCGCGTCGTCGGCCTTCGCAGCATTCGATTGACCCGTCGCGAGGTAGCCCGCGCCGGCGCCGAGGCCTACCAGGATGACGGATACCAGGGTCATGGCAACAATGCTCTTCAACGGTGAACCACTCATTTGGGCACCTCAGCGCTCTTGGGGGCTTTGGGTTCCCCAGGGAGTTTCAGGAGAGGCGCCCCACAGCTCTTCTCGAGCTGCAGCCACGCCGTGTAGATGTCGGATCGAGCCGCGATGCGACTCCGCTGCGCCGTGTGCAGTCGCCGCAACGCCAATGCCCAACTGGTCGCGTCCATGCGCCCGTTGCTAACGGTGGCTGCGATGAGATCACGCACGCCTTGAATACGACGGTCGAACTGCGCGTCGAGCTTCGCGTACTGCGCGTGCCGAACCTCGAGAACGGCGTACGCACCCGCGAGTCCGCCGAGTTTCTCCCGGACGACCGCGCGGTATTCCTCCCGCAGCGCCTTGCGACTCGCGCAGGCCCGGGCGATTGGGCCCTGGTTTCGATCGAACAGCGGGACGACGATGCCCAGCGGAAGGACGAAGCGGTTGCCGCCACCCTCGCGCTCGAGTTCACCGCCCATTTGGAGGTCGGGATACTGGCGCCGCACTTCCAGTCGCAGCATGTGCTCCGAGACCTCGTAGCGCGCGCGCAGCATCGCCAGGTCGGGGTGCTCCGCGAGGAGTTGACGCAGTCGGCTCTGCGGAGGCAGGTCCTTGGGGAGTTTGGGACGGACGCCGCCAGCGAGCTTCGCGATTCTCTCCGGGGCCACGCCGCAGCGCACTGCCAGGCTGCCGCGCGCGCGGATCGTGTCCGCCTCGGCGCCGATCGCCACGCTCCTCTGCTCGAGCATTTCGAGTTCGAGGAGTTGCAGCTCCAGCGCGGTGAACGTGGCGTTCGCACCGAGGCTGCGTTGGACCTCGACGATCCGCTCGAGGACACTCGAGATCGCGCGTTCCACTCCCAGGCGGTCGGCGTTCGACGCGGCCGCGATGAGGTCCACGCGGAGGCCGAGATACTCCCGTCGCGCCGCCGCGACCGCGTTGACGCGGGCCGCATCTGCCAACGCGGTGTTGCGGTCATCGATGATCCGCCGCCGACCAGAGATCGGAATCACCCAGCCGATCGCGGCTTCGAGTCCCCACGTCCCGGATCCCCCGCTCAGGAACACCGGGCCGATGCTCAGGGCGGGATCGGCCAGGGGCGCCGCGACGCTGGCGACCGCGCGAGCCTCTTCCCACGACCCCCGCGACGCGACGATGTGCCGGTTGTGGGCGAGCATGAGGCGAACGGCCTCCCGCATCGTGACCGGATCGTCGGACGCATCGAGATCTGCGAGGACTGAACTCAAGACCCGCTCGGGATCCAGAGGCTCAGGTTCGTACATCGCGCACGAGCCGACAAGACAGGCGGCGGCTAACGCAATGGAATTGAATCGGGCCATGTTGCTCTTCGGGATTCGCGCGCAAAGCAGACACGCGAGAAAGTCATCGCATCAGCGATGACGGAATGAACACGAACGGTCCAGCTCCCTAGAGCAGCAAAATGTCTACCCGCAGTTGTCGCATCCGCTGGGGTTCGGGTCCCGGTGGATCGACGGCGGATAGGACCACGGGCGCCCAATCGAGGCAGCGACGAGTCGTCACCGACGCGAACAGCGGCGGATCCGGAACGAGGTCGCCGAGGACGACCTCGTCCTCGGGTTCGACCTGGTGGAACACGATGTTGCGGTGTGCGCCGTCTTCACACTGGTGGGTCGCCCCACCAGTCTCGGACGTGTCGCCGACGATCACGGTCTCGTGACCGGACGCGTGCGAACAGTGGCACCTGTGCGTCTCTTCGGCCTTCGGATGACAACCATGCCCCACGGGCTGGAGCGCGCCCTCGCGGCAATCGCTCTGGCACGACTGCCACGGACTGGCGAGGCAAACCCAGGCCAGCAGTGCGAGCAGTATCGGGAATTGGCGCAAGAGCATCACGATTGGACCCTACCTTGCGGATTATCGGACCATCCACCCGCAGAGAACAAGCCGCGGACCTTCTCTTGTAGCCGAAGAACGCTCTCCTCAGTCGTCACCGACCGCAATTGATCGACCGGGAACCAGCGTAGGTCCAGGGATTCCGAGCTTTGAGACAGACTCTGATCCGGCTCGGTAATCAGCAGGAAACGGACGTCCAGGTGCAGGTGCTCCGGGTCATCCCCGTGGGCCGGGATCGAATGGACGTCGAGGTCGAGAGGCAGCGGGGCCACCTGGAACCGGGTCATGCCGGACTCTTCCTGCGCTTCCCGGAGCGCTGCCCGCCACACCTCGGGTTCGCCATCGACGTGCCCGCCGAGTTGGAGCCACTTGCCTAGCTTCCGGTGCAAGGTGAGCAGACACGACCGACGATCCGGTGAGAGAATCCACGTGGATGCGGTGACGTGACCTGGGCGGCACGAGCGGAGGAGACAGTCCTCGTGGGTGTCGACAAACTCACGAAAGCGGTCGACGGTCGCGCGCTCCGCAACGTGTGCGACGGCGTATGCATTCAGCAGTTCACGTAGAGGTCGACGGCGCACGGATCATTCCCGCCGATTCAGCAACGCGCGGAAATGCAAGCGGCCCGCGAACCACTGCACCGTCGTCACCAGCAGGTAGATCCGGTGGCAGTCGTAGGACGCGTCCTCGTCGAGGATCCGGCGCGCTTTTGGATCGAGAAGAGCGTCAAGCCACGGATGCAGGGAATAGAGCCCGAGCTGCGCCGCAGACATGATCGCGAACGTGATCCACATCATGCGGGTCGCCCGGTGTCGGCACGTCCAGAGGAGATCCCAGATTACGAGCAAGAGCGTGCCACTCGCGATGGCGTTCATCCCGATGCTCACCCGTCGCGTCACGAACCCGAACGCCTCGTGGCTGCCGAGCACGTCGGCGCCGACCGGCACGACGACCGTCGCATACATCGCGATGCCGCCGAGCCACATGGCGAGAAAACCGGCAATGACCGTCTGGCGCCACGAGAGTCTCGTCAGCGCGCTGGGTGCCGATTCATCCATCGGATCGAATTCGAATTCGGGTTACCGAGTCGCGCACAAGAACGCCGCGGTTGCGGCAGCCTTGCGCGCTTCGTCGAACTGGTATCCCGTAGGGGATTTGAACCCCTGTTGCCAGAATGAAAATCTGGAGTCCTAGGCCTAACTAGACGAACGGGACCTGAATGCGGGCGCGGATTCTAGTGAGTCGAACCGCGGCGTCAACCTCGGAAGTGCCCTGGCGGGTAGGGAAGAGGCAGCTTCAGAGAGACCGGAACTCCTTCACGCTCGGCAGGTCTTTCACGTTCTCGAGACCGAACGTCTCCAAAAAGTGCTGGGTCGTGCCGTACTGGAGCGGGCGACCGGGCACGTCGGCGCGACCGGTGACCTTGATCATCCGGTGCTCGAGCAGGGTGCGCAGGATCGGTCCGGCTTTCACGCCGCGAATCGCCTCGATCTCGGCTCGCATGACCGGCTGCCGGTACGCAACGACCGCGAGGGTCTCAAGGGCGGCTGAGGAGAGCTTTCCCTGCTTCTTGACGTTCCGCAGATTGCGGAGGTAGCCGAAGACCTCGGGAGTCGTCAGCAGCCGAACCTGCTCACCGGCGATGTTGACCTCGAGTGGCAAACCGCTGGCCGTAAGCGTTTCGCGGAGCTCTTCGAGCGCCACCGCGACCTGTTTGGGCGTCGTGTTGGTGGACTGGGCCAGCCGGAGCATCGAGAGCGCCTCGCGAGACGAGAGCAGCAGCGCACAGAGGACATTCGCCAGATCACCCTTGGCGGGCACCGACGGATCACCTTCACCATCGAGATCGCCTTCGAACTCACTGGGCACTCCGGCTTCCGGACGATCTTCGACCGGGACCTCGTCGGGTTCTTCGTCAGAAGCTTGTGGTCGGCGCGGCATCAACAGCTCCTCGCGGTCGCCGAGAAGCTCCTCCGAGATCTCGACGACGTTCCGATCCGACTCAGCAATGTCTCGTTTCCGACTGCGTCCACCCTGGCGAGTTCGCATTCCGACGGTCCTCTGACCAGGATCGTCGGAGGCGGACCCCCTCGATATTTCGTCCATGGGAGCAATATTTTAGCGGTTCTTGCCGCCATTGTGAAGCAGTTCGCTGGCCGTTCGGAGGCGATCGTAGAGGTCGCGCGTCTCCGCTTCGGTGATCGGGTTCCGCAGTCGGTCGCTGTCCAACTCCGCCTTCACGTCCTTGAACGTGAGCTTGCGACCCTTGATGTGCTTGACGCAGTAGAGCAAATAGAAGTGGGTCACCCCATCGCTGACGGCGCTCAAGATGTCCGAGACCTCGCCGTCTTTCAGCGCGAACGCCGGCTTGACGTACTTCGCCTTGCTCTTCCTGCCGAACGGCGGCAAGAACCCGCCGTCCCCTTGCGTCGGGTGCTCCGACTCCCGCAACGCGAGACTCCGGAACTCCGCGCCCTCCCGTGCCTTCTTCAGAATCCGCTCGATCGTCGGTCGATCCCGGTGCGAGATGATCCGCACCCGCACGCGGTCCTCGAGCCCGGCGAGGTAACGCACCACGTAGTAGCGCAACATCTTTCGCGCCAGCCCACGTCGGGCCAGGGTACGGTAGGTCTTCAAGTTGATCCCGCGGTTGTCGACGAGGAAACGCTCCAACGTCATCGACACCCCCCAGTCCTGCTTGACGCGTTCTCCCAGGCGCCGCTCTGCGTCCTTCACGATCTTGTCGATCATGTCGGCGTCCACGAAGATCTTGTTCTTGTGGGCTTGTTGGGCGAGGAGGATGTCGAACACCATCCGGTCGATCTCCTTCTTCGTGTCCACTGGATCGAACTCGAAGAGCCGGTCGTAGAGGTGGCTCTTGCGAATGGAAAAGTCGCCGACCTTCATGACCACGGAGTCGTCGGCTTTGGCGCGAGGCATCAGGACGTCGGGTCCGAGGTCCTGTTTGAAGATGGATTCCTCGACAGGGAACTTCCGCAGCGCAGCCGGAACGGGCGTGAATTGCCCCCCCGTGGCAGCCCGCTTCGTTTCGGCGTGCTGCGCCGAGGACGACGGGACGACCGCCTCTGAGGGTTGCACCCCTGCACACCCGAGGAGCAACAGCGACAGGCCCAGGGGCCCCGCCCACGACCTGAATCCGGACCTGCAACTCATTCGAAACCCCCTCACATCCGAGTCTACCGCACGCGAATGTCGCGTTTGAATCGGGTCCTGTGACACACCGGGCAGTCACTCTGTTGAGACTGGCCGACTGAACCCTGAGTAACGCGGCGACCAGCGCCACCGCAGTTCGAACACGCGGACAGGTGAGCAGCGGTCAGCTTCATGTCGCCACCGTACTCGCCGTAGTACGCCTTGAGCCAGGTCGTGCGCTGGTTGCGGTCCGCATCCTTCCACCAGTCCTCGGGGGTCATCTCCTTCTTCTTGCCACCTTGGTTGTTCCGGTTGCCGCGGCGCTGCCGAGCCTGGCGCGCCTTGCGGAGCGCCTCCTGGATGCGCTTGATGCCCTTGTCGAGTTCCTGATCCTTCTTCGACTTGTTCCGGCTGGCCTCGCCCTCTTCGACCTTGCCTTGCTTGGTCTCCTTGAGCACGCCCTTCGCGCCGAGCAGCCAGGAACCGATCGAGTAGTGGTAGTGCTGCCCGGAAGCGGCGCCGCGAACATCGAAGCGACTCTCCCAGAAATCATCGACCTCTGCGATCTCGATGCTGAGCGACTTAGCGATCTGCTCCCGGATCTCCTTACCCATCTCACGCTCGCCGTACTGCTTGGCGACGGCGAACGTGCACTTGGAGTCCGCAGCCTTGCGGGTCGCCACGATGCCGACGTACTTGTACCAGAGCCGCGCCACGTCCCTCGCGAGCTTGCTGGTGCGGATTTTCTTGTACATGCGCACGAGGCGCTCGAATTCACCTTGTAGCTTGGAGCCCGGATACTTCTCCTTGAACTCCGCGATCCGCTCATCGACGAGCTTGAAGTTGGAACGGTTCGTCCACATGCGGATGTCGTCGAGGAGTTTCTGCTCCGCAGCCGCGCCCTTGAGCAGTTGCAGGTGTTCCAGACGCTTGTCGATCATCTTTGGCTGGCGTCCGCCGCCGAGCTCCTTCGCCTTCTTCAGGTGATCTTCCGCGTGCCCGTAATCCCGGACGCGCATCAGCAATTCGCCGAGCGCGAGGTGCTTGTCGGCGTCCTCGCCCGGCGCCGACTTCGCGAGGAGCTCGTTGTAGTAGTCCAGCTTCGTGAAGATCTCGAACGGCGTGACGAGCCTCTCGCTGAGCCCGCGGATGTCAGCCCGACGAATCGGCGCCACGTCGCCGCGCGTGCGGACGTAGATCGAGGTGTCATCCTTCTTCACGATCCTCCCGATGGCCTCGAGGATCTTGCCGGTAGAACTGGCGTAGCTGACCACGTCCGCTCGGACAGTGACCTCCTCGTCATCGGTGTTGAGAAGTCCGTAGGTCAACCGATGCGACTTCGCGCTGCTCTCGGTCAGGTGATTCCAGCGCAGCTTCAGTACGCCGCCGTTGTCGGTGCGCAACAGCGTGAATCCTTCGCCGTCCACGTCTTGGATCTCGCCGACGAGAATGGACCCGTCCCGTAGTTGCACACTCTGACCTGGAAGTGCGCAGAGCAGCATGGAGAGACTCACCGCGGTGAGAAGGACCTTCGATTTGACCATCATCTGTTGCTCCCTGTGAGCTGGGATATGCGATAGGAAAACGGTTTCTCTCGGATCATCACGCGGTCGAACCTCTCGGCGACTTCCTCGCCCTGTTCTTTCCACGAGATGTAGACCTGGGCCAGCACCACCTGGGCGTGATCCGGATCCTCGATGAACTTGACAGTGTATTTCATTCCCGGGTAGCCGGGAACCTCGACCGGGGTCGATTGGCCTTGCGCGTTCAGGCCGATAGCCAGCAACGGACCGCTGTCCGGATCATGCTCGACGAAATAGTCTTCCTGAAGATAGTGGAACACGTGGTCGATCATGTGGACCGCCTTGAAGCGCATCTCGGCGCTACGCCGGGTGCTGACAGCCATCATCATGGAACCGGCGATGGCAGTGAGGCCGAATAGCATGATCGAGAGCGCGACGAGCATCTCGGTCAGCGTGAATCCCCTTTGGTTCGAGCGCTCAGCCATTCCAACTATCCCTCGAGTGGAGAATTTTGATCCTGATGACATTGGTCCTGCCGGCGCGCACTCCCGTGCGGCGGTCGTGACGCTTTCTCTTCGTGCCGCGCATGCCCCGCCGGACACCAGTCAGCGTGCGACCTTGGAGCGCGCCGTACTGGATCCACTCGCTACCGATCTTGAGGAAACGGTCATGGACGACGTGCGGAAGCCGGTCCTCGCTGATCAATCGAATCCTCCTGTCCGTCTCGCCGATCTCTTCCGCGAGCAGCGCCTCGGGCAGTTCCCTTGAGCTCCGCGCCGCGACGATGGTGACCTCGATGTACCGCGGGTAGACGTCGTCCGTCGAGTCATCGATGCTGACACTGCCGAGGTCCATGCTGAACTTGTCGATGTCGAACTCGCCATCGACGAACCAGCCCGCGCGCGCGGAATCCCACACCCGTTCGGGGCCCTTGCCGTCGGGGCCCTCGGTCCAGTTCTCGGTGTACTGGCACGACATTCGATACGAGAGGTACAGCAGCCCAGTCGCGATGACCTCGGTGTGTGCGAGTATGCGCTTGGCCGGGAACTCGGCGGCGATGTCCCGAAGCTCGAGCAGGCCATTGCCGTTCGCCTCGCGGAACACCATGGCGCGACCTGGGAGGAAGACGCCCCGACGCAGGTCGAAGTAAGCCCCCTCGGCGTCCCCTTCCGGCCATGCGATGAGCAGCATCTCGCCGCGCCCCTTGAACCCGGTTCGCTGAATCATCGCGCGGATCGCGGCGAGAAGTTCCTGTGGATCGGAATCGCCGACATCTTCCTCGGCAGCGGCGCGGAACCTCGCGGTCAGGAGTTCCTTCTCCACGTATTTCGGAACCCGCACCGTCGAACGCAGGACCTGCATCCGACCGATCCCGCCCTTGCCGACAAAACCGATGGGCGCCCACTGCACGAGCAGGCGCGCATCCGACGCCTGTCTCTTGTCCTCGCGCGACGGACCGATCATGTCCTGCAGCGACTCCTCGACCGGGCGGGTCGCGGCGATCAACCTCGCAGAGGTCTCCTGGTCGGCGTTTCCGGTGCGGAAGACCTCCGTCGTGGTGAACACGATCTGCAGGAGGAACATCATGAATATGGAGAGCAAGCCCATCACCACCGTCAACTCGAGGATGGTGAATCCCAGCTGCGCCGTACGCGGCCCGGTTGTCTGCGAATCGGTCATCGCCCCGTCCGCTTCTCCCTGAGGATGCGCGTCTGCCCCTGGTAGTTGACGATCAGGTGCTTGATGGTGATCGCCTGCTTCCAACCGTTGGCGAGGAACAGCTCCGGATCAAAAGCCCCGGGCAGGTACTCGGTCGCGAACCGGATCTCGAACGTGCTGCCCTGCCAACCGATCTTGTTGGACTTGTCGTCCACCATGCCCTTCTCGAACGCGAACATCCCGCCCACCTTCTCCGGGTCGTCGCACCAGGATCCAGCGCCATCGATGTTCACCGTCGCGAGCATCTTGAGGAACGAGGGTTCAGGATTCTCCTCACGCCACTGCACACCAGTGAAGAACACCGGCGTCTCGCGGCGGCTCGCCTGGTAGTAGGCCAACTCCGGGTCGTCGGAGCGTTCGTGATACCGATCCCAGAAGCGGGTCGGGAACCAGATGACGGGCGAACCGGACTGCCCGCTCTGCGCCGGAGTCCCGTAGCGACCGCGGAACAGGCCCACGCCGGAGGGGTCATCGTCATCCGGGTCGTACCAGTTGGGCATCTCCAGCATCCGATCCTGGACGGTCCAGGTGTAGTGGAGCATCTCCCGCCCCATCAACACCGTGCCACCGTTTCGCGGCAACCCGCCCATGCTCTGCACGGTGAGCTGATTCGTCACCGCGGACACCTGGCCGGCCAGGATCGCCGCGGGGATGTGCGACAGGAACTGCACCCGCGCGCAGTCCCCGTGGACCCGCGCTTGTGTGCCGAGCAGACCGCGGCCTTGCTCAGCGACCTGGAAGATCGCGTCCGAGTATGACTTGTAGGCGATGATCTCCTGGTCGATCTGCAGCAGCCCACCATTCCTGGGATAGGTCTGCGTCATGTTGCGCGAGACGCCGAGGGGCCCGAACGACTCGAGCTTGGTGTGCTTGCGGATCGGGATCTCCGTCGCCTCGGCGGTGATCTCGACGTTGAGTACCGTCGTCTCGGCGAGCTTGCCCAACGCGGAGACCTCGTCGACCATTCCGGTCATGTCCGTGTAGTCACCGACGCTCTTGCTGGCGCCGCCGAACCAGCCGGCTTCGACGTACGCTGCCGGCAACTCGCCGCTCGGGAACTTGACGATGCGGTCGACGCGACGCGTGTCGTGCTGGTCCTGTCGCTTGTCCGGACCGACGAAGATACCCTTGACGCCGGTCTTCAACGCGACCATCTGGAACGGGTAGAGGCCAAGCAACTCCGGCACTGCGCTGTTCGGGTTCGCGTTCCGGTTGCGGTTCATGTTGTCGCCGGTGCGACGCTGGGCGTACCAGTTGACCGTGTGCCACTCGAGCGGAGGCCGCGATCCACCGGACGCCTTCGTGCCGCCGACCATGGCGACTCGATCATTGCGCCCACATCGCGCGCTCAACGCGCCGATCGGACCCCAGTCGATCTCGAGACGATGGCACGGCATCACCATCGCGCCGGCGCCCTGCCTGTGGGACGTCGTGCGCCCGAAGCTGTCGCCGCGGAACTCGAGCGCCTTCCTGGCCACGTATGCGATCGGCCAGTCGATCTCCACCTTGTCGATGTAACCGATCCGCTCGATGCCGTCGTCTTGCGGCGGTTCGAACTCGATGTCCTTCTGGATGGCGTCGCTGACGGTGCCGCCGCCATTCGTCAACGACCCGGCACCGATGGCCATGGAACCGGTCAAGCGGCTGTGCAGGGAATACCACGGGCCCTGCCGCACGCGGGCGATGTGGCCGTCGGGAGTGATCACGTCGTAGCGCACCCACTCGGTGTCCTGCTCGCGACCTTCGCCCGGGTAGATCTGCGCCCACTCGGTTGTCTCTGTTTCCTCGGGGTCGTTCAGGCTCCCGGCGTTTGCGACGGGAATCGAGATCGGCACGGCGTAGACAACCCAGGACTGCAGCTCGCGCAGGGGAACGGCGGTGCCGCCTCCACCACCGCCGCCGCCGCCGCCGACTTGTTGGGCGAGGTAGGGCGCCCACTCGGAGACGAATTGGCGGGCTTCGCCGTCCTTGTAGCGACCACCTCGGCCACCACCACTGAAGAACTTCTCCGTTCCGGGAATCGTCACGCCGCGTTCGATCCCGGTGAGCTTGTTGCCCTTCCGACCCGAGTACTTGATGAGCTCGATTCCGCCGGTGAGGATCTCGCCCGAGGCGTTGTTCGCCTGGACAGTCCACCGGTAGTATTTCTGGATGAGGAGGCAATACCCGCCACTCGTCGGGAACGCGGCCATGACCTCTTCGACCGCCTCCGGCTTGCTCGGCCCCTTGCCCTTCTCGTCGGGAAGCGGGTCCGCCAACAGGAGGTCATCCTTCATCTCGATGTCCAACCCGCGACCGAGACGGAACGTGCCGGCACCGCGGGGGGCGGGAACCTCGATCGTCACGGGGTTCTGCACCATGACGCGTGCCACGTTGAACGTGCCGATCTCGTCCTGCAGGGTCGTCGAGCCGACGGTGATCGGTCGGTTGCGGTAGATCGCGGCCGCGTAGCCGTAGAGTTCGACCGCGGAGCCAGCGGGGATCAGCGGCGTCTTCTCTTCGCGCTTCGTGCCGAAGGTCGGATCGTTCTCGCCGATGGTCGGACGACCGTACTGATCGAGATTATCCTCGACCAGCTTGTTGTATTCGCGCCAACCCATGCGCGCCTTGCGCTCGCCCATGGAGTCCATCGGACGGCAGCGGAACGACGAGTCGGACTTCGACGTGTACTCGAACAGCTCACGTCCAATGCGCAGGACGCCCTGCGGCGGGAAGCTCTTGGTGTCTTCCACCATGATGTCCGGGTAGCGCTCCTTGTCGTTGGCAGGCGTGACGCCAGAGTCCGGACGCTCGTAATCCTGGATGTCCGCTGTCAGGTACGTCACGTACTCCGGCTTCCCGCGAGGTACGCCATCGAAGAACATGGACAGTTGGTCGGGACGGTTGCCATCCGCGGAGATGTTGACGTGGTACCAGATCTCCGGCTTCATGTTGAGATCCGAGATCGGCACCTTCCACATTCCCGCTGTGCGTTCAGGCGACGTCTGCGTCTCCTGCGGATTCGGGTCGATTCCGGCTTCGTCGAGCACTTCGAACACGAGGTGTCCCGATTCGAACCGCAAGTTGATCCTGTTGCGCTCCGCGACGTCGGCGGCGAGGTCGTAGATGCACTTCTCGCCGAGGCTCTTCATCTTGAACCAGAACGACACCGCATGCCGACCCGGCATCCCTTCGTTGTCCGTCGTGTAGTTGAACGACGCATCCGGGTGGCGGGGGCGGCGACGGGCGCCACCCTTTCCACGCAGACCGGTGTTGATCAGCTCGAACACCCCATCCTTCGCGACGTCCCAACCGTCCGGGTTCTGGGCGAAGCGGAACTGCTCGTGGTTGTGCTGCAACCGGGCCTGCCTCGCCTTCGGGTTGACCACGCGCTGCGCCACCACGGTCCGCGCCCGGATGCTGCCGAGATCCTCGCTGGCGAAGCGCGGGTTGCCGAAACCCGCGGTCGGGTAGAACTTCGCGTAGAGCAAACCCGGGGCGATCTCCGCGGGGTCGCTGCCGAGGCTACTCGAGTGCACCGCGCCGATGTTCGTCGGGAACGTGATCCAGCGGGGCGAACGCCGCGTGAGCCGGATGTTCTCGAGCCAACCGCGCTGGCGGAAGATCAGCATGTCGAGGTTCTGGCCGGGTATCACCGAAGCGATGCCGTCGCGCTCATCGCGCGCGGTCTCCAGACCCGACAGGCGCGTCATCATGGTGGCGACGCGATAGCTGATCAGGGAGCTCGAAGTGAAGGAGATCGGCATCGTACCCATCTCCGGCGACGGCGAGCGACCGTAGAGCATGTTGAGCTGGAGCATCACCAGCATCGCCTTGCCCTGTCTATCGCTGTTCTCATCGGCGTTCTTCCCGCGTGGGTGGAAGAATCGCTCGGCGAGGTCCTGCCATCCGCCGAACGGGCGCCCGCTGCTGTCCTCGGTCGAGCCGCTGCGCAGCGCGATGATCTGCGACGCCATGTCCGCCGCGAGCTGTGCGGTGATCTGCCTGCCGTACTGCCGCCGGGTGTCGGCGGGGTTGTTGCCCGCGTGATCCGGGTTCAGGGTCGGCCCCTTCCGCAGGTTCTGCAACAGCGCCATCAGCACCTCGTGGTCCGCGGTGTTGATGTTCACCGCCACGGGAATCAGCGGGTAGATCTGCGCTTCGAGCGGCTGGAACTGACCACGCGGGGCAAACAGCACGTTCAGCTGCCACTGGCTCTGGAGATTGACCTGCTCGAACCGGCTCGGCGGTTGCTGCGTCCGCCACACGAAGTTGTACTCGTAGACGTCCGGATCTTCGATGCTCGCGATCTTGATCACGGTGCCGCCGCCGAAGCCCGCCCCGGTCTTCGTGCGCAGCGCGTAACCGTTGTGCATGGTCGCCGGATCTTGGCCGTTGAACATCCGCACCGGCTTGCCCCACTGGCCGGCGAAGTCATTCATGCCATACGTCGTGCAATGGGCGAGCAACACATCCATCTCGCCCTTCGTGAATCGACCGACGCCCTGGCTGGCGATGTTCTGCACTTCCTCGACGGTGCTGTACGGAATGAACTTGTCGCGCTTGCCGCTGCGTTCGAACTGGAAGGTGATGGCCTTGACCACGCGGTAGTCGAGCACGAGGCAGTCATCGGGCAACTTCGGCGCCGGATTCCACTGCCGACGCAGCCCGTGGAACACGTTGCCCTCGCGACTCGCGTAACCGATGCGCTCGCCGTGGATGAACAACTGACCGTTCTCTTCAGGAAAGTTGATCGCGTCGGTGACCGTGATGGTCTCGGTATCGGGCTCGTGCTCCATCGTCAGGCTCGTCGCGAGTCCGAGCAGGTTCCCGATCACGAGCGGGCTCGCCGTCGGCAAGTGGATCTTGCGTTGGAGGTCCTGAATCGAGTTGCTGCTCAATCCCCTGCTGGCTGACTGGAAGGCATCGGGGAGTTCCCGGTTCGTGGGGAACTCGAAGAGATCGTCGGAGTCAGGCGTCGCGTTCTCGTCCGAAAACTCACGCGCGGCGTGACCGAGGCTCTGCAGATAGAGCAGCCAGTCGCGTTGTCCATCCGAGTGGTAGACGACCGCTTCCTCCTGAACCATGTCGTCGCTGTAGTTGAACTCATTGAGCACGCTGGTCAGGAACGGCACGAGCAACGCGAGCACGATGGCCAGCGCGATGAGTACGGAGATCAGGGCGAATCCCCTGTCTTGCGAGGGATGCTTCACTGCAAAACACCTCCGGGTGCGACCAACTTCTTCAGTTTCTGGTCTCCGAGCATGAACTCGAGGGTTACGGGACGCGTCAGCTTACCGCGACGGTCGTAATCGATGGGCTTCTCGAGGCCCTTGATCTCGACCAGCGCGGGTACTTCAGCTTGCTCGTCGCTGTGGTACGCGAGCAGCTGGATCTCGTCGATGATCCCGGGGACAGAGCCGTCTGGGGATACCTCGAACAGGTTCCCTTGCCGATCCTGGAACGACTCGCCCATCGCACTCTTGCGACCGACTTCCTCGCCGTCGACCAACAGCCGAAACACGCGACCGTCGTGCACCAACTCGACGCTGACCCAGCACCGCAGTGGAAGCTCGCTGTCCTGGGTGTCGATGCGCACCTGGGGCCCCCGACGCGAGCCAGGATCGGCGAGGAACATGCTCCCGATCGGCGCGAGGTCCTCATCGAGCTCCAGAACGAACGTCGGTCCGAGCTGGGCGACCACGCACTTCTCGCGCGACTCCAGGAACAGCTCGATCTTGAATGCGAAACCGTGGCGCATGTTGAAGCGCGCCTCGCCTTTCGTGTGGATCGCGAACATGGTCCCGCCCTTCTCCGGGTCGGGACGCATGCCGTGGCCGTAGCGACCGTTCTTTTCCGGGTACCCGATGAGCTCCGGATCGAGTCCGGCAAAGGCGCGCTCGCCGGGCTCCAGGTGCCACTGCCCGACCGTCGCGAGGACCTTCGCGCTGAGATACTGCCCGACCAACTCCTGGGTCTCCGCGTCGCGCCGCTGGAAGAGCTCGACCGAGGTCGGGCGACCCGTGTTGCGCGCCGTCTCGTGCGCGAGACGGATCTTGTCCCTTACGACCGCGATCGCGATATCCAGGTCGTTCTCGCTCTTGCTCAGGAACCCGATGCCTATGCCGGAGAGAACCGCGATCACCCCGAGCACCGTGATCAACTCCAACAGGGTGAACCCCGCGATGTTTCTCGGTGATGGCGACGTCTCCATGGGAGGAATCTCTGAGTTGGCTATTTCGGGATCACGGACGGGTAACAGATATCGTCATCGGTACCGAACTCGCCATCCTCGCCGGCGGAGATCAGCTGGTATTTCTGCGAGTTCAAGTAGTGCCCATCGCCCTTCATCGCGGACACGTTCGTCGTCTGGTTGTCGGCGTCCTCGTCGCCGTACATCACTTCCTGAGGCCTGCCGTAGCTGTCGTTCCGGAAATACACGATGGGGTTGTGCCAGGCGTCGACGACTTCGAGCTTCTTGCTCGTGCGCAGCTGGGGAATCAGGGCGTCGTTGTCGTCGTCGTCGGTGTTCTTGAGCCAGTCCTGATGGTCCTCCAGCGAGAAGTTCACGCCGAGGCTCTTCTGATGCAGGTGGATCAACAGGCACTCGATGCCCATGTTGGTCGTGTCGCTCTTCACCTTCACGTCCTTGAGGGACTTCCCGAATTCCGAGGGCGGGTATTCGCCCTGCCTGGCCTCGTACTTGTCGATCATCGCCCGGAGCAAGTCGATGCGGGCGCGAGTCGCGGCCGCATCGCCCAACCCCATGACCTTGGTGATCTCGGGGAGCAACGCGACGGTCAACAGACCGATGATCGTGATCACGACCATGAGTTCGATCAGCGTAAAGCCTTTGGATC
>CAYYAQ010000018.1:0-51211 GCA_964469555.1 uncultured candidatus Brocadiaceae bacterium | reverse complement strand
CCGGGGTCCAGAACCTTCGACATGCCAAGGCGGTAACCTGGGGAGACTTCAACGGCGATCGCTTCGTTGATCTCTACGTGTCGAACATGGGTCAACCGAATCGTCTGTACCGGAACAACAAGGACGGCACGTTCACCGACGTCGCGGTGGAGAGCGGAGTTACTGCTCCGATAGACAGCTTTCCCGTCTGGTTCTGGGACTACGACAATGACGGAAACCTCGACCTGTACGTCCCGAGCTACTACGGCGCTCCGCCGGGACTCGTGTTCCTGGCGGCGAGCTACTGCGGCGAAGCCTCCACTTGGGAACTGCCACATCTCTACCGGGGCGACGGACTCGGCGGGTTTCGCGATGTCGCCGGTGAGAGCGGTCTGAAGCGGCTCGTGCTGCCGATGGGCAGCAACTTCGGCGACGTGGACAATGACGGCTATCTCGACTTCTACCTGGGCACGGGCTACCCGGACTACGAAGCACTGATGCCAAACGTCATGTACCGCAACGTCCAAGGTCGGCGATTCAAGGATGTCACGTACTCGAGTGGCCTCGGGCACTTGCAGAAAGGGCACGGTATCGGGTTCGCGGACCTGGACCATGACGGCGACCAGGACATCTTCGCCCAGATGGGCGGTGCCTTGCGCGGAGACAAGTTCTTCGACGCCCTCTTCCGCAATCCCGGCTTCGGCAATCACTGGCTGACGATCAAGCTAGTGGGAGTTCGGACGAACCGAGCCGCGATCGGTGCGCGGATTCGCGTCGAGTTGCAGGAGAACGGGAAGCGACGCGTCGTCTTCAAGCACGTCAACTCCGGTGGGAGTTTCGGTGCGAGTCCCCTGCGTCAGACTATCGGGCTCGGACGCGCCACGAAGATCGAGCGACTGGAGATCTACTGGCCCACGAGTGACCACACACAGGAGTTCCACGACGTCGAAATGGATCAGTTCGTCCGCGCGGTCGAATTCGAGAAGACGCTGGAGATTCTGCAACTCGACTCGTTCGATCTGGCGCCAAAAGCACGCTAGCTGGCGCTGGCACCAGTGTCGTTGGCCAGCATCCACCGGTGTGTTACTGTGGTCGCATGGTTCGCCGCCGCCCCCGGCTCCCCGTTCTCGGCCGACTGCGCCTCGCCGGGCTGTTCCCCGCTGCGTTCTTCGCTGCGTTCCTCGCCGGTTGCCGGGACGACGGCTCTCTGTTTCGCGACATCACGGCTGGTTCCAAGCTCGACTTCGTCCACACCGTCGATCCCACCGGCAAGTTTCCACTGCCAGAGCTCATGGGCGCGGGCTGCGCCGTGTTCGACGCTGACGGCGACGGTCGACTCGATCTCTATTTCTCGGACTTCGGTCGCTTTGGCGGGAAGGGCGCGAAGAACCGCCTCTACCTGCGGCTCGCCGACGGGACGTATCGCGATGCGACGGAAGAGAGTGGACTCGGGGACGAGGGCTTCGGAATGGGCCTCGCTGTCGGTGACATCGACAACGACGGGGATCTCGACGTCTACGTCGGCAACTACGGCAAGGACGCCCTCTACCGCAACGACGGCAACGGGAAGTTCACGGACATCACGCGGGCATCCGGATTGGGTTGCAAGGAGTGGGGCTCGTCGGTGGCGTTCCTCGACTACAACGCCGACGGCCTCCTCGACCTGTTCCTGGTCAACTACGTGGCCTTCGACCCGAACGTCCGCTGCAAGAACCCGCGGACCGGTGAAGACTACTGTGGCCCACAGATGTTCGCCGGCGTGTCGGACGTGCTCTACCGCAACCTCGGCGGGGGCAAGTTCGAGAACGTCAGCGAGAAGGCCGGCATCTCGAGTGAGGCATCGAACGGTCTGGGCGTCGTCGTCGAGGACTTCAACGATGACGGTTGGCCGGACGTCTTCGTCGCCAATGATGCCGAAGCCAACCACCTGTGGGTCAACGGCAAGGACGGCACCTTTCGCGAAGAGGCCCTTTCCTTGGGGGTTGCGGTCAACGCGAACGGAGTGACCGAGGCGAGCATGGGCGTGGCGGTAGGCGACGTGGATGGAGATGGCCGGACCGACCTGTTCATGACGCACTTGGTGAAGGAACACAATACCCTCTACGTGCGCAAGGACTACGGGTTCGAGGACACCACCGCCCGGAGCGGACTCGGGGCGCCGAGTTTTCCTTTCACGGGGTTCGGGACCGCGATGTTCGACGTGGAACACGACGGCGACCTGGATCTGGCCATCGCCAACGGGAGGGTACTGCGCGGCCCAGTCATCGAGGGATCCGGCCCCGATCCTCTATTCAGCCGGTACGCCGAGCCCAATCAGCTGTTCCTCAGTGACGGCAGCGGGAAGTTCGCGGATGTCTCGAAGGACGAGTCGTTCTGCAGTCCGGTCGGGATCTCCCGGGCGCTCGTGATCGCGGACCTCGACGGTGACGGCGACCTCGACATCGTGATCGCAAACTGCAAGGGTCCGGCCCGGATTCACGAGAACGTCGCGCCGAAGACCGGACCTTGGCTGGTGGTGCGCGCCGTGGACAAGAAACTGCGCCGCGACATCTACGGCGCTGTCATCCTCGTTACCGCCGGCGGGAGAATGCACCGCAGGATCGTGGGTCCGGGCAATAGCTACCTCGCGAGTTCCATGATCGCGACCCACTTCGGGCTAGGCTCGGCGACGGAGGTGGACCGAATCGAGGTACGGTGGCCCGGGGGCAAGACCGAGACGTATCCCGGCGGCGCCACCGATCGCACGATCACGCTCACGCGCGGAGAGGGCGAGCAGAAGTGAACGTCGCACGCACCCTGCTGACGATCGGGGTCGTCGTGGCAAGTCTCTCGCTGTCGCAGTGCTCGGACACCACGCCGGTGCCGATGCCAGACCTCGACCGGATCGATCCGGAAGTGGCCGCCAAACTCAGGCAATGCCATGCCGCGGTCGTGGCCGACCCGACCGCAGCCAACTGGGCCAAGTACGGACGGACGCTCCACGCCTACGAGATGCTGGCCGAAGCCGAAGCCGCCTACCTTGCCGCCGCGGAAATCGCCGGCGTGAACAAGCCGGCGGCGTTCGACCATCTGCAACTCGCGGGCTGCGCGGCGGCCGAATGGAATCCAGAGCGCGCCGTCGAACACTTCACGCGAGCACTGGCCTTGCGCGACGACTACGCCGCGACGCACCTGGATCTGGGGATCCTGTGCGAGAGGCTCGGTCGATTCGAAGAGGCGACCAAACACTACAAGCAGATGATCGCCCGTTGGCGGTCGAGCCACGCGAACCTGGGGCTCGGTCGTCTCGCGTTGATCGCCGGCGACCCCAAGGCGGCGATCGAGTACATGCACGCGGCGCTGGGCATCAACGCCAATCTTCGGGAGGCCCATGAAGCCCTAGCCAGAGCTCACGCACGCCTCGGGCAGGATAAGGAGAGCCGAGCCTCCGCGACTCGAGCCGGCGACCTCGAGTTGCCGACGCCGTTCCAAGAGCCGCTGATCATCTCCGTTCTCGCCGAGCGAGTCGACGCCGAGACCAGGTTCAGGCGTGCGATCGGGTTCGTAAGAAGCAACCACGCCGAGAAGGCGATCGTCGAACTCGAGGCGGTGATCGCAGCACGACCGAAACATCTGCAGGCGCGCCTCATCCTCGCAGACCTTCTGCACAAGGCAGCCAGAAAGGGCGACGCGCGCAGGCACCTGGACTTCATCCTCGCCGAGAACAAACACCAAAAGCATGCCCTCGAGCTAAGGGCCAGGATTCTCCTGGACGCGGGCGACCGCCGCGCCGCCTTTCGGGACCTGAAGACGCTTCTCTCTGTCGATCCCGGGAACACCTGGGCCAAGACGCAACTCGACAAAGGCGACGGTCGCTGAGATCGGGAAGGGCGTCACCTTCGCGCTCGTCGAAGATGAGAGCATGGCGTCTCCGACCTGGTCTCCGCCTGATTCTCCTGCCCTCCAATCAGCGGCGTCGATTCCAGGCCGTGACAGCCGACGTCCACTCGCCCTTCAGCGCGCTTGTGTAACTGAACAAGCAAACACCGGCTGCACCGGAGCGCAGGGCCGCGTTCATCTGGCGAACCGTCGCTCGTGAATTTCGATTCGCGCGCTGGTGGGCGTAGACTCCAACGCCCATCACGACCGGGGTCCTTCCCGCTGCCGCAACGCACGCGCGACTCCGCTGATCGAAGAGCGCATCGCGTTCCGTGTAGTTCATCGGAAAGACCGCGTGGACAAGACCGCTCCGCGCCCACCGCGGCCAATCCTGCAGCACATCCTGCTTGATGCGGTCGAGATTCGAATTGACGGCCACGGTCAGCGCGACGCGCCTCGGCAAGCCGTTCACCATCTCGCTAATCTGCCGGACCAGTTGCGTGACCGCGCCGGCCTTCCACGCACGAAATGCCGCCACATCGGACAGGGAACGGTGGGTCTGGCGAACGAAGAGGTCACGGCTGCGAGCATCCCCGGGACATCGCTCTGAAACGGAGCCGTGCGGGTAGCGAATGTAGTCCAGATGGAGACCGTCGACGGGGTATCCGGTCACGACCTCCGCGCAGATGTTGGTGAGATACGTGCGCACCTCGCGGAGACATGGGTTGAGGAACCAATAGTTCCCCTCTTTCGCGAGCTCAGAGCGATCGGTCCGGAGGAACCACTCGGGACGCGTGTGGAAGATCTGCCGTTTTGACGCGGGCGCGCCCGCACCGCCCCAGCCTGTCATCACGTTGACCCACGCGTGCAGCTTCAGCCCGTTCGCGTGGGCCGCCCGCACCGCGTAGGACAACGGATCGAACGACGGCGCCTTGAACCCGAACTGGTCCGACCAGACTTCGAATCGTGACGCGTAGAGCACCGTCCCGTTGCCTCGGACCTGGAACATCACGGATTTGAACCCCGCCGCGGCGCAACGGCGCATGATGTGGTCGATGTCCGATCGCGACTTGTACTCGTAGCGACTCACCCAGATGCTCTTCTCGCCCCCCCCCCTGGGTGTCGGACCGCCGACACACCCGGCGAGCAGGGTGGAGAGAAGGAAGAGAGTCGAGAACCGGAAGAGATGCGCGCTTTGCCGTGGGATGATCACCGAGGCCGACGATAATCACGAAACGGGCCTCACGCCAGAATGTGACCAGGATGTCGACACCCAGATCGTGAGCCAGACATTCCCTTCCCATCGACTCGATCTTCGCCGGCAACGGATGCCGATAGACTAATTGCCGTGAGAACACCAGAGATGACGCAGATGCCCTCCCGAGCCCAGGAACTCAAAGCACGACTCGCGAATCGGACTGCGACAATCGCGGTGGTCGGCCTCGGCTACGTGGGATTGCCGCTCGTTCGCGCGATGCACGCTGCGGGATTCCAGGTGATCGGATTTGACCTGGACGAAAAGAAAATCCAGATGCTCAAGGCCGGTACGACCTACCTCCACCACCTCGGCGCGGATCTGGTTCCGACAATCTCGGCATCGGATCGATTCAGGGCGACGAACAACCCCGAAGAACTCGGACAAGCCGATGCAGTGATCCTCTGCGTCCCGTCGCCGCTCGGCAAACACAACGAACCCGACCTGGCCTACATCATCGAGTCGACCAGGATCGTGGCGGAATCGCTCCACCTGGGACAGCTCGTATCGCTCGAGTCGACGACCTATCCGGGTACGACTCGGGGTGATTGCCAGCCGATTCTCGAGGCGACCGGACTCGTGTGCGGCGAGGACTTCTTCCTCGCGTACAGTCCCGAACGCGAAGATCCCGGTCGCAAGGACAAGGACACGCGGACGATTCCGAAGCTCGTCGGCGGCGTCGACGCCGTGAGCACCGAACTGGCCGGGGAGATGTACCGCGCCGCAGTCGATGAAGTCGTGTGCGTCGACTCCGCCGAAATCGCCGAGTCGGCAAAGCTACTCGAGAACATCTATCGCGCTGTCAACATCGCCCTCGTGAACGAGCTCAAGCCCGTGCTACAGGACATGGGTATCGACATCTGGAAGGTCGTGGATGCGGCCGCGACGAAGCCGTTCGGTTTCCAGGCGTTCTATCCCGGTCCGGGTCTCGGCGGCCACTGCATTCCGATCGACCCGTTCTACCTGACGTGGAAGGCCAAGGAGTACCACCACAACACCCGATTCATCGAACTGGCTGGCGAAATCAACAGCAACATGCCCGCCTACGTGGTTCGCCGAACCGCGGAAGGACTGAATCAACTCAGCAAGGCCATTCGGGGCTCGCGCATCCTGGTCGTCGGCATCGCCTACAAGCCCGACGTCGACGATGTTCGCGAGACGCCGGCAGCCGCGATCATCAAACTGCTCGCCGACCAAGGTGCGGACGTGTCCTACCACGACCCGCACGTCCCGAGCTTCCCGAAAATGCGCAAGTACAACTTCCGCATGGACTCCGCGGACCTGACGAAGGAGTACGTCAAGCGATGTGAGTGCGTCGTGATCGCGACCAACCACTCCACGATCGACTGGCAGTTGATCGCCGACAACGCAGAACTCGTCGTCGACACCCGCAACGTGATGGCGACGCTCGAACGCGTGAACGCCATTGTCGTCCAGGCCTGAGGCAAGAAGGCGACGGGCCCGCTTCACACAAGGGTGGCCGTGAGAGCGATGTTGTCCTCGCCACCGGGGTGGCCGTCGACACCGGCCAGTGCGAGTCGGATCGCCTCAGACACGAACTGTTCGGGACTCGGCTGGCTCTCTCTCCAGAGCTCTTTCAAGTGGCGCGGTCGCACCGACGTCTCGGGCCTGCGGTAGTTGCATTCGTCGATGCCATCCGAGAACACGATGAGCAGATCGCCTGGGTTCGCTAAAAACGAGAACTCGACGGCGCGACGCGGATCTAGCGTTCCGGGATCCAGTGGATTGACGTAGTGGTGGTTCTTCATGTTCGCCGTGACGGGCCGCCCGTCCAGCCCGAGAACCATCACCGCCGAATCACCGAACGACGCGCCGAAACCGTTTCTCTCTCGCCGGTCCCAAACCGCGACGGCAAGCGTCGATTCGGCGACGAGTCGCCCGTTGGCAGCGGGGTCCGCCGACTCTCGGATCATCTCCAGCAACTGGATGGGGTTGCGCGGCAGCGGGTGAGCGAGACTCGCCAATCGCTGCAACAGTGTGTGGCTCGCCGCCGACCCGTAGTGCCCGTCTGCCACCGCGATCATCGTCACATCCGATTCGTCGGTGATCAGGAGTGCGTCCTCGTTCTTCGCCGAGTGACGGTCCGGCTTGCTAGAAGTCGCTCCCGGACTCAAGCCACAGGCGGTTCGTCCGGACCACTGCGTTCGCACGACGAACTCCCCGTAGGTCGCGTGATCCTCGCCCAGCAGCAGCGTCTCCTCGCGCGTCATGTCGTCCCTCCGGAAGCGTGACGCACGCCGGATTCGCCCCGGCTCATGATGAACACGATCTGGCGCTTTCCGGTCAACCACGACATCCCCGAAACCAAGACGACGAACCCGACCGTTCCCATCACGAAGTCTTGCCAGCTCTCGATCGCCGCGACATCACTGAGCGCGACGACGATCCCCAGACACATGCCCGGCGCCAACAGGCGTAGCGTTTCTCGAACGGCGTGGCCTCGACGTGCTGTTGACAAATCGAAAGAAGACAGAGTCATCCGCGCGTACCGACCCAGCAACCACAAGCGCAGCACCGACGCGACGAGCGCACCCGCCGCCGCACCCCAGAGACCAAACGTGAGAAGCCCCAGGGTGATGGCAACCTGCGTCGATGCCGAAATCACCATGGCCCGAGCGATCAGACGGAAACCACCGCCCGCGGTCACGGCGCTGTAGGACGCCCCCATGAATGCATCCGAAACCGCGCACAGGATCAGAAGCGCGGTCAGGAGGTCTCCGCCGTAGAGCCCGGATCCAACCCACAGCGAAACGAATTCCTGATTGAACGCCAGGATGCCGCCCATCAACACGGACGCCAGCAGTGCGTTCGCCGAAAGAAACTGCCTGAGCACCTCCCGGCAACGCTCGATGCTTCCTTCGCCGAACAGATGCGTGAACGAGGGGAGGAACGCGCCCCCGAGTCGCCCCACCAGCAAGTTGGCGTTCGCCACGGCGCACTGCGTGATCCCGAACACGGCCGCTGCCGAAGCGCCGAGAACCGCGCCGACCAGCAACGGTTGCGCGGAGATCTGCAACCGCATCGCCATCGACGCGATGAACTGATACCAAGAATCGCGCCACAGCCACCGCGTCTTCGCGATCGAGAACTGGATGCGTACTCCAATGCCGAGGCGCCGCCTGCACACCCAGGCGAGCACAGAGCAGTTGACGACGAGCAGACAGGTCGATCGCGCGGCCAGACCGAGGGGCAGCGCCATCAGCCCCCAACCACGCAGTAACAAGAGGAACGTCACGCAAAGAGCAGTGAGCTCTGCCGTCACTTCGGCGAGACCCGGCGCCGTCGGACGCTGCAGACTTCGCAGCACGGTCCCACACGACAGCCCTATCACGGCACCGCCGCACGCGAGAGCCACGATCATGAAGCACTGCGTGACCAGGGATGCATCGCTGCCTTCGAGATGGAGGATCATGCTCAGCATCGGCGCGACGGCGACGGCCAACACGGTCATCGCCACCGAAACCACTCCACTCGCGAACAGTCCGGTCCCTATCGCGCGCCCCACCTCGGCCATGTCCCTGGCGCCGCATGCCTTCGCCGTTCGCTGCCCGATGACCCCGGCGAGTCCAAAGTCCGACACGATCAGACCGGCGAGGCTCGCCCCCGTTGCCAGCCACGCTCCGTAGAGTTCGATGCTGATGTAGTCCAGGTAGACCGGGACGAGCACGATGTTCCTCGTCATCGCGATCGTCAACGTGACCAATGACAGGATCAGACTCCTGCGAGTCGCGTGGCGCCGGCTCGGTTCCTGGTCAGCAGTCATGCCTACGGTGACATCTCGAGTTGGAGTGCGGAACCGATGACGCGTGAATCGAATTCACCCGGAGACGCTCTCGGGATCTGCGGAACTCGACCGGTCGTCTCTATCTCACGCAGCTTGAGCGCCCGAGATCGGTACACCTCCTGACGCAGATGCGACCACGCACGTCCCGCGGTGCCGTCGCGCCAGGCTCCCTTGGCGAACATGCAGTGCAGCCAGACGATCTGGTAGCGGAACGGAACCTTGAAGAACAGTCGCTTCAAGAGCGCGCGCCGCTCGAGGCAATTGCCGAGCAACCCAGATCGTGTCGACGGCGTCGCTCTCTTCGCCATCATGATCGCTTCCATGGTCGAGTATCGATTCTGCTTCTCGTACCAGTGGTGAAGATCCGGGCTGTCCAGGTGTTCGAGGACGCCCGCCAGGCTTCCGACCTCTCCGTCTACGATCGGATGCTCGTTCACGAGGTCGGGCGAGAACTCACACTTCCCCGTCCGCCACAGCCGAACGACTGGCGCCATCACGTGCAGAGGCTCGCCCATGAACCACAACCGTCTCCGCATCGAGTAGCCGGCGATCTCACCTTCGCCCTCGACGAGTGCGCGAATCTCCTCCACGAGCTCTGGCGTGAGTCGCTCGTCCGGATCGAGTTTCAGCGTCCAGGGCGTCGAGATGGGAAGGCTCAGCGCGAAGTTCCACTGGTCTCCGAAGTTCGTGAACGGACGCTGCACGACCTGCGCTCCGTGTTCCAACGCGATGTCCACCGTCCGGTCCGTGCTCAGGCTGTCGACGACGAACACTTCAGCCGCCCAGGGCGCGACGTTCTGAAGCGCACCGGGAAGATTGTGCTCCTCGTTCAAGGTGAGCATCAACACGGTCACCGGTATGGTGCTCATGGCGCCACCCTCTCCGCCTCGACCACGATCGTAAACGGCGCCTCAGCACACGGTTCCAGCGTCTCCTTCTCGAGCACTTCGCGCCCGATGAGATCCGGTCGCCCGGTCTCACTCGTCGGCCTGCATTCGTGCGGATTGACGAATCCGGCGTCGTCCATCAGCTCCCGCAAGTAGGAAGTCGTCAGGATGGAGAGGTGTTCGCCTCGACAAAGAACGAAGTTCGAGAAGCGTCCGCCGATGCTCTTGCGACTGACCGGCCAATCCCCGAACCATGAGTGATCCTTCTCCAGGTACTTTCGCATCGCGACGTCGGCGTCGGGACCGGCGATCCGAATCACGCCGCCCGGCTTCAGGCACCTGTGCATCTGCGCAAAGTGAAACGGCAAGAGGTCCTCGGGCAGGTGCTCGACAACGTGATGGGAGTAGAACGCGTCTACCGACGCATCCGGAAACGGCAGCGGGTTCCGCAGGTCCGCCCACACGTCGATCTTTGTGCCGAACAAGTTGGCGTCGACGTTGATCCACTTGTCGATGTACCTCTCGCGACCGGGTCCAAGATGAACTCGGACTACACCATCGCGGGGCGCACGAAGTCTGCGATAGAAACTCCCGTTGCACCGCATCGGGAGCCTCATGACCTTGTAGTAGAGTGCCTTCAGGCTGCGGGGAATCATGATTCAGTCCGTCCTTACACAGTGGGGCGTGTCTCTCTCGCCGAGGAGCCAGCGATAGGTGTCGTGCATCTGCTTCCCGACCATCCGCCACGAGAAATCGCGTTCGACCCAGCGGCGACCGGCGCGTCCGGAAGCGATCAGCTGCTGCGACGGCATCGCCATGGCCTCCACGAGACACTCGACGAGAGGGTCGACACCCATGTCGATCCACCATCCACAGCCGTGGCTCGTCACGCCTGACCAGGGTGCTCCCTTCGTCACGATCACGGGCAGCTCGTGCGAGAGCGCCTCCGTCACCGTGACTCCAAAATTCTCAGAGTGGGAAGGCAAGACGAAGAGGTCGGCGGAGCGATACGCCGTGCTCTTGCTGGCGCCAAACACCGGACCAGAAAACTCGAGGCGCTCACAACCAAGTCGATCGGCCAGGGCGGTCAGTTCGCGGAGGTGCCCTGTCTTGTCGGGCCCGACGATGCTGAGCTCCCAGTCCGGGAACCTGGCCTGCACCCGTCGCCACCCTCGCAGGAGCACGTCGATGCCTTTCGTCGGGTGGATGCGTCCGAGGAAGAGGAGTCGCCGGGCCGCACCCGCCGCCGCGTTCCGGGTCGCGGGTTTTTCAGGCATCTCGACGCCATTGGGAATCACTGCAACGGGTGCCGTGAATCCCATGCGACGGATGTCCTCATACTCGTGCTCCGCCGTCGCGTGGAAACAGTCGGCTTGCGAGAGAACGGCGCGCTGTCCTACGTTCCAGACGACTCTCTTCGTCCAGCGTGATCGAGCAAACGCCCACTTGGACAATGTGCCACGCGGACTCACGACCAATCGGCAGTCGCTCTTGTGCGTCGCCCTGCCCGGGTAGACGTTCGACATCATCCACAACCCGTTGCTGTGCATGATGTGTGTGTTCTGTGCTGCTTCCCGGAGCGCCGCTCGCAGGCGCGGTGAAACGCCGAGACGCTTGGGGAAGCCCCACGAGGGGAACGTGCGCACGCCGTACGATCTTCGAATCGCAGGTGCGCCATCGAGGACATACAGGTCCACATCCGCCGCGTGCTCGGCGAGTGATTCGCACAACATCGGGACCGAGTACGACGGCCCGCTCGCTTCGTCTTCGATTCTCGGAACGACCTGGGCGATGCGCATGGTCAGACCTCCCCCGGTTCCAGTTCGAGGTTCCAGTGAGCCAGATAGCGCTCGAGCACGAACAGGCTCCACGGTCGCGTCCATCCGAGCCTCTGCGGACGCCGACAGAATTCATGCCACTGTCGTCTCACGACGTCCATGTCGACGAGAGAACCAAACCTCTCCATCCTCCCGAGACCGTCGGCCACTTGCGCTCGCACCGGGCCGAGCATCGATTGCTGAATGGGCAGCAGGAATCCCTGCTTGCGCCGCCGCGCTGTCTCGCTCGGCAACCAGTCGCTGAGACACTGCACGAAACGTTGCTTCGGAGTGGACGACGGCACGCGCGCCGACGCGTCGAGCATCAGTGCCGACGCGGAGAAACCTGTGTCTAGAAACGGCATGCGAATCTCGAGTCCATGCGCCATCCCCATCGCGTCCGAATCACGCAGCAACTGCTGCCCCATGTACCGACGCATCTCGAGGAGCCCGATGGCGTCCGCATCCGCGCGCGATTGCACCATGCGACGCATCGAAGCGAATTGGCCGGCGGGCAATCCATCACACCACCCGGAACCGACCAGACCGGGGAACATCGATCCGACCTGATCCGACGTAAAGAGCTTACGACGCACGAGATACGCGCTCACCAGATCGCCCGGCGACGAGAACATGTCTGCCAACTTGCTCGGTCGTGTAGCGAAGGTGCCGAATCGGCGAAGCGCGACCGACGCGGGACGTCGCAGCGCGCCAAGCCTCTTGGAAGCGCGGAGCATCGTCAGCGTGTTGACGAAGCTCCCGCGGTAGCCGCCGAACAGCTCGTCTCCACCCAGCCCCGACAGAGACACCTTCAGTCCGGCCTGCCGCGCGGCAGCGGACACCACGTATGTATTCACGCCGTCGACGGTTGGCTGGTCCATGGCAGCGATCGCGTCGGGGATCAGTTCCGCCTGGTCCGAAGCTGAGAAAGGCACTTCGCAGTGTTCGGTTCCTTCCCGTTCGGCGACCAACCGCGCGAACTTCTGCTCGGAGAGGTCGGGCGCGTCTGGACAGACCACGCTCACCGTCTTCACGGTGCCGGATGAGACCCGGGCAGCGGCGGCGGCGATCGCCGAAGAGTCGATACCCCCCGAGAGAAATACTCCGATCGGAGCGTCACTGAGGAGGTGTCGACCGACGGAACTCGCGAAGGCGTGCTTGAGTTCCGACGGCGGGCAGTCCCTCTTTTCGTGAGGGGGTGTCCAGTAGCAATTCGACTCGCGCTGGCCGTCGGGTCGCGCCGCCAAGGAGGTACCCGGCGCGAGCGCGGAGACTCCCTCGACGATCGTGGACGGTTCTTGCACGGAACCGAACGAGAGGAAACCGACTACCGCATCGCGATCCGCGCGCCGGGATATCAACCCGGACTCCAACAGGGCGCGGACTTCGGAGGCGAACAGGAGAAGCCCATTCGATTCCGCGTAGTAGAGGGGTTTCTGACCGAACCGATCGCGCGCGAGGAGGAGGGAACCCTCCCGGTCATCCCAGAACGCCAGCGCAAACATACCGTTCACGTCCGGCAACGTGGCCGCGCCGCGGCTGACAAGAGTTCGGAGGACGACCTCCGTATCGCCCGACGACGTCACCTTCTGCCCGTCTCGGCGAAGAGACTCGCGCAACTCGCGGAAGTTGTAGCACTCGCCGTTGTAGCTGAGCGCGAACCGATCATCGGCGGTGGTGATCGGCTGGCTCGCCGCCTTGGACAGGTCCAGGATCGCCAGCCGGCTATGACCGAGAACACACCGACCAGAAGGCGACACGTAGATCCCGTCGCCGTCCGGCCCCCGGTGGCGCAGCGCCGTGGTCATGCGACGCACCACGTCCCGATGGCGCGCCGCTTCAGTACCGATAATTCCCGCAATCCCGCACATCGAACTTCTAACTCTCCAGGAACTCGTGCAACAACGGCGTGAAGCGCTCACGAAACGATGAGAAGCGGAAGTGCTCGTGCCATCGCGCACGACCGCGCTCTCCCAACTCGTGCGCGTGGTCGCGATCGCGGAACAGGTGGATCATGCGGTCCGGCAATTCGGAAGGATCGTCGAGGTCCACGTTGTATCCCGTTTCACCGTCGACGTTGACCTCCCGGGCTGCGTCGTGGACCGACCCGATGACGGGTATCCCGCGACGCATTGCCTCCGCGTAGACAATGCCGAAACCTTCGCCGCGACTCGGCATGGCGAACACCGTCGCCTCCCGCCACAGCGCGTCGATCTCCTCCTCGGGGATGAACCCGCGGAACTCTATCGACTCACCCGCGCTGGACTCGGCTGCCAAACCTCGTAGCACGTCCAGGCCCGGACCCTTGCCGCCGACGATGAGCCGGGCATCGGGCACGGCATCGACAACCTCAGGCCAACACGTGATCAACTCGCGGTGGCCTTTGTACCCACCGCCTTCGTCGATCCGCGCGAGGATGAGCGCCGTCGGGCGGCGATCGGTCCTGTCTCTCTCCGGACCGGGCTCATCGCCTTCGGTCGCCAGCCAACACACGCGTGCCTCTTGCACGAAAGGTAGCAATCGACTGGCGCGATCTCGTGTGTACTCGGTGTTGACCACGAGGTACTCCGCGCGACGGGCGGCGGACCGGCGCGCGGCACGGGATCCCTCCCATACTTCGATGCCGTGGATCCACGTCATGAACGGACGCCGCAAGAAGGGGAGTGACAGATGGGCCCGCGACATTCCGAGAAAGTCGTAGATGAAGTGGCTGCAGCTCGCGCGCGCGCGGGTCGCCTCGACAAGAAACCTGGCTCTCGAACCGCGGGCGAGCGTCACGGGTAGTTCTGTCTCGGTGGGAGGTGAGGAGTCGTTCAGGCTGAGGAGCCGCGCCCGCAAGCCGCCGGACCGAGCTTCTTCCTGCAATACCTTCGCCATCAACCGGGTCACGCGTCCGATGCCGCTGTTCGCAGCCGATGCGGACTCCGCCGCCAGGAGAATCGAGGCATTCGAGCTCACGTCGTCACCATCCCTCGTGTCTCCGATTCGTCGCTCCATCCCACCGGTGCACCCAGGAACACCGATAGGCAACGCAGGACGAAGTGCATGCAGACTGCGGTGACCGTCGCGCCGACGTACGTCGCGACGAACCAATCGTCAGGCCTGAATCCCATCTTGATCCCCGCGAACACGATCGGCAGGTACAGCAGGTTTCGATTCGCGATCGCCCACATCGAGTATTCCGTGAACGACGCGAGGACGAAGCCGACGAACAACGAGGACAGCGCCACGGCCAGCCAACCTCCATTCCAATAGCCCTCGCCGAATAACCCCGGCGCACTGGCGGACTCGATGTTCCCGTTCACGAGGTAGTTGAACTCCCGGCCCATCGTCATGATCGGCTTGTCGGGCCAGAGGAACCGCGGCACGAGTGAGTAGAACACCAACGAGAAGCTGTTCCCCGGCACGCCTGCGTCGAACGAGTTCATCGCGAATGCCTGCGCGTTGGCGTAGTTCAGCCGCGCCCAACCCAATTGAGAGGGCGCGTAATCACCCGTGTCGCCCCCCGACGTGAGATACGCTCGGACGATGTCGAATCTCGTGCCCAAACCAGCCTTGTAGTGCGTGCCGGTCGACTCACTCAACGAAGCTCGACCGTGACTCACCAACGGCGCAACCGCCGCAAAGGTGATCGCGATCAGTAGCGACCCGACGAGGATCGGGCGAAGCCGCTTCGCGATCAGTACGCGACCGAGAAGAAGCATTACGAAGAAGATCATCACCGACATTTTCGAGAAGACGAGGATCGCGGTGACAAACTCGGACGCGACCAGGATGCAGAGCACTGGGCGCCACTTGGCGTCGCCCTGGTGCACCAACAGCATCAACACGGCCATGGCGAACGACGTGAAGTACTGCAAGGTCCCGACGCTTCCCGGCAAGACGAATCCGAGCATGCCGAACTCGTAGGGCAGCACGAGCGCGTATTTGACCAGCACGCCAACGACGAGAAAGAACACGGCGAGGCGACCGAGGTGCGCGAGGTCCGGTGCGGACCAACGAGTGCTCGGCACGGCGCGATTCTTGACGAAAACTCTCACGCCCAGGTACGCCCCCGCCATCACGAACGCGATCCCGATGAGATTGAGGAAGTTCGAGCGGGCCAACTCGGACTCCGAGATCATGTAGTAGCCATCGCAGGAGGCAATCGTCGCCTCATTGCCATAGTGGTACGCGAGAGGACCGATCCCGCAATACGCCGCACACGCGATCATGAACCATGGAAGCGGTGACCAGATCAGGACTGGGTGGGTCTTGACCATCCGGATCGCGAAGTAACAGAGCGTCAGGAGAGTGCCGATCGGCATCGTCTCGTTGATGAACACCTCGTTGTTGCCATCCGAGACCCCCCACAACACACCGAAGAACGTGATGAGCGCAACGAGGCACAGATGGAGTTGCCCCACCGTCCTCACAATCGAAGTCTTGATATCGACATGGCTCATCCGACACACGCCTCCGCCATGCCCTCGTGCACATCCATCAAAGTCTGCATTCGCGAGTCATAGCTGTAGGCAGGCACACAACGCGCGTATCCAGCACATGCCACGCTCTCTCGCTCCGTCGCGTGACCCAGGTAGTACCGGATCTTCTCAACCGCCTCGTCGATCCCGCTGAACAGCGCGACCTCCTTCCCATCGACGAAACACTCTTCGGTCTCGTCGTTCCGCTCGTGCAACATGAAACCGCCGCACGCCGGAATCTCGAACGACCTCGTGGACATCAAGTCCGCCACACCTTCCGCCAGGACCTCACCGTGGTGGATGGCGATGTTGATCTTCGCGGCGACGATCACTTTCGAATACGCCAGGCCCGCGACGGCGCTCCCTACGATGCAGTCCCGCAACTCGGATCGGCGGCATCGTTCGAGCCAGTGGTTGCCGCGTACCGCAAACTTGACGTCCGGCAGGCGACGGCGCACATCAGCCAACCACTGCTCCTTGAACGGACTGTAGTTCCCGATGTATCCGATATCGGTTTCGTAACGATCCCGATCTCGATCCGCGAGACACACCGGGCGATGGACGTCGGGGCTGTAGCCGTGCGGAAGAAACGTGACGCGATCCGCGCCGAGCCACACTTTCAGGGCTCCCACCTGAAAGCTCTTCGTCGTGAAGATGTGGTCATACTCCGGGATCGCGCCCGGTATGTGCTTGCCGAAGGCGCGGATCGACACGTCCGGATAGTAGTTGTACAGCCGCGCCCCGAGGTTTCGCCACACGTGCAATGTTCCTCGTTGCACGTATGGACCCTTGACGACGAGAACGATGTCCGGGCGGAACCGTTCGGCGACCTCCCGTAGCTTCCGGTTGTAGTCCGTGACCAGAAGAGGGAGGAGAGCGCGCCGCACCGCCTTCAAGACGACTCCCGATGCGGCGAGGACTGTATCTCGGGGATCGACGGTTTCGACTTCGTGCCCGAGTCGACGCAGTCCTTCGGCCACGCCCCTCGGCGTCGCTCCGAACCACTGTTCGCCCACCACCATGATCCGGGAGGACTCATGCATGGACATTCTCCGGGGAGACGCCGTGCACGGCGTCGACGAGACCTCGAACCGCGGCCGTGGTAGAGAACCGCTGCACATGTTCTGCTGCCCTTGCGCCCATGGTCGCCGCCTTCGCAGGATCGGAGCACAACAGCGACAGCGCCTCCGCGAGCGAGTTCACGTCTCCCGATCGGAAGACGTACCCGGTGCGGCTCGGCACAACGAGATCCTCGTGGGAGTTCACCCGGTCACTGAGCACGACCGGCAAACCAAACTGCATCGCCTCGTTCGCGACCAGGCCCCAGGCCTCGTAGTTTGATGGCAGCACGAGGGCGTTCGAGGCGCGGAAACACCCGCCGAGATTCCGCTGGTTGACGAAACCGCGGAAGTGGAATCTGGAACCGAGCACCGCGTTGCCGCGATCGACAACGGCGTCCTTCAGTGGACCGTCCCCCACCACCAGAAGCTCCACGTTCATCTCTCGCGGCAGTCGACCGAGCGCTTCTATCAACAGCAACGGTTCCTTCCGCGGGATGAGTTTGCCCGAGAAGAGGAAGACGAATGAATCCTCTGCCACTCCCAACGCGCGTCGGCTCGACCCGGGTTCGAACATCGCCTTCTGCCGCTCGAACAGTTCGGTGTCGACTGAGTAGGGCGAAAAGAACAGTCGTGATTCATCACTGACGAAACGCGAGAGGTGGCGACGAGCTTCGCTCCCGACGTAGCAGAGTGCGTCCGTACGCGCGTAGAAGCGACGCAGATAGATATCCCGCGCCGTGCGCTTCAGTATGTTCCTGTTCCGACCAGCATCCGCGAACTCTCCGCGCACGATCGCCCGGAGCCCCAGCTTCGACGCCGCCTTGAGCACCTGTTTCTCGAAGCCATACGTGTAGCCATGGATCAGGACATGCGTGAACCCCCCATCGCCAAGGAGGATCTCCGGCTCTACCAAGGTCACTTCGTCCGGTCTCGACAAGTCGGCGTCTCTCGACACGAACGTGTGGCTGTAGCCTTCGAGCATCGGAACATCCCAGCTCACGTTTCGACCGAAACCGGTGTCCAAGCCACCGCGAACGCTGTGGTCGCTGAAGTAGAACACCTCGACCTCCAAACCGGGCGTGCACGCCAACCCACGCCATATCGGCACGTGGTATTGCACGGGGTGCGTGACGAAGATGGCGAGACGTGCTTTCATGATTTCCTGCCGCTGATCAAAAAGACGCGCGAGTGCACGCCACTGCCCCGTGCTCCGGTCTCGACCGTGTTGAACAACTCGATCGCGAACCGCAGCGCCCGCCAAGCTACGTAGCGCACAGACGAGGCCAGCGAGTAGCCCCGACGAACCGGTCCCAGTTCCCGCGGCTTGATGTCCTCGAAGCCGGAGAAGCGCATGAGTCGCTCGAGGATGTCCGGCGTGAACCCAGTCTCGTGCGTGAAGTCGCCGTATCGAACCGAGGGACCGAGGGGGCTGTCCAGATTCGGTGTCTGCAGGATCAGTCGACCGCCCGGTCGAAGCGCGCTGTGGCACTCGCGCAGGAACTCCAACCCTACATCCTTCGGCAGGTGCTCGATGATGTCCATGCCAGTGATGAGGTCGAACGAATCCGGCCTCTCCGCCAAAAAGGTCAGGATGTCCTGTTCCTCGACGCGATCGATCACTTGCCGCGCGAGTTTGATCTGCGGCGGGCTGACGTCGACGCCAGCGATCTGCGCGAACCCCCGGTCCTTGAAGAAGAGGAGGAGTTGGCCGCAGCCACACGCGACATCCGCGATCGCGGCATCCTTGTTCTCGGGCAACCAACCACGCAAGAAGTAGTCGTAGGCTTTTCCCCAACGACGAGCCGCGTCGATGTCGAACGCCTCACCTCGGTCCTGCATCACCGAGGAGTACTGGTCGTAGATACTGGAACGGAAGTTCGTCACTTCTGCCACCAGCTCCCGTTGGACTGCGGACCTGGGAGTTCGTCTCGCCAGATCAAGTAATTCCCTTCCCGAAAGCTCTCCAGCTCGGGGTGCCATTCGTGATACCGCTCGACGCCCGTCGGGGTGAGCTTCCCAACGCTGTAGCCGTACGGCCCGACGAGCTCGAAGACATCCCGCAGAAAGGCTCTCGAGAACACCCACCGGTGATTGTACTCAAACTGCACGAAGCGAACCGCGCGCTGGCGAAGGAGTCCCTCGGCGCCCAACAGCACCTCGAGGTCACCGCCTTCGACGTCGATCTTCATGAAATCGATCTTCTTGATCCCACGTGTCCTGCAGTACGCGTCGAGGTTTGTGCAATCGACCTCGATCACGTCGTTCACGTCATCTGAGTCACCCGGTCGAAGCGTGTTCGTGCCAGCTTTGCAACCCATGACGTAGAGGAATCGTTTGTCCGTGTGCTTCCCGACAGCGCACTGATTGAGGACGACATGGCCATCCCGAAATCGCTCCATGCCATCTTGCAGAGAGGCAAACGAATCCGGCGAGGGCTCGAAGAGATGGAGAGAAAGCCGACCGAGCTTGTCCGCGTCGAAGAAATCCTGAACGAGGGGTGCGCTCCAGATCCCGACGTTCGCGCCGACGTCGAACACCACGACGTGCTCGTCTCCGAAGAGAACGCGTACGACGGTCTGCTGGAACGCCCGCTCGCCATTCGTCTCGAAGTCGTTCGACACGTCGGACCGCGATCGCATCCACAAGAAGCGGGCGAAACGGGCGAACGCGCGTCGACCGAACAAGAAGCGCCCGACGCGAGGCACCAATTCCTTTACTGCAACAGCGCTCATGTCCCCTCGCCCTCGCACACCGAATGCAGGACATCGAGATAGTCCTGCGCCAATTGATCGCGGTTGTAGTGCCGCAACATGTAGCTCCTTCCAGACTCGCCGAACCGCCCAGCCAACGCGGAGTCGTCTGCAAGACGCAACACCGCCTCGACAAGCTGCTCGCTGTTCTCAGGCTCGATGAGAATGCCCGCTCCGGCGTCCTCGACGAGCGTTGCCGCGAATCCGTCGACGCCCAGGATGATCGGTCGACGCATCGCCGCAGCCTCAAAGATCTTCGACGGCAACACGTGTTGAAACACGCCGTTCCTGCGCAAGTGCACGAGGCATGCGTCCACGCTCGAAAGGTACGCCGGCATCAGGTGCTTCGGCTGCCGACCCGTGAACACGACGTTGTCGAGACCCTGAGCCTCGGCTTCGCGCTGCAGCTCGTGGCGCACGGCGCCATCTCCAACGAGCATGAACACGATGTCGTGTCGCCGTCGTTCCTTCAGTGATCGCGCAGCGCGCAGGACGACGGAGAGGCCGCTCGCGAGTCCGATCGTGCCGACGACCGCACATACGAACTTGTCCTCGACACCGTGCGAAGCCCGGAGATCACGGTCCGGTTCTCTCGGCTCGTAGATGGAAGGATCGACGCCGTTCGTGATGACACTGACCTTCTCGGTCGGCGCGCAGTGGCTGACGAGTTGCTGCTTGTATCCGTCGCCGACGGTGACGATGTGCGTCGCCAAGCGGTACATGGTTTGCTCCAGCCATTCGAGAGATCGCAGAGCGGTGCGTGACTTCACGGCGCCGACGGCCGAGATCGACGCGGGCCAGACATCGCGAATCTCGAGGACGAACGGTACTCGCCGGATGAACTTGACGAGGATGCCCGCGAGGCCACAGAAAATATGCGGACTGGTAGCGATGAGGATGTCGGGTCGGCGCGTAGACAGCGCCGCGATGGTTCCGGTCAAGACGTACGAGAGGTAGCTCACGGCCCGACCGACGAGACCAGTCTTGCTGCGCATCGGCGACCAGACTCGGATCACCTTGATTCCGTCCACGGTCCGCGCGCGGTCGGGAGTGCTGGTGACGACCGTCACCTCGTAGCCCTCTTCTACCCACCGACGGCACATCTCGCGCACGCGTGACGCTGGCGCGTTCCCATCCGGTGGGAAGTGGTGCGTCATGAACAGGATCTTCTTCAGCCCACTGGAACGACGCCGCAACGAATCCACCTGGAAGTCCTGACCTGGCCGGGGGCCAGGCTTCTTGATCCGAGGCGACTCGAGCGTGGTTTCCATGGTTTATTGCCGCTAGCCGGGCGTCACGGTGACGACGACTTCGATCGGTGATCGCGAGCTCGTCGTCCAACAGATTCGGTCGGTGTGGACGCGCTTGTGAAACTCCGGGTGGTAATCGCGCGGCTCCACGCTGAGACACAGGTCGGGTGGACCGTCCACGGTCACGAGAACCGAACTCGTGGCTCCGCGTAGCGTCCAGCCACGCGTATCGCTGGCGATCACGCTCCACTCCGGGCTCAGCAGGAACCCTCCGCGAACGTGGTGCGAGTCGTCGCTCTCGATTCGGTCGGCGATCCGCAAGATGCCGCTGTCCGACACACGGACTTCTCGCGTGTGTCGTGGCCGCGACGTCTTCCATCGGTAGCCGTCGTGACTGGCCGTCACCGCGAACTCCCCCATCGTGTCTTCACATCGCACGTCGACCGGCCTGGCTCGACGACCGACTCGAAAGACGTGCCAGGTCTCAGTGGAGTTCTCTTGATCCACGCACACGGTGTTGTGTGCTTCCGTCGAGCGGTCGTAGTCGCGCTCCGCTCCGCGTTCGTAACAGAGGGTGCCGGGATCGACGAAGAGGCGAGCACCGTCCACCGAGCACTCCAGCGTCAGAGAGTCCGCATGGGCATGACCGGGCTGGTAGTCGGGTCCGACCTGACCGATGTCGAAGAACACGCTCAGTCGTTCGACGTGGCACACCGCCATGCCGAAGTCCTCGAACACGTGGCCCCCCCGCGTTCGTTGCTTCAGCTCCGGTACTCCGAACGACGCGGAGCCCACGCGGAGCATCTCCGCTGGAAGACACGCACCGTTCAGGGCTGCATCGTTGAACAGCGGGACATTCCCATCCGGATGATTCATCCATGTCTGAAACTCGGCCATGCGCATCCAGACACTTCGCAGGTCCTCACTCTTCCCGTCGTCACGAACGAGGTGCGAGAGCGCGAGGATGTCATCCATCGCGTGGAGGTGATACATCGGGCTTCGCTCGAAGTGTCCGCCGTCTGCGAGCACCTGTTCGTGCGCCTGCTCGATACCGAGTCGCGTCGCCGTTTCGAGCCACTGGTCCGGAGCCGCGCCACCAAAGAACCGACCTGCCCACGCGAGACCGACAGCATCGCGCAACAGGTGGTTGGCCCGCAGGTCGTATTCCAGGTTGTCGTGAAGGTACGCGGCCTGCTTCCACAGGCTGCGCAGGAATTTGCGCTCGAGATCACCCCAGCTCGAACGACCTGACGCGCCGAGGAGCTCATGGATCCGACACCACCATCCGATCCGCGTCGCGATCGCGTAGGAATTCCACACGAGATCACGGCTTCCTTTTCGCTCGAGGTCACAGTCCTCGATCCATCGCCGCAGGTAGTGGCGAAGCAGAGCGTCTGCGCGACGGGCTTCGCGCCCGCCATGCCGGGCGATTTTCGCCAACCGCCACGCCCAGTGATGATAGTGGAGCGAGATGACCCAGAGTCGATCTTCGGTCCGGGGACCGAGACACCAATCCACGGCTTCGACCCCGAGTTCCATCGAGTGATTGAGATGTCGAAACACACCGTTGTCGAGACTGTCGACCAGTGTCGAATCCTCGATCTCGTCCAGTGGATTCACGAGAGGCACTGCGGGGAGATCTTCTCGGCGGCGAATCGTGGTAGGCACCGCAGGCGACCGCGGCTTGAAACCGCGGCGGATCCGATAGCGCATCCTCCACGCGATCTGCGCGGGCTTCAGGTGCCGCGCCGTGCGAATCGTTCGTGGGAGTTCAGCGAGGTTCATGACAGTCTCAGGGGATGTCGAGAGTGACCTGTTCGCGCATGCTTCGCACCGCGAGAATGGAAGCGAGGGTGACCGCACGGAGATCGGTCCACGGGATCGGCGCGGCGTCACCGTTCGCGATCGCGGCCGCGAACTCCTGGATCTCCGCTCCGTGCCCCTTGTCCTTCCGATGCTTGTGGACTCGTGTTTTTCCGTGGCGAACCGTCGTCACCTTGCGGAAGTCGTCGATGATCGCGATGCGTCCTGCACCGATGACCTCGATGCGTTCGCGCGGGAACGCGGCGTCGCCACCGGCGAGGTACGCGATGCTCGAGATGGAACCATCCGCGTGCGTGAGCGTGATGAAGCACTGGTCGTCCGTGACAGCTGGCGCATTCTGCCCGGCGATGGACGTGGCATGCACCCGGACAGGCGGCGAACCGATGATGCTCGTCGCGGTATCGATCGCGTGGCACGCCTCGCCGATGATCCGACCGCCCCCGATCTCGGGATTCTGCGTCCAGTGATCCGGAGGAAGGGCGCCCGCGTTGAATCGGTACGAGAGCGTGATCGGCGTAGTCACGTCCGCGAAGAACTGCCTGGTGATGTTCGCCGAGCGAGAAAACCGCCGGTTGAACCCGACCGTGACGATCGGTGCTCGGTCTCCCGCTTCCTCGAGCGCGTCCTCGATGGCTCGAAGCTCGTCGACGGAGATGCACAGCGGCTTCTCCACGAAGACATGTTTCCCGTGACGAATCGACTCGATCACCTGGTCGGCGTGAAGGTGATGTTGTGTGACAACAAACACGGCGTCGACTTCTTCGTTGCGCAGGACCATCTTCGCATCAGTTGTCGCGACGCGAAAGCCGTGCTTCGTGCCCGTGGTCGACGCGGTCAACCCACCCTTCGAACAGATCGCGACCGCATGGAACCTCTTGCACGCGGCGATCCTCGGGATGAGCACGTCTCGCGCGAAACTGCCAGCACCGACTACCCCGACGCCGATCTCTCCAGCTGTTCCTTTCGCCCGGAGTTCGAGCGTCGTCGCCAGTCTCGGAACATCCGTGCACGGATGCTGTAGAAGAACGCCGAGGAACGGCTCCGTTGCCGCACGGATCAACTCGTAAGCGCCGGATGCCTCGCCGATTGGAAACCGGTGCGTGATCAGCGGAGCTACATCCAGACCACCGGACGCCATGCAGTCGAGCACGGCCTGGAGGTTGCGTTGCTCCGTCCAGCGTACGTGGCCGACAGGATAGTCGTGGCCCTCGATCTCGTAGTCCGCGTCGTAGCGACCCGGACCGTAGGAACAGGAGACGACGAACTCGGCTTCCTTTCGAAAGAACGGGTCACGGTCGAGTTCGAGTCCGACAACGCCCACGAGCACCACCCGCCCCTTCTGCCGGACCGAGTCGGCGGCGAGTTGAATTGGACCGTTGGAAGTCGTGGATGCCGCGATCAGCACCGCGTCCGCGCCGACGCCGCCGGTCATCGATTCCAAGTCAGCCGCGCGGATCCCTGGCCTGGCGATCTCAGCACCCATGGTTCGAGCGACCTCACACTTCGCGGCCTCCGGATCGGTTCCGACGACGCGGCAACCAGCCGCCTTCAACAACGCGACAGTGAGTTGCCCCACGAGGCCGAGACCGATGACGAGCACCGTCTCGCCAATCTGGATCTTCGCCAGCCGCACGCCCTGCAACGCAATCGCTCCGAGAACGGTGAATGCCGCGTGTTCCAGCGAAACTTCTTCTGGCACGTGCGCGCACAAGTGCACCGGCACGGCGACGACTCCGGCGTGTGGCCCGTTGGACGCGACGCGATCACCTGGCCGAAACGCGTCGACGCCGGGTCCACACGAGAGCACCACGCCCGACGACGCGTAGCCCATCTTCATCGGCTCGTCGAGCCGCGAACACACGGCTTGGACAGTCGGGATCAGACCGTCCTGACGCACCTTCTTCAACACCCGCTTCACTTCCTGCGGTCGCGCCCTGGCCTTTCCAATCACGGACTTCTTGCCGAAGTCGATGAGCATCTTCTCCGTGCCCGCGGACACGAGCGAGAATCGATTCGCGATCAGCACCTCACCGGCGTGCGCGCGGGGAGCCGGTACTTCAGCGATGCTGAGTTCACCGTTGCGAATGCTCTGAACGACTTGCTGCACGAAGGTTCCTTGGGAGGCCCGATCGGAGAAGGGCTGGGGGAAGGGATCGTCTGGGGGGGGCTCTTGCCGCTGACCTCCCATCGAGAATCGACCGGGATTCATGAGTACGACTCTTCCCTATGCCCTGAGCAGAGGTTTGCGTCGATACCTGCCAATACCATGGGCGATACCCTTCCCTCCCCCTCGAGCGCGTCCTCGCATAGCCTCGGTCACGACCTCCAGCTCGATCGTCTCGTCGGCCTGTTCTGGCGAGAGCGCTGGATCATCCTCACGACCACGGTCATAGCCTTGATCCTGGGATGCCTCTATGTCGCGCAACGCGGCACGGTCTGGCAGTCGTCATCCCGACTCTACGTCGAGCGAACAGGCCCAAGCCTCTTGAGCGCGGACAACTTGTTGATGACCGCGAACAGCAAGAACTACGCGAACACGCAGGCCGCGCTGATTCGGTCGACTCGAATTCTGAGCAAGGCGCTCGACAAGCGTGGCCTGACCGATCGGAAAGTGTTTGAAGGGATCGGCAACCGGATCGCCTGGATGAAGGGCAATCTGAAAGTCAAGGTCGGAAGGAACGACGACATCATCAGCGTGTCACTGGACTCGACCCACGTCGAGGACGCATGCACGATCGTGAATGCCGTCGTCGACCAATACATCGCGTTCCACTCCAGCAAGAAGAAGACAACCCGCAATACGTTTCTCGATCACCTCAACGAGCAGAAGGAGAAGCACCTCGAGAAACTCTTCGCGACGCAAAAGGAGATGGAGACGTTCAAAGAGGAGAACAGCGTGCTCGGCCTCGGCCAGGACGACGCGGCGACGTTCCAAGTCAAGCGCCTTCACGAAGTCTACGGCGCCCTCGACACAGCGCGGGCTGGCGAGGTGCTTTCGCGAGAGACGTGGTTCCGCGCCAGGTCACTGGCGAAGAACCCGGGCATGATCCGACTGATGATGGCGAAGCAAGACGACGGATTCGGCGGAGTGGACCTCGAGTCCAGTCTCTCGAGTCGACTCTGGGATCTCCAAGCCGATCGCGCGCTCCTCATCAGCAGAGTCACGAAAGACCACCCGAAGGTCGCGGATCACGACCTGCAAATCGCCGAACTCGAGAAGCAGATCGCACTCTTCGAGGAGGAGAACCGAGCCGTCGCCGCGAACTACGTGACGTACCTCCACGAGACGTGGCAGGCTGCGAGAAAAAGCACGGAGGACCGGCTGACACTCGTCACGACTCAAGAGGCGTTGGTTCGGGATGTCACCACCAAGAACATCACCTACAGCGCTCTCGCCGAACGCATCGAGAACGGGCGCCAGCGGATCGACGAACTGACGACCCTGACGGAACAACTGAATCTCGCGGACATCAACGAGGGGGAGAAGGGACTTCTCAACGTGATGGTCCTGGATCCAGCGAAATCGGAGACCGCGACCGTCACAACGACGAGGTTTGGCGCGATCGCCACGTACTCGCTCCTCGGATTGCTCCTCGGCTTGGGCATCGCCTGGCTGCGCGGCGCTTCGGATCAGCGTGTGCGCACGGTGGAAGACGTGACGAACGGCCTGCGCCTGCCGGTTCTCGGGGCCATCCCGCGAACTGCCCTGCCGGACGCCAACGCCGACGCCATCCGGATCTGGGAACAGAACGCCGGCCTGTCCGAGGCCGCACGATCCTTGCGCACGGCGTTGTACTTCGGAATGCCGAAGGAAGAGGGAGCGATCGTCCAAGTCACGTCGGCCGATCCTTCAGAGGGCAAGTCGCTGATCAGTTCGATGTTGGCCATCGCGATGGCGCAGACGGGTCAGCGGACACTGATCATCGATGCGGATTTGCGGCGTCCGACACAGGTTGGACTCTTCGGCGTGCGCGACGAAGGCGGATTGTCGACGGCGCTCACGACTTCGACACCGGTCGACGAGTTGATTCAACACACGGACATCGACAACCTCGACATCCTCACGAGTGGTCCGGTCCCCACGAACCCCGCCGAGATCCTGAACGACCCGGAACTCGACCTTCTCCTCGCGCACCTGGCGAAACGATACGACAGGGTCCTCGTCGATTCGGCGCCGGTGGTACCCGTCGCCGACTCACGCATCCTCGCGTCGAAGTGCGATGCCACGATTCTCGTCCTCCGTGCCGGCAGCACCTCGCGCAAGCGGGCAAACACGGCACGGGAGATCATCATGTCCGTCGGCGCTCGGATCCTCGGAACCGTATTGAACGGCACGACCCACGAGATCGGCTACGGATACGGCAACGAATACATCTACGGATCCGAACGAGACGAACACCGCGGTCGCAAGAAGGGCAGGAAGCGGATGAGGGAGAGCGTCTGATGAATCGTCTGATCGTCACAGCAGTGCTCCTCTGCCCGACAGCGTCGTGCAGTCTCGGCGAGAACTACTTCCTCTCGGATGAAGAGTTCGCGCGATTCGAACGCGCTGGTCCGATCCAGCCCGAAATCGACACCGACCGGATACTGTCCGGATTGCCTGTGCCCGGACCCTACAAAGTGGTCACGGGCGACCTTCTCGCTATCCAGGGACCGAAGACTCTCCTCTCCGATCAGGACGGCGGCGGCGACGACCAGTTCCGGCTCAAGATCCAGCGCGGTCATCTGGCACGAGTAGACGCAGACGGCGCGATCACGATTCCCGTCATCGGCAAACAAGTCGTGAGAGGAAAGACACTCGTCGAGATCGAAGCTACGATCGCGAAAGAGTCGTACCCGAAGTTCTTGAAGAAGGAACCATCGATCGTCGCGCAGGTTGTCGACTATCGAACCGCGGCTGTCACCGTGGTCGGCGCAGTCGAGAAGCCGGGCATCGTGCGATTGCGGAGCGACACACTCTCGCTCTTCGGCGCGCTCACCGCGTCCGGCGGCATCCAACGCACGAAGTCGAACTACGTCGCTGGAGCACGCGTGATCCGGATCCGGCGACCCGGCGAAGAACGCGCGAAAGCGATGATGCTCCCGGTCAAGGGGTTGAACGTTCCATTGGGCAACGTCGCGCTCAAGGGTGGTGAGACTATCGAAGTACAACGATGGGAACCGGACACGTTCACCGTGGTCGGACTCGTCAGCAAGCCGGGGGCGTACGAGTACCCACCGGACACAGAGTACAACCTGATGCAGGCGCTCGCCACGGCAGGCGGCGTCGACATGACCGCGAATCCGCCGTATGCCACCGTGTTCCGCAAGGATGCGAACGGCGAGATCCTCCCCGCCACGTTCGGAATCTCTGGTATCGGGTTGATGCGGTCGTCGGCCCTTCGGATCAAACCCGGAGACGTCATCGTCGTGCAGCACACCGCGATGTCGTGGTCACGATCCCTGATGGCACAGATCCTCCGCATCCAGTTCGGGTTCTTCCTCGACCGAAGCACACTCGACTAACCCTGCGCTTCTGACATGCCAACCCTTCGGAAGATCATGGATGTCATCGGCGTGGATGGAACGGCGTGCGTCATCGCCGTCGTCGCCGCGGCATTCCTCTCGATCTTCATCACGCCCACGGTCCGGCACTTCGCGTTCTGGCTGCGGGTCGTCGACGAGCCAGGACCGAGACGGGTACACATCCAACCCACGGCGCGGCTCGGGGGAATCGGCGTACTCGCGGGCATTCTGGGCGGAGCGGTCCTCGGCATCGGCGTCCTGGGCGGGAGTTGGGATAAGGTGTGGTCGGTGCTGGCAATCGGCGCGGGCGTGTGCTTTCTCGGCGCCCTCGACGACCTACGGTCGCTGTCCCCCGTGGCGAAGCTCAGCGGCCTGGCGTTGGCAGGCGGCCTGCTGACACTGACGGGCATCAGCATCGAGATCGTGCACGTACCGGGGCTCGGCGCGATCCAACTCGGCTGGCTTGCCCTTCCCGCGACGATCGCCTGGGTCGTCGCTTGTTCGAACGCCGTCAACCTGATCGACGGCGTAGACGGCGCGGCCACCGGCGTCGTCACCATCGCTGCGTGCACGATGGCTCTCTGCGCGCTGGCGACGGGCGATCCGATGACCGCCGTGTTGTTCGGTGCTACATGCGGCGCGGCGGGCGGATTCCTCGTGCACAACCGACAACCGGCGAGCATCTTCCTCGGCGACTCCGGATCATTGTTGCTCGGCTTCATGCTGGCGGCGACCTCGGCTGCGGGAACCTCGAAGAGCGCCACCGCGTGGATACTCCTCGGCACGCTCGTCGTTCTGGCGGTGCCCTTCCTCGAAGCGATCCAGTCATTCATCCGACGATTCTGCGCGGCACGGGCGAGCGACAAGATCACATCGATCCTCTCCGCAATCCGGGCGACCGCAGTCGCCGACACGGGACACATTCACCATCGACTACTGGCGCGTGGCCTCTCACACCACAGGGTGTCCTTTATCCTCCACGTGGTAACCGCGATCATCGGCGTCACGACCCTGTTGCTAGTGCCGTCCGGCATGGTGCACTGGTCGGCGGCGCTCGCTCCACTACTGGTCGGTGTGATCGCACTGTTTGTGCTCGCGGGTCTGAAACCGCGAGAGGCTGCGCCGGAAACTCCGCGGATGGTGATCCCCCGCTTCGAGCCACCGAATTCACCCGAGCCAGCGAACCCGAAGGCGACGCCGCGAGAGAAGACGCTCCAGAATTAGCTCGACCTTGTGAACGCGCGGGTCGCGTTGGCCGGCTACTCGTCCTCGTCGAACTCTAGCACCAGCACCGGTCGGATCTCGCTCGTGTGCTCGACAGCGTACTGCGCGAGCGCGATGTCGGATCAGTGCTCGAGTGCGAAGGAGAACGGGCAAGCGGTTCGGCGGCAGGTCGCTCATGCGACCGCGGCGACGATACCCGTCGACTTCGGGCTCAGCCCCAGAACCTGAACTTGATGATCGAGTAGATCGCGGCGACGCCGTCCTTCCATCCGATCTTCTTGCCGTCCGAGTAGTCGCGCCCGAGGTAGCTGATCGGCACTTCGAAGATCTTCAGTCGCTTCTTCGCGATGCGCGCGGTGATCTCCGGTTCGACGGTGAATCGCTTCGACGTAATCTTGAGGTCCTGCACCACTTCGCGCTTGAAGCACTTGTAGCACGTCTCCATATCCGTCAGCTTCAGCCCGGTGAAGACGTTGCTGATGAAAGTCAGGAAGCAGTTGCCCATGTAGTGGTAGTAGGGGTGCACTCGCGTGTAGCGCCCGACCAGGTACCGCGATCCGTAGACCACGTCGGCATTCTGTTCCAGGAACGGGCGCAGGATCAGGTGGTAGTCATCCGGGTCGTACTCGAGGTCCGCGTCCTGCACGATGACTAGGTCACCGGTCGCGTGCTGGAATCCGGTCTGCAGAGCCGCGCCCTTGCCCCTGTTCTTCTCGTGCTTGACAGCCTTGATTCCATACTTGACGACCAGCTCGTCCATGAGCTCGCGGGTCCCGTCGGTCGAGCCATCGTCGATCATGATGATCTCTACCCGCAAGCCGACCTTGAGCACCCGTTGGACGACCGACGCCAGCGTCTCGATCTCGTTGTACGCCGGCATGATGACGGACAGCAACGGTTCCTCGGTGCCATCCACCGGTGCCGCGGGGTCCTTGGACGACTCCACGCCCTGCTCCTCAGCATCTCCGGATGGTGACGCAGTCGGTGATTCGGTGGTGGTCTCGGTCTGCTCGGACACGGGATGGCGGTCGATCGGCGGCGGAATGGGGAAGACCCCTGGGCAATCCTACCCCGCCAACAACCGTGATTCATGGACACTGGGTCAGACGGGGGGAAGGAAGTCGATACCGTCCCGCACGATCGGCTCCTCCGCCACCCGCTCCTCGGCGTCCACCCCGGCGGTCTCGTACGGCGCCAGCAGGAAGTCCACGATGCTCTCGGGGTGGCTGAAGGGCTCCGCATCCCGAGGCGTGCTGCTCACCAGACTGAGCACCCCCTCCAAAGCCGCCGCCAGGACAAACGTGGCCAGCGCGGGATCCGTCGTGAACAGCCGGCCGTCGTGGATCCCCTGCATCAGCAGCTCCCGGATCCGCGCCCGAACCGCCCGCAGCGTGGCCTGATGGTCCTCCCGGATCTGCGTGGTGAAGCGACCCTTCATCTCCGACGCCAGCACCCGCAAGAGGCCGAACACCTCCGGACGCTCGAAGTGGAAGCGAAGGTAGCCGACGAGGAAATCGCGGAGGATAGGCTGCCCGTCGCCGCCCCTGGCTGCCCCCACCGCCAGAAGGGCCCGGTGGGCATCGCGCCAGTGCTCGATCACCGCGAAGAACAGGTCCTCCTTGGTGCGGAAGTGGAAGTAGACCCCGCCCTTGGTCACCCCGACCCGCTCGCCGATCCCGGTCATGCTCGCGGCGGCGAACCCCACGGCGGCGAACACCGGCCCGGCGCCGTCGATCAGCCTCTGGCGCAGCCCTTCGTCCTTGGGTTTCGGCATAAGATACTCGTGCGTATGCAAACGGTTAGATTCCTATGAGTATGTCACAGACAAACCCCTTTATCCACCCGATATCCCGCTCTATCCTCCCCCCGCATCCATGACCCCCACCGACCGGATCACCCCGCAGGCCAAGCCCCGCTGGCTCAAGGTCCCGATCCCTCAGGGCCCAGAGGTCGACCGGCTGCGCGGCATCCTCAAGTCCCGCGACCTGCACACGGTCTGCGAGGAGGCCCGCTGCCCGAACATGGGCGAGTGCTGGCACGGCGGCACGGCGACGTTCATGGTGCTCGGCGACACCTGCACCCGGGGCTGCCGGTTCTGCTCGGTGAAGACCCGATCGACCGGGGCCCCCGTCGACCGGGGCGAACCAGAGAAGGTCGCCCAAGCCGCGGTGGCGATGGGTCTGACGTACGTGGTCCTGACCATGGTCGATCGGGATGACCTGCCGGACGGCGGCGCGCAGCACGTGGCCGACACCATTCGGGCGATCAAGAAGCTACGTCCGGACATGCTCGTCGAGGCGCTCACCGGCGACTTCCGTGGGGACCGGCAACAGATCGCCACGGTTCTCTCTGGTGGTCCCGACGTCTTCGCCCACAACATCGAGACGGTCGAACGCCTGACCAAGCGCGTCCGGGACCAGCGCTGCGACTACGCCCTGACCCTCGCCGTCCTGGCCACCGCCAAGGAGATCCAGCCCGACGTCATGACCAAGTCGTCGATCATGCTCGGTCTCGGCGAGAGCGACCGCGAAGTCGACCAGGTGATGGACGACCTCCGCGTAAACAGCGTGGACGTCATGACCCTCGGCCAGTACCTGCGCCCCACGATGCTGCACCTCCCGGTGAAGGAGCACGTCACCCCGGCGCGATTCCAGGCCTACGAACAGCGGGCGACCCGGAAAGGCTTCCTCTACGTGGCCTCCGGTCCCCTGGTGCGGTCCTCCTACAAGGCCGCGGAATACTACATCGAAGGCATGCTGCGGAAGCGGCGCGAGGCGTCGATCGAAACAGCAGAAGCGGGAGAGCAAACGCCATGACATCAGAAGTCCTGACGATCATCGAAACCGATGGCAAGGTCGCGAAGGGCAAGGATCCCAACCTCTCCGACGACCAACTCAAGGAACTCTACGAGACCATGGTAAAGGCGCGCATCATGGACGAGCGCGGCCTCGCCCTGCAACGCCAGGGTCGCATCGGGTTCTACCTTCAAGCCCTCGGGCAGGAAGCGAGCCACGTCGGCAGCGCCGCGGCGCTCCTCGACAGCGACTGGCTGTTCCCAGCCTATCGCCAACCCGGCATCCCGATCCTGCGCGGGGCGCCAATCGACCAGATCGTCTGCGAGTGGTTCGGCCACGAAGGCGATCCTTCGAAGGGCCGCCAGATGCCGGTGCACTACTCGCTCCGCTGCATCAACTTCGTGTCCATCAGCTCTCCGATCGGCACGCAGATCTCCCACGCCGCAGGCGCCGCGATGGCCGCGAAGATCCGCAAGGATGACACGGTCTTCATGACCTACTTCGGAGACGGCGGGACGAGCTCGAACGACTTCCACGCCGGGCTGAACTTCGCCGCCGTCACCAAGGCGCCGTGCGTGTTCATCTGCGAGAACAACCAGTGGGCGATCTCGGTGCCCTCGCACCGTCAGACGGGCAGCGAAACGATGGCCCAGAAAGCCGTCGCCTACGGCATGCCCGGCGTTCGCGTCGACGGCAACGACATCCTCGCCGTCTACCGCGTGTGCATGGAAGCGGTCGACCGGGCGCGCAAGGGCGAAGGCCCGACGATGGTGGAGACCGTGACCTATCGCATGGCGTCCCACTCCTCGTCGGACGACGCCAGCCGCTACCGCGACCAGGAAGAGTACGAACTCTGGAAGCAGCGCGACCCGATCCAGCGATTCCAACAGTATCTCAAGCGCCGCAAGCTCTGGACGAAGGAGTGGCAGACCGAGATCGAAGAGACGTACAAGAACGAGCTGAACGCCGCGATCAAGCGCGCGGAGGCTGCCCCGAAGCCCTCGATCGAGAGCATGTTCGAAGGCGTCTACATGAACAGAACGCAGCAACTCACCGCGCAGCAGGAAGAGTTGCTGAGCCTGGAAGGGCCGGCAGCCGAGGAACTCGGCGAGTTCCCGCTCTGATCCACACACGACACAACGAAACAGGAAGACCCATGGCAGAGATGACCTTGCTCGGCGCGATCACGGACGCGATGGCGACCGAAATGCGCAGTGACGACCGCGTCGTCGTCTTCGGCGAAGACGTCGGAAAGAAGGGCGGCGTGTTCGGCACGACGGCCGGCATTCAGGACGAGTTCGGCGGGGACCGGTGCTTCGACACGCCGCTGTCGGAGTGCGGCATCATCGGCACCGGCATCGGCATGGCACTCTACGGCCTGCGACCCATCGCGGAGATCCAGTTCCTCGACTTCATCTACCCGGCGTTCGACCAGATCGTGTCGGAAGCTGCGAAGATGCGCTACCGCTCGGGCGGGGAGTACACCTGCCCGATGGTGATCCGCTCGCCCTACGGCGGCGGTATCCGCGGTGGCCACTATCACAGCCAGTCGAGCGAGGCCTACTTCTGTCACACGCCAGGACTGAAGGTCGTCATCCCTTCCACGCCCGCCGACGCGAAGGGACTCCTCGTCTCTTCCATTCGCGACGAGGACCCTGTGATGTTCCTCGAACCAAAGCGCAGCTACCGCACGTCGAAGGGCGAGGTGCCGGAAGGTGAACACGTCGTCCCGCTGAGCAAGGGCCGCATCGTCCGCGAAGGCACCGACTGCACGGTCGTCGCGTACGGCTCGATGGTCGGCGTGTGCGAGAAGGCCGCCGATGAGGCCGAGAAGCTCGGCAAGAGCATCGAGATCGTCGACCCGCGCACGCTCGTCCCGCTCGACGAATCGATCATCCTCGAGTCGGTCAAGAAGACCGGTCGTTGCGTCGTCGTCTACGAGGCACCGAAGACCTGCGGCTACGGCTCAGAGATCGCGGCCATCGTCGCCGAGCGCGCGATGGAATACATGGAAGGCCCGATCGTCCGCGTCGCCGGCTTCGACACCCCGTTCCCCTACACCCTCGAAAACCTCTACATGCCCGACGTGCGCCGCGTCCTCAAGGGCATCCACAACACCTTCACCTGGTAGCAATCGATCCAGGGACACCAAACATGAGCGACAAGGAATTCAGACTGCCGGACATTGGCGAAGGCATCGCCGAAGGCGAGATCGTCAACTGGATGGTCGAGGTCGGCCAGATCGTCAAGGAAGAGGATCCGTTCGTCGAGGTCATGACCGACAAGGCGACGGTGACCATCACCGTGCCGTGGGACGGCGTGATCAAGGAAGTGCGATTCAAGGCCGGCGACATCGTCCCGGTCGAGACCGTAATCGCAGTCATCGACACGAGCGGCGCCGGGGCATCGCCCGCGCCCGCCGTAGAGGAGAAGGTGCCGGTCGCCGCGGCTGCCTCAGCAAGCGCCCCGACGACGACCAACGACGTCCGCGCCCCGGCTACGACCGTCGCCACACCGGCATTCGAGCAAGCGTCTCCCGGCAAGGTGCTCGCCGCTCCCGCGACGCGGCGACGCGCGCGCGAAGTAGGCGTCGACTTGCACCGGGTGACCGGCACGGGCCCGAGTGGCCGCGTGACGAACGAGGACCTCAAGGCGTTCGTCGACGGCGGCGCGGTCGCGACTCCCGCGGCTGCCGGCGCGCCGGCGGCGAAGAGCTTCGCGCCGCAAGCGATCTCCGCGGCCCCGGCTGGCGCACTCGAGGAGCGCATCCCGTTCCGCGGCATGCGCCGCAAGATCGCCGAGGCGATGACGCGGTCGAAGTTCACCGCGACGCACTTCACCTACGTCGACGACATCAACGTCACCGACCTCGTGAAACTGCGGAAGGAAGCCAAGGCGATGTACATCGACCAGGGCATCAACATCACCTACCTGCCCTTCATCATGAAGGCTGCGGTCGAAGCGATGAAGCAGTTCCCGATGATGAACGCGGCCCTCGACGAGACGGCCAACGAGCTGGTCGTCAAGCGCTACTACAACTTCGGCATCGCGACCGACACCGACAACGGCCTGGTCGTGCCAGTGGTCAAGGACGTCGACAAGAAGTCGATCGCACAGATCGCATCCGACATCCAGGACCTCGCCGACAAGGCCCGCGAGGGCAAACTCGGTGTCGAGGATCTGACCGGCGGCACGTTCACGCTGACGAACGCCGGCAACATCGGCGGGTTGTTCGCCACGCCGATCATCAACTTCCCAGAGGTCTCGATCATGGGCGTCCACAAGATCAAGAAGACGCCCGTCATCAACGACGCCGGCGAGATCGTCCCGGGCGACGTCATGTATCTCTCGGTGAGCATCGACCACCGCATCGTCGACGGCGCGACTGGCGCGCGTTGGATGAACGTGATCAAGGATCTGCTCGAACACCCGCAGCGCCTGCTGCTCGGTTTGCTCTAGCTGCGAAACATGGCCACCAGCCGAACAAAGAAGACTGCGAAGAAGAAGCCAGCCGCGCCCGCACCCGAGCCGGCGGCCCCGGCTCTTCTCTCCGTCCTCAAGCCGGACGGCAGCGTGATCGCCGAGCGCGATCCGAACCTGCCCGACGAGACGCTCCTCTTCCTGTACGAACAGATGGTGCAGGTGCGGGAGTTCGACCGGCGCATGTTGATGTTGCAGCGCCAGGGACGTATCGGGTTCTACGGTCCGATCCTCGGCCAGGAGGCGGCGACGGTCGGCTCGGTCGCGGCGATGGAAGACCGCGACTGGATCTTCCCGGCTCTGCGCGAGGGCGCCGCCGCGATGATGCGCGGCCTTTCTCTCGATCTCGCGATCGCGCAACTGATCGGCAACGACATGGACCGCTGCAAGGGTCGCCAGATGCCGTGCCACTACACCTATCGCGAAGGCAACTACTACGGCATGTCATCCGTGATCGGCACGCAGATCAGCCACGCCGCCGGAGCGGCCATCGCCGCGAAAATCAAGGGCGATGACGTGGTCGTGCTCGGCTACATGGGCGACGGCGCGACGAGCGCGAACGACTTCCACGCCGGGATGAACTTCGCCGCGGTCACCAAGGCACCGTGCGTGATGTTTTGCCAGAACAACCAGTGGGCGATCTCCGTCCCGGTGAGCGCGCAGATGATCTGCGAGACGATCGCCGTGAAGGCCGAAGCCTACGGAATGCCGGGCGTGCGCGTCGACGGCAACGACGTACTGGCAGTCTACGTCGCGACGAAGGCGGCGGTCGAGCGCGCCCGCAAGGGCGAGGGACCGACGTTCATCGAGGCCGTGACCTACCGTCGGCTCGGCCACTCGTCATCCGACGATCCTTCGCGCTATCGCGACGAGTCCGAGGTCATGACGTGGGAGAAGCGCGACCCCGTCGATCGCTTCCGTCGCTACCTCGAAAACCGCGGCCTGTGGGACGAAGACAAGGAAGCCGCGTTCATCGAGGACATCGCCAACCGCGTCAACGCGGCGATCAAGACCGCCGAAGCTGCGCCCCACCCACCAACCGAGAGCCTGATCACCGACGTGTTCGCCGACGTCCCTGAGAATCTGCAACGTCACTACGACGAAGCGATCATCGACTCGGGTGTCGTCGACACCGACGGCCACTTCCCCCTCTGAGTCCCCCGTCACCCCACTCACACTGACATGACCTACGACGTCCTCGTCATCGGCGCCGGTCCCGCCGGCTACGTCTGCGCCATCCGCTGCGCCCAACTCGGTCTTTCGACCGCCATCGTCGAGAAGGACGAGCTCGGCGGCGTCTGCCTCAATGTCGGGTGCATCCCGAGCAAGGCGATGATCGCCGCCGCCGGCCTGATCAAGAAGATCAAGAAGGCCGACGTGATGGGCATCACCGTCAAGGGCGTCGACCTCGATGTGAAGAAGCTCGTCGAGTGGAAGAACGGCATCGTCAGCAAGCTGACCGGCGGTGTCGGCAACCTGTTGAAAAACCACAAGGTCGACGTCCACAAGGGTGACGCGAAGCTCACGACCAAGACCAAGGTCGGAGTGACGTCCGCTGACGGGAAGAAGACGACGCTCGAAGCGAAGAACATCGTCATCGCGACCGGTTCGACTCCGATCGAGATCAAGGGCTTCGAGTTCGACGGCAAGAACGTGTGGAGTTCAACGGAGGCGTTGGTCCCCAAGGAGGTCCCCAAGCGCCTGCTCGTCATCGGCGGCGGCGTGATCGGCCTCGAGCTCGGGCTCGCCTACTACAACATGGGCACCGAGGTCCGCGTCGTCGAGTTCATGGACCGCGTGCTGCCGGGCATGGACGCCGAAATCTCGAAGGAGATGGGGCGTTCGCTCAAGAAGAAGAAGATCAAGACGCACTTGAAGGCCAAGGCAAAGGGCTACGAGACCAAGGCTGGTCTCGCCGTCACTGTTGAGCTCACTAACCCCAAGGGCGAAACGAAGGACGAGGTGTTCGAGTGTGACGCGATCCTCTCGTCGGTCGGTCGTTCCCCGAACGGCAAGGGCCTCGGCCTCGAGAAGGTCGGAGTGAACGTCGACGACCGTGGGTTCATCGCGGTCGACGCCCAGCGCCAAACCAATGTTGCGGGCGTCTACGCGATCGGAGACGTCGCCGGCCAACCGATGCTCGCGCACAAGGGCAGCCACGAGGGGTTGTGCGCCGCCGCCGCGATCGCGGGGCAGAAGGGCGCGGCCTACGATCCGGCATGCGTGCCGAACGTCGTGTTCACCGATCCTGAGGTTGCGAGCGTCGGGTTGTCCGCCGAAGAGGCGAAAGCCGCAGGCTTCGACCCCGTCGAAGGCAAGTTCCCATTCGCTGCTTCGGGCCGCGCGATGTCGCTGAACGAAACCGAGGGTTGGGTGAAGGTCATCGGCGACAGGAAGACCGACAAACTCCTCGGCGTGCACATGATCGGTCCGGAGGTGACGGAGTTGATCGCGGAGGCAGGCCTCGCGATCGAACTCGGCGCGACGGTCGAGGACATGGCGTCGACGATCCACGCGCACCCCACGCTTCCCGAGGGCGTGATGGAAGCCGCGGAAGCCGTGCACAACATGGCCGTGCACATCTTCCAGAAGCCGACGAAGTAGCGCCGCGGTGAATCGCGGTTCACCTCGCTCCATGGGAACCGTGCGCTACTCTCACACGTCCCGATTCCCGGAGCCGAGGTCACGCCGACCCGCTTTCTCGATCAGGAATCTAGGGTCGAACTACCTGCCCTCACAAACGACGACGGCTTGATCACTTTGGATGAGTTGCGCACCGAGGTTCGCGATGCGATGAACCTCGACGACTCCTTCGTCCTGGCCATCCAACCCCCTCCTGCGGTCGGTCGAGTCGTCGATCTGCGGATCCTCGCCGAATCCTTCAGTTCGACCGCGATTCGCCGCTTGCAAGTCGATAATCCCGAGCACTCTGCGCGACGGCGCGGTTCTTCATCGGGCCGGTAGCGCCGAGTCTCGGGCGAAACGGTGAATACCGTGATATGCTTCCCAGCACGCGGTCCTTGCTGCCGAAAGGAAGACCGTCTCGCCAACGCGAATTCACGGTTCGTGCACTCGCCTCCTCCCCCCTACACCAACACACGGGTCCCGACCACATGAACCTCTCCATCTGGGCACGGTTTGCGAAGTCGTTGGCTTTGAGGCGCATGCCGAACTACCTCATCGCCTTCGTCAACGGACGCTGCAACATGAAGTGTGACTTCTGTTGCGGCGCGGCGCTGTCGATTCGCCGCGCTCCCGAAATGAGCCCCGAGCAGTGGGGCCGAGCGGTATCCGGCGCAGACGGTTTGCTCCACGTGACGATCACCGGTGGCGAACCGTTCCTGCGGAAGGATTTGACGGACGTGATCCTCGCCATAACGCAATCCTCCGGAGTTCGAAGGCTCAGCATCAACACGAACGGCTTCCTCACGGACCGGATCCAATCTGTAATCGCATCACTCTTGGACGGGGGGCAATTCGACGAACTTCGTTTGTCCATCTCGTTGGATGGCCACGAGCAAGTGCACGACGCCGTTCGTAATTCTCCCGGTGCTTTTGCTGCGGCGATGCGGACCATCGAAGCCTGCAATCCGTTGCGAGAGGCCCATCCCAGTTTCACGTTGCGGTTGGCCTCCGTTCTGCAGCCGGACAACAAGGAAGACCTGGAGCAGTTCTTGGACGACACCCAGTCCTGGGCCGTCGATTTTCATGAAGTGATCCTCCTGCGCGACGTACCGATAGAGGTGCAACGCGACTTGGCCGACACCTATGCACGACTGACTGCCACACAGCTGGATCGGGCTTCGCCCCGCTTCCGCGGCAAGATCGACTGGCGCATTGAGCGCCGCCTGCGCAGTGACATCCTGGATCACGTCCACGGTCGCAAGAACGGGAAGCGCTGCCTCGCCGGCAGTCGACTCGTCGAAGTCCTGTCAGACGGCGTTGTGCGCGGGTGCGAGATCGGCAAGATGTGGGACCATTCCGTCATCGGCAATGTCGGTGATGTCTCCGGCGGGAGGCGTCTCGTCGACATCGTGAAGACGAACGAAGCAGACGATTTTCGCAAGCTGGCGAGGGATTGCACGTGCACTTTCGAGTGCGCCAACATGTGCAGTGGCCTCTTCCAGCCGACCACTTGGGGCAATTACTTCTAATCCTTCGCGTGGACAAGCCGACTTCTGTCACGATCGTCATCCCAGCGCACAATGCGGCGCGTTTCATCGAACCGTGCCTGCGTGCGGCCCTCGCGGTTGCCGAACCCCGTGGATGGGAGGTCATCGTCGTCAACGATGGCAGCACGGACGAGACCGTGAGCCTTGTCGAGGCATTCGGTGTGAGCATCCTGCATCACGATCGGTCGCGCGGCGCGGCCGCGACCCGCAATCACGGTGCTCGAGTCTCGAAGAGTGACATCCTGATCTTTCTGGACTCTGACGTGGTCGTTCCGGAGGACACGCTTCCCATACTCGTGGACAGGCTACGAGAAACACCGGAGTTCCACGCGACGGGAGCGCACGCCTCACCGCGGAATCTGACTCCGAGCTGGAGTGCCCACTTCGTTGCGCTGCGGCACTCGCACGCCTTCTACTGCAAACCGATGACGGACATCGTCGGAGTGAGTTGCTTCCAATCGGAATGCGGCGCAGTTCGCCGCGGCGTCTTCGAACACATCGGTGGCTTCCCCGAGAAGTACAGCGCCGCGGGCATGGAGGACTACGAGTTCGGCCACGAGATGGAACGACTGGGATACATCAACGTTCTCTTGGCAGACGCCGCGTACGACCATCACTACAGAACTCTGTGGCCACGATGTCGCGAGGTCGCCCGGCGCACGGCTCGATGGCTTCCGCTCGTCTTCCGCCGCCGGCGCATGGAATCGAAGGGGATGGGGGCCTCTTCCCGCGACTCGTTCTCGTTCCTGCTCACACCACCGATTCTCGCCGGAGTCCTCGTTGGGTTCTTCCATCCGGTCGGTTGGTTCATCGCCGGCGGTGCCGCACTGTTGCAGATCGTTTGGGAATGGCCCTTCCTGCGCTTCGCACACCGCGAGCACGGCATGAAGATGGCATTGTACGCGTGGCCAGCGCTACAAGTGTTTCACGCCGCCATCCTCGTCGGGTTCATCGGCGGCGCGTTTCGAATCGCAAAGATGGTGTTCGAAAATCGACAGCCGGACGCACAAGACCCGGCGTCGGCAAGCTAGAAGTAAGATTGCAAGGTGCCCCGTCGCCGCACGTCGAGCGTGGAGCAGTGGAAGGACCCGCCGAAGAACGCGTAGTGCGCGTATGAACACGGGATCGGCTCGAAACCCCAATCCTTGAACGCCTTGATCATGTCGGTCTGACTGGCTTCGCAGACGACGCGCTTCTCGTCGAGCATCAGGACGTTCATCCCGATCCACTTGCTTGTCATGCCGAACACCTTGTACCAGAAGTTGTCCATCGGGTTCGGTTTCGGACCGATCAGAATGTCCCAGGACTTGAGGATCGACGGCAGCTTGTCGACATCTATGAACTCCGGATTGACCAGCACCTTGCCGGGCGCCATCGGCACGAACGAGCTGTCGATGTGCATTGGCTGGCGGCACTTGCTCTCGAGCTGGTGAATGGTGTAGCGATCGCCGACGTGCCTGCGCAGCCACTCCAGCCCGGCGCGGTTCGTCACATTGCTCAGCGTCATGAAGATGTCCTTCCCGCAGCGAATGAAGTCCGCTGCGTCGAACACCGGCTCGGATTCGTTGATCGCGTAGCGGATGGGCTCGTCGTGGGTGGGGACCGTGTAGTCATCGTTGTAGAGTTCGTCGCTCAGCATCGGCTTCGGTGCTGCACTCCACTTGGCCCCTCCGTCCCAGTACTCCTTGAGAAGCTTCTTGTAGGCAGTCAATTCGAAGTAGCGGCACCGCCAGGCCGCCGGGACCTCGAGAATCTCGTTGCCGAGCAGCAGCAGGAGGTCGCGGGGGTTGGCGACGTTGTAGCCCCGTGCAGACCAAAACGGCGTCCTGCACTTCCGTTTGAAATTCACGTACTCGGGCCGACGAATGGTCACGCCTTCGGACTTCAGGATGTGAATGAAGTTGTCGAGCTCGGCCTGGGCCCGCTTCATCACGAAACCCGGATACCGCCAGCCTCCGATCAACTTCAACGATTTGGTGATGCCCTGTGGCATCGTCGAAGTCACACTGACGTGGCCGTCGGGCAGGACAGAGCCGTCCAGCCGACCGACGATCACTTCCTCCAGCGGATCCCATTCGTTGAACGAGTTGACGGGACAGGCCTGCGCGGCAGCTTCTGCTTCGCTCTTCATTCCTTACCGAATTGACGTCCCCGGAATACCCAGTACCGCTGCAACAGATAGCTTGCAACCGTGGCAGGTACGAGACAGAGGATCTGGCCTTTAGCTGGCTCCATTCCAAATCGAGCGGTGACGTCCAGCGCAAATGAGTTCAGGACGAACACGAGAACGTACGCGAGCACATACTTCAACACCCGATAGCTCTGGTGACCTTGGTTCGTGAATGTCCAGGATCGGTTGACGACGTAGCCGACAGTGGCGGCGAAGAGATAGTCCGTTGCTAGCGCGATGTCATGGTGTGAACCGGTCCAGAGCACGAACAGGAACAGACCGTATCCGCACGCCGTCCTTATCACTCCGGACACGATGAACTTGACGAACTTGCGCTGCTCCGCACCAGTCAGCGATCGTGCCCATTGCCGCGCAGACTCGATTCGTTCCATCACTTGACTGTCACGAGCACGCCGTTTGTGACGCTCCAACCGTGCTTCGCTTCGTGATCCTGGAAGAATCCCCGCCAAAACTCCATTCTTCCGCGGAACTCGGGGAGGTTCGGAATCGGGACCGCGAAGGTCGCGCAACCCTCACCGATTCCTCCCTTCGGCCCTCCGACGATCAGGCTGAACCGCTTTCCCTGGGTTGGAAGGAGGCCAGTCGCGTCCGAGATGATCTTCGTTGCGGGATCGTCGATGCGGAGCAACATACCGCGGGCGCCGCCGACCACTCCAGACACTCGCAGCACGAAACTCGAGTTGCCGAGCGTCGGCTCCTGCGCCGCCGTATCCAGCACGGGCACGATTCCGCCCTTGCCCGGGAAGCCGGCACGCAACGGAATCACCGGAGCCCAAGCCGTTTCCACTCGCATGCGGGCTTCGATTTCGCCGTTCGTCGCCACGATATCCACCGCTCCGCCGCCGTGCGCGATGATCCGCCTGTCGTCCCCCAGTTCGATGACCTTCGGGTCGCTGGAGAAAACTCGCACACCGAGCGGCAAGCCGAGGTTCAGCTCACCACTGATGCGGGATCGCCAGCGCAACCTCTGAAACCTTGGCCGCTTCTCACTCATCGGGTGATTCAGGCGCATCAAACGAGACGGAAAGGACAAGAACACGAGTCCGGTGCCGCGCTCACGACTCCCTCGGTAGGCGAGTTGCGGCCTGCTCCAACCGGACCAGTCGCAATCGGCGTTACTGGCCGGACCACAAGTGGTCTTGAAGTAAAACGTGATCTCTTGTCCGGCGAAACGACTGAGGTCGATATCGCGGTCGAACCATCTCCGGTCACTTAGATTGTTCTTTGGGTCGATCCACTGAGAAAAGACCGTTGTCGACTTGGACTCTTGATCCACGAGCCTGATCTCGAACATCACGCCGTCGCTCGGGTGATCCCAGGCGAACTCGTGGATCCCGGCGCCGAACTGGAGCCTCGCACCCTCTGCCACGAAGACATTTCGGAAGACGATTTCCGAGTCCGGATGTTGCAAGAGGCACGACCGTCGATCGCCGGCGATCAGGAGGGAGGACTCCTCTCTGCCTACCAATCCCGGTCGATGCTCTTCGATCTCCGCCGAATCAAGGTGGTAGGCAAAACTGTACGACACGCTCTTCGACGCATCGATGTCGTGGTCCAGCCTGTAGGCGCGCTGCCCGTCGAGGTCCACGGCAAACATGACAAGCTCATGCTCCTCGCAGTAGGATTGCTCGATAGTGTCGGCGAACACCGTGTGGAATGAGCTCGGAGCGTCCCACCGAATCGTGGCATCGGGCGAACTCTCGTTGGTGACGAGTCCGGTGATAATCTCCACGTTTCCCCGGGGGGCGGTCTTCGCCAGGATCACGCAGTCTGCCGGTCGCTCCTGACCAGGCAACGTAGCCCATCCCTCGATCCGCAGGTGCCGTTCGCCTTCCGCGACGATCCGGAATCGGCCTCCGACACCGGAATCAGGCCTGCGGACCTTGTCCGTGATCCAACTCGCGAGTCGCCCGGGCGCCAAGAAACCTTCATCGATGAAGAATCGCGCACGTGGCAGGCACCTCGGCATCAAGGTAAGGCGCTTCCACAGTGGATTGTCGGGCACCACGTGGACGAGGTGGAGCGTCAGCAAGTTCTGTCGCAGTTCCGCGTTGAACGTCCGCATCCAGCCCACGCCGTGGATCCAAGAATGCAGCGCGGAGAGCGCAACCAGCCCCGTGACAATACCAAACCCCACATTCGACACGAGCCGGCCCCGCCCGCGCCACGATCTCCACAGGACGTAGCTGATTCCAACCAGTCCGATCACGACCAAGAGTGAGTGCGTGTAGTAGCGCGGTGCCAGCATGTCCCCGATGCCCCGACCCGCGCGACTGATCGCGGTCACCACACCGGTACCGATGCCGAACCCCCCGACACAGACCCAGGGCCAACCAGTTCTCAGGGGTGTGTAGGAATCATGCCTGCGTCTCACCCAGAGCAGGATCAGAGCCACCGAGAACAGCGACAGCACGACCACGCCGACGGGAAGCGTGGCCTGGACGTCCAGGTGACTTGCTGGAAGCTCCGTTACACCTACGAAGGGAGCGCCGAGCCACACGAGCAAGCATCGCAAGCCCAACATCGGGTCCTGAAGAACCACATCGAGCGGTGGCGTGTCTTGCGGCTTGATGTAGTCAACGAAATAGAGGCCGATCGCGAGCACTCCCATCCCGAGGTAGGCGAGTAACCAGCCGACGATCCTGGTTCTTTGTCTACCGATGGTTCTCCATTCCCGGAACGGGATCAGCAGAAACGGGAACGCCAGAATCCAGCAGAACATTCCGTTAGGAACGGAGTAGGTCGCGACCGCACTCAGGATCGCGGAGTAGATGACCTTTCTTCCCAAGCTCATCTGGGAGACCTGGATCCACAGAGCGAGCGCGAGGCAGAGTGTCGGAATGAACACCATGAGTTGCGTCGCCCACAGCCAGTTCTTCCACTGCACCGACGAGAACAACAGGCATCCGATCAACAAGGCGACGCAACGGAACATCAAAGGACGTCGGACGCGGCCACTCGGAATCAGCTTCAGAAACGCAACGAAGGTCAAGAACACGAACAGCCAGCTCACCACCATGAAAACAGTGACGTGCCAGCCCACGGTGAGACCCACGAGGATCCAGATGATCCGCGTAATGACGCTCCGTGTCTCGAAACTCTGAATGAAGAAGATGTTGTAGAAGTCCCAATCCCCGCAAAGGATCATCTCGTACGCCTCACCCGGCGCTCCCCAGTCATCCAAGTGCGGGACGTCGACCGCGTACCGCAGAATCAGCCAAAGCGACAATAATGCGGGGAGAAAGAGGATTGCGAGGGCTGTGAGGGATCGGAGATTCACAACCGTCTTCGCTCTCATGGGCCTCGCCGGTAAGGTCGATGCGGGGTACACTGTACACGTAATCGTAATCCGTGCGAGCGACTTGTTTACGTCTATTTAGGACTCCAGTCGCACACGCCAGGCTCTCTGTGCAAGGGAATGCAGACAAGGCCTCTGTTCTGAACCCTCTAGCATCACACGCACTTCAAATGATCTCCGTAGTCATGCCCTGCTACAACGAAGAAGAGATCGTCGAGCGGTCGTACCACGCGATCAAGCGTGTCGTCGAGGAGATCACGAGTGAGTACGAGATCCTGTTCGCGAACGACGGTAGCACGGACGGCACCCTCGCGGTCCTCGAGCACCTGAAGGCGGCGGACTCTCACGTCGGGGTGATCTCGTATACTCCGAACCGTGGCGCGGGCTACGCACATCGCCAACTCTACGCGACCGCGCGAGGCGACCGCGTCATTCTCCTCGAAGCCGACCTCGCCATGTCCCCAAAGGACGTGATCGCTCCCTTCCTCGAGCACCTCGAGACCTGGGATGTTGTCGTCGGCTCACGCTACAAGGGAGTGGCGCCTGACTACCCCTGGTACAGACGCATCGTGAGCAACGCCAATCGGATGCTCGTCCGCACGCTCTTCGGTCTCGACTTGCACGACACGCAGGCAGGGTTTTCCGGGTTCCGCAAGTCCGTCCTCGACTCGATCGAACTCACGTCGGATCGCTGGGAGGCGCTGGTCGAGCTCTATGCGAGAGCCAAGGCCCGCGGCTTCAAGATTCTCGAGGTGCCGGTGAAGTTCGTCCACGGCACCGAGACGGGTCAGACCAACGTTTTGGTCGAGGCACCCCGCCAGCTCTTCAACACACTGCGGCTCTGGTGGCGGCTTCGCGGCATCGCGACACGGGGCAGCCAGCCTTCTTCCCATGCCACACGCTGACCACTACGACGCCATCGTGATCGGGGGTGGGTTCTTCGGGTGTTCGCTGGCCTTGCATCTGCGGCGTACTCGCGACGCCCGCGTGGTCGTACTCGAGCGGGAGAGCGAGCCGATGCAGCGTGCTTCGTACATCAACCAGGCGCGGGTTCACAACGGTTATCACTACCCGCGCAGCATCCTGACGGGGATTCGCTCGCGCGTGAACTTCCCCAGGTTTGTCGAAGACATGACGGACTGCATCTGCGACGACTTCGATGCCTACTACGCCGTGCCGCGGCGCTTCTCGAACGTGACAGCGACGCAGTTCCGGCTGTTCTGCGAACGGATCGAGGCACCCATCGGTCCGGCGCCGAAGTCCATCAAGCGCCTCTTCAGCCCAGATCTTGTCGAGGACGTTTTTCGTGTCACGGAGTTCACGTTCGACTCGGCGAAACTCAAGGAGCGAATGCTGCGGGAACTCAGCGGAGCGGCCGTCGAACTGCGTTTCGAAACGGAGGGGATAGCCGTGCGGCAATCGGAGGCCGGCGGTCTCACTGTGGAGACTCAATCGAGTGAAGGTGATGGCCTGCTGGCTGCGGACCAGGTCTTCAATTGCACCTACGCCCGCACGAATCGACTGCTGCACAGGAGCGACCTGCCACTCGTCCCGCTCAAGCATGAACTCACGGAAATCGCCCTGGTCGAGGTTCCCGACGAACTCGCAAACCTGGCCGTCACGGTCATGTGCGGCCCCTTCTTCGGTGTCTTGCCGTTTCCCGCACGCGGTCTTCACTCCCTGTATCACGTGCGCTACACGCTGCACGGCGTGTGGCACGATTCGGATCCCGAACGATACCGTGATCCCTACGAAATACTGGCAAGTGCTGGACGGGAATCGCGCTACAAGCGCATGATCAAGGATGCTTCGCGCTACTTGCCCTGCATGTCGGAATGCGAATACATGGATTCCATGTGGGAAGTGCGCACCGTGCTTCCGATCAGCGAGAACGACGACAGTCGACCGATTCTCTACTTAGAAAACTGCGGTCTCGAGGGTCTCACGTGCATTCTCGGTGCCAAGATCGACAACATCTACGACATGATCGACTTCGAGCGACAACTACACTGAATCCGTGAAAACCACAGTCGACTGTTTCGTCTCCGTCGTCGCGCCACTGCGCAATGATGCCGACATCATTCCATCGTTCCTTGACGAACTGATGGCATGTCTGCAGGAGAACTACGTCGACTACGAGGTCGTGCTCGTCGACGACAGTTCCGAGGACGACACCGTGGAGAAGGTCAGGGAACAGATCGCCGCCCACCGAGACGTGCGGCTCCTGCGTCTGTCACGATCGTTCGGAGTGGAGACGGCGATCACGGCAGGACTCGATTCGGTGATCGGCGACTACATCGTGGTGATGTTGCCGGACTCGGATCCGCCCGAGTTCATCGCACAGATGGTTGAACAGGCGCGGCAAGGGGCCGGAATCGTGATCGCGCTTCGCGAAGGGCAGAGGTCGGAAGGGTTCCTTTTCCGGCTGTTTGCCGGCGGATTCTATTGGTACATCAATCGGTTCCTGAAACTCGGCATCCCCCGCGAATCGGTGGACTTCCGCGTCTTGAGCCGCAAGTCGGTCAACGCCCTGATCCAGATCCGGGATCACCTGCGGTACATCCGCTCGTTCTCCTCCTTTGTCGGATACGGAACCGAGACGTTCTGGTACAAACCGATCTCCAGGCGCGGGAAACCGACAACGCGAGGTTTCTTGGAGGCGATCAACCTGGGTGTGAGCATCGTCGTAGCCAACTCGTCGCATCCATTGCGTCTGATGAGCGTCTTCGCGCTTGGGGTCAGCGGCATGGCTGTTCTCTACGCGATTTGGTACAGCGCGCTCCCGTTGTTCAGCGCAACCGCGCCCACGGAATGGATGACGATGCTCGCTTGGATCACGGTCCCGGTCTTCGTTCTTTTCGTCATCGCCGCCGCGCTGTGCGAATACATCGGGCGGATCCTGATCGAGATCCAGGATCGGCCGCTCTACTTCGTCGCCGAAGAATGGAGCTACGGCTCGACCGTTGTGGACGATAGCCGCAAGAACATCGCGCGCCGGTCGATCGACGACTGACTATCGCGTCTCGAGAATATCGCGCAGCGTCTGCGCGACGAAGTCGGTCTGCGCCTCGGTGATCTCCGGGAAGATCGGCAGCGTGAGAACCTCGGCGCTCGCGCGCTCGGCGTGAGGGAACGAGCCTAGTCCGAGCCCCATGTGTTCACAAGGCAGTTGCAGGTGCACGGGCATGGAGTAGTGGACTCCGGCACCGACTCCGCGATCACGCAGCGCGCTCAGGACTTCGTCGCGGTCGTGGTTCGGAAGGCGCACGACAAACAAGTGCCAGACGTGGCGCTCTGTCCACGGCGCGACTACGGGCAGGATCAGGTCATCCACGTCAGCGAGTGCCGCGTGATATCTGGCGGCAGTCTGGATTCTGCTCTCGTTCCAATCACCGAGGTGACGGAGCTTCACGCTCAGGATCGCCGCTTGCATCGTGTCGAGCCGCGAGTTGAAACCCCGAACCTCGCGGTCGCAATCCGCGAGCCCACCGAGGTTGCCGAACTTTCGGATGCGCTCGGCAAGTGCGGCGTCGTTCGTGGTGACGGCTCCACCGTCGCCAAACGCGCCGAGGTTCTTGCTCGGATAGAAACTGAACGCGCCCGCGGTGCCGAGTGTACCGCAGGGCCGATTGCCGTTCAGCGTGCCGCCGTGGGCGTGAGCAACATCTTCGACGACCGCCAGTCCGTTCGCTTCGATCAGGGGTGCGAGCCGGTCCATATCGACGGGTTGCCCGTACAGGTGCACCGGCAAGATCGCTTTCGTGCGAGTCGTGATCGCCGAAGCGACGGCGTCCGGATCGATCAAGAACGTGTCGGGCTGGCAATCGGCGAGCACGGGTGTCGCGCCGGTCATCATGATCGCTTCCACCGTCGCCATGAACGTGTTGGCCGCCGTGATCACCTCGTCGCCCGACCCCACGCCTGCAGCGCGCAAGCTGAGGTGGAGCGCGTCCGTGCCCGAGTTCACCCCCACGACATGCTCGGCGCCAACGAACGACGCGAACTCGCGTTCGAAACTCGTGACGTCCTCGCCAAGGATGAAATTGCAGCGGCGCATCACGTCACCGACCGCCGCATCGATCTCGGGCTTCAGGGTTTGATACTGCTGGCGAAGGTCGGCAAACGGTACGTCCATGGGCGGTAATCCTACACGGCCTGCTCGTGGCGAGTGGATTGCGTTCGCGATCCGTTTCCTAGCCTGGCCCAGGCTGCCGAGTTGGGGAATCCCCGGTGAGTCGCTTCCCCCGTGGCGGCCCGGGGGTACCGTGGCCCCATGCAACGAAGATCATTCCTCGCTGGGGCTGCTGCGGCAGGTCTCGGCGCGCCGACTCTGGGCAGGGCCCAATCCTCTGTCTCCCCTCAATCCGCACTCGGCGAGTCCGGGTCATCCCAGAACAAACCGTTCAAGCTGAAGTACGCGCCGCACTTCGGCATGTTCAAGAAGCACGCCCCGGGTGGCCCGATCGATGAGTTGAAGTTCATGCACGACCAGGGCTTTCGGGCCGTGGAAGACAACTGGATGGGCCGGCGCAAGCCCGAGCTGCAAACCAAGCTCGCCAAGGAGATGGAACGCCTGGACATCCAGATGGGTGTGTTCGTGGCCCACTACAGCTCAAAGGTGACGTACACCTCCAACGACAAGGCGATGTCCCAGCGACTGGTCGACGAGATGAAGAAAGCAGTCGAGGTCGCCAAGCGTGTCGGTGCGAAGTGGTGCACCGTGGTCCCGGGTAAGCTCCACCAGCGAATCGAGCCGTCCTATCAGACCGCATACCTGATCGACAACTTGCGCCGTTGCGCGGAGGTCTGCGAGCCCAGTGGCCTCACGATCGTCATCGAGGCCCTGAATCCCTGGCGGGATCACCCGGGGTGGTTCCTGAGCAAGATTCCGCAGGCGTTCGAGATCTGTCGGGCTGTGAACTCCCCGTCGGTGAAGATCCTCGACGATCTCTACCACCAGCAGATCACCGAGGGCAATCTGATCCCGAACATCGACCTCGCGTGGTCCGAGATCGCCTACTTCCAGACCGGCGACAACCCGGGTCGCAAGGAGCCCACGACCGGCGAGATCAACTACCTCAACGTCTTCAAGCACATCCACAAGAAGGGCTACAAGGGCATTCTGGGGATGGAGCACGGCAATTCGAAGCCCGGAAAGGAAGGCGAGATGGCCGTCGTCAAGGCCTACCAGGCCAGCGACGCGTTCTAGGCAGGTGCTCTCAGAAAAGTGCAAGCACCGATGCCGTCACCAAGCGTCGAGACCGCGAGCGGCTCGCTCCGCTATCTTTGCCCATGGTACAAGCCCCAGGTCCAACCCGAAGGCCCGTAGTGTCGATACGTGGCGACCAGGCTGTAGGCGACCTTCGACGCACTCCGGATCCCGAAATCGAACGGGGTGATCTCACCCTCGTGGTCAAAAGTGTGGAGGAGGTACCACTCCGGTGCGTTGCGCGGATCCCGGTCCGTATCCGCGTTTGGCACGAGCAACAGCAGGCGGTCTCGTCTTCCGTGGCGAAGCCGATAGTAGCCGACGATCATGGAAGTGCGGAACGTGTGGTCACCGCCGTACGTAATCGTCGGAATCGTCGGCTGCTGCG
>CAYYAQ010000017.1:40328-51573 GCA_964469555.1 uncultured candidatus Brocadiaceae bacterium | reverse complement strand
ACGTCGCCGTCCCGAGCCCGATGATCCTCGTCGGCCTGACCGGCGGCGTCCACATCGATACGAAGATCCTCGACGACCTGAAGAAGGCCGGGACGATCGCCGCGTGGGAGTTGACCGACCGAACGATCGTGCTGTACCTGCGAGGCCTCAAGGCCAACGAGTCCCGCGACATCGTCATCGACCTCGTCGGTCGAATCCCAGGCACCACGAAGGGCCCCGCGTCCCGTGCCTACCTCTACTACGCCGCCCGCGAAAAGAAGTGGACGGCGCCCATCGAGGTCACCGTGACACCGGCCCGATAGAAAACGCGCCATCTTCCTCGTGGGGAATCTCCCCCGCGGGGAAGATTCCGCGTCTTCTTCTCGCGGCTCGATCGGCAGAGGAATCGGGGCAGACAGCGGCGGTCGCTTTTTTCTCGGACGACCGAAGCTCCTTTTGTCTGGTGGTTTCCGCGCCCCGGTATCTATCGTCGACGGCGCGCATGGCCCCCGATCGCCCCAATCGCCGCCTCTGGACGTCCGTCCTGCTCTACTACGCCGCGTTCACGCTGCCACTCTTCGTTGCGCCGTTCATCGCGTGCGTCTCGGGATGGCCGATCAACAGCACGGTCACGCGATTGATGATTGTGTTTGGCGTCGTGGCCCTGCTCTGGCACATCGGCATTCCAAAGTTCGGCCAGTTTGATGCCCGGCGCGCCGTTCGCACGACGTTTCTCGCGATGGCGGTCACGGTGGGCGTCACGACGCTCTACTCCGCCGTATTGATCCTCGCCGGTGCGGAGTCCGTGCGCCCCCTCGATGCGATCTTCAAGCCCTACCGCTTCGCCACGGCGCTCGCGACAGGACTGGCGGTGTCGCTGGTCGAAGAACCGGTGTTCCGGCGCGTCCTGCTGCAGAAGTTGTCGATGCGCGGAAGCGTGGCCCTGGGTGCCGTCCTGTCGAGTCTGCTCTACTCGCTCATGCACTACCTACGACCGGCGCCGGTTCCGTTGCGGGCGGACTACGCGTTGGCGGACAGCGCCGCCGTGTATCAGAACATCCTCGAGAACGTGCTACGCCCGTTGTCAGACCCGGCCCCGGGCATAGGCCTGTTCCTGTTGGGCTTGTTCTTGTGCGCCGTGGTGCGGCGCGGAGGGTTGGCGTGGACGATTGGGATCCACGCAGGTGTCGTGTACTACGTGAAGGTCGACTGTTGCGTGCTCTACTGGAACCCCGTCGGTCGCCACTTCTACTTCGGAGAGTTCGATGTCTTGTACGACGGTGCGATGTTCTGGATCGTGTGCGGCGCTTTCTTGTTGGGCATGTTGTTTCGCAACAGATCTCGCCCGCAGGCGTGAAGGGACGGCGAACTTCTACTTGCCCTGTCGGAAGAGCTCGCGGTGCCGGTTCGCATCTTTCTGATTGCCGAGCTTCGCGTAGCACGCGGCGAGACCCCGATGGGCCTCTCGATACGCCGGCGCCGCTTGCAGGCACAGCTGGAACGCGCGGATAGCCCCGTTCCAATCCGGCAGCGCCGACTTCACGAGGCCGTCGTAGTACAGCGCGTCGGCGTGCGTCGGGTTCGCCACGAGATACGGCTCGAGCAGAGTTTGAGCCTGCGTATTCTGGTTCAGGTGATGTAACGCGATCGCAGCGTAGAACCGGACGCCCTTGTAGTCCGGCCGACGAAGCAACAGCGGTTTCAGGATCTCGAGGGACTTCTGGAAGCGCCGGGCCTCCACTGCCAGACCCGCGGCCATCAACCGATAGTCGAAGTTGCCGGGATCCAATTCTGAAGCCTTGGCGGCCTCATCGGCCGCAGGATTCAACTGGCCTGCGGCGACCAGACCCCGCGCCGCGAAGTAGCGGACCTGTGCGTTGTTCGGAACATTCGCGACGGTCGCCGCGACCCGCTTCAATCCCTCGTCCTTCTTTCCGTTGGCGATCTCCGCGAGGCCGAGCCCGAGCGCCGCCTCTACATAGGAAGGGTCGAGCTTCAACACGCCGCGGTACATCTCCTCCTTCTCCACACCATTCGGCAACTTGTCAGCCAAGGACATGAACGCCATGGTGCTGCCGCCCTTCTGGATCGCGTGCCGCAAGTGCGTCTCGGCATCCTTCCACGTCGGATTGGACCAGACCGACACGAACGCGAAATACGACACGGCAACCGCGAGGCCAATCGTGCCGATCCGCGGCACGCGCAGCACGACCGCGCCGACCAACAGGAAAAGGAACGCGCCAGACGGGTACGGACGATACGGGACGATGTCGGAGTGGAACGGCAACACGGAAGATGTCAGCGCCAACATGACCCAGTACCCAAAAATCCCGAACGCGACCAACGGTCTGCGGCGAATCCAGATCGACGCCAACGAGAACGAGCCGACGATGCACACGGCGCCCACGATCTGCTGCCAAAGGACAATCGTGTCGTGTGCTGCGAGCCGGATGGGGAAGGGCCAGACGAAGTTGCGCAGATAGTGGAAGACGTGGTGTTGTAGCTGCGCCGCGGCATACGGCCCCGCTTCACCGGTCACGACGTTGCCGTAGTCGGAGAAATCCAGCCCGAATCTCGCGAAGGCAAGCACGACGAGAACAACAGCGGCGAACGCGGACACCCGCCGCCAGACCGCTCTGTCCTTGATCGACCCACCACCGGGGATCACTTCGAACAGGAGAACCAACGCGGGAACGACGGCGGCGTTCTTCTTGGCCAACATCGAGAGGAGCAGCAGAACAAGGCATGACGCCCACCTCCACCGCGTCTCTCCGATGCGCCGCATCCGCACGTAGCAGTAGAGCGACCCCATCAAGAACATCTGCATCATCAACAGGTCCCGGGCACAGATGTAGTTGACGAGGACACCGCTCACCGGGTGCACCGCGAACATCAGCGCGACCATCAGCGCGCCATGGCGAGGCATGGACACCTTCGTCCAGTGCGCGAACAGCTCCCGGACGAGCAGGTAGAACGCACAGCTCGCCAGGATCTGGAACAACAGATTGCCGATGTGGTACCCCACGAGACTGTCTCCAGCGACCGCATGGTTGACCGAGAGCGAAAGCGGCAGCAGCGGGCGATATTGCACGAGACGGGGCAGAGTCGCACACGTTCCCGGGTCGGCGAAGTGTCGCCACGGTGGCCAGAATTCCTGGACGCCCGGATTGTCCACGACGCGGAAGTCGTCGTCGAAGTGGAAGCCGTTCGACATCGTGTTCCAGTACACGAGCACGCATGCCAGGACGATGACGACTATGTGTACGAACGGGCGGTTCACCACTGTCAGCGTAAGCACAACGAGCGGCCGCTGCGAGAATCGCGTTACGGGCGCGAGGTTGTTCGGCTAATTCGCGCGGCGACGAGAGCCCCGACCTCCGACTGTGGCTCATCGCTCGCCTCGCGTGCATCCCCGCACATCCAGCAGGCATCCCGATTTCAGGTGTCGTACCGGACGCGAGTCGTGAAGACAGAATCCCACTCCTGCTTTCCGCTCGTGTCTGGTACGGTACCATCCATGAGAGTCGCCGTCTTTGCCTTCTCCTGTCTCGCGGCCACGTGCGCCCAGGAGACCGGTTGCACGCAGACTCCGACAAGCCGACAAGCCAAGGAGAAGAAGAACAAGCACGATGTCAAGATGGATGCGCTGTCCCGCGCGACCCTCGAGCGGTGGGAGAAAATGGAATACCACCTCGGTCGGGCCGGCGTGAGGAGCGTCAGCTTCACCGTCAAGGTCAACTCGAAGAACCCGCTAGGCGATGCAGAGGCAACCGGCAAGTACACGTTCAACGGCAAGAAGAGCACTCTCAAGTGGAGCAACGCCGCGCAGAGCGACATGCTTACCCAACGCGGCTGGAGCCGGGAGAGCTTCGACCGCTTGTTCATCCCGGACAACCACCTGCGAGCGCTGAAGGGCACGAAGCTCACTGCCAGGAAGAAGGGCGACAACACGATCATCGAGGTCGAGGGCGAGACCAAGAGCGGCTACAAGAACTTCCAATACGACAAAGCCGGGGTCGGTCGCAAGTTCACCTTCCAGATCAGCAACCCGGCCATCGGGGACACGGATGCCATCGTCGCCGTGAAATACGTAAAGATCCGAGGCAAACACGTCCGCACCGGGTGGTCGCTCGTCCTGAAGACGCCCATGGGCGTCTTCCGCGGCGTGGTCACCATCGAGAACAAGAAGGTGGGCAAGTATCACGTCTACTCCACGGTCGTCGAGAAGCAGACCATGGGGGACCAGCCGTTCGGCAGCACGACGCTGACGTTCTCGGAATACAAGATCAACGGCGCGATCACCGAGCCCAAGAAGCCCGGGCCGACGTCGAAGCCGACGGGCAAGAAGCCGGCGAGCAAACCTGGCAAGGACAAGAAGGCCGCCGTGAAGAAGCTGGTCGAGAAGACGGGGCCGCCAAGGGACTAGTTGGGCCGCTGCGCGATCCCCTTCGTCGACCGCCCCACTTGGACCAGACGACCCCGTGGGCAGCGGCTGGCCGAGACGAGCCGGCGCAGCGACTCGAATCCGAGACGGGTCGCAAGAAAAATCCGGCAGGGATGAAAGTCTGCGGGCCGACAGACATTGGCGGTAGCCAACCCAGACAGAAACCCACCATGCTCAAGAAGATCCAGCTGCTGAAGGCCGTTCACCACGCATTCTTCGAGAACGACGACAACAACTTCCGCGCGATGGGCGTCGGCTTCGCGATCAGCGCGGCGAGCATCCTCCTGTTGTTCGGCCTCTACCAGATCTAGCTGCAGATCTAGCCGGGCTGGCGTGGACGCGGAGCTATGCTCCGCACCGCCATGCACGGGCTCGCGGAACCGTCTGAGTGGATCACTCGATTTGCGCCGGCGATCGAGCCGGCGAGCCGGGTGCTAGACCTCGCGTGCGGTGCTGGCCGCCATACGCGGCTCTTCCTGCGGGCCGGACATCGCGTGACCGCCGTGGATGTGGACATCACGGGTCTCGCGGACCTGACCGCCGAACCGGACCTCCGCCTGATCGAGGCCGATCTCGAAGACGGGAGCTCCTGGCCGCTGGGCACGGCGCGCTTCGACGCGGTCATCGTCACCAACTACCTCCACCGCCCGGTCTTCCACGAGATCCTCGCCGCGGTCGACGACGGCGGCCTGCTGCTCTACGAGACGTACGCGCGCGGCAATGAACGGTTCGGCAAGCCTCGCAATCCGGCCTTCCTCCTCGAACCCGGGGAGCTGCTCGACGTCGCGCGCGGTGAGTTGCAGGTCATCGCGTTTGAACAGGGTATCGTGGCTCGCGGGAAGGAAACGTCCGGACAAGCCCCCGGAGAGGCCCCGGGACAAGCCGTCGTGCAGCGCATCTGCGCGGTGCGGTCCGACGACGGCGAGATGCCCTTCCGAGTGCTCCCCGACACGGGCTAGGATGAACGCGTGCACCCACTCTTTGCCTACGCCGCACCGCTCGAGGCGGGCCCGATGCCCGAGGAGACCCATCTCGCGACGCCGGCGGAGTTCCTGTGCGTCGGCGTCGGGAAAGCTCTGAGCAGCCACGCCCTGACCCTTCGCCTCACCACTGCGCCGCAACCCGGCCTCGTCGTATTGTTCGGCGTCTGTGGAGCGCACGCCGACGTCGACGAACCCCTCGATGTCGGCGACCTGTGCCTCGTCGGTGAGGACGTGCTCGCCGACGAAGGCGTACAGACCGAGGACGCGTTCCTGTCACTGCACGACCTCGGACTCTCCGGCGAGACGAGCTTCGCGATGGACCACCGCTGCACAACGGCGACCGCGGAGATCCTCGGCGTCCCGATCGTCCGCAGTTCCACCGTCAGCACCTGCTCAGGGAACGATCGGGACGCGACCGCGCGCGCCGTGCGCACCAACGCCGCTATCGAGACCATGGAGGGTGCCGCCGTCGCCCTTGTTTGCCGCAAGCTCTCGATTCCGCTGGTTCAGCTGCGCAGCGTCAGCAACCGAACCGGGGATCGGGAACGTGCCGCGTGGGATCTGGACGGCGCCTGCGCAACTCTGCACGACGCCGTGCGCAAGCTGCTCCAAGCCAACGCGGAGGGTTCCTGGCCGGCATGACCCGCGAACTCAGCCTGGGTATCTCGCCGTGCCCCAACGACACGTTCATGTTCCACGACCTCGTGCACGGGCTCGCCTGCGTCGAGGTCGGAGACACGAATCCAAGAATCTCGTGGCGCACAGAACTGCTCGACATCGAAGCCCTGAACCTGCACGCACTCGACGAAACGCCGCGGTTCGACATCACAAAACTCAGCCTCCCCGCCCTCGCACACCGCATCGACCACTACTCGATCCTGGCGGCTGGTGCCGCGTTGGGCCGCGGTTGCGGACCGCTGGTCGTGTGTCCCGAGACGGACACGAATCTCGATTCGCTCGACGACCTCGCGGGGCTGACCGTCGCGATCCCCGGCGATCATACGACGGCCTACCTGTTGCTCCGAATCTTCGCCCAAAACGCGTTCGCGACCACGACACTTCGTTTCGACGACATCATGCCTGCGGTCGCGTCGGGGACCGTCGACGCCGGACTGATCATCCACGAGAGCCGTTTCACCTTTCGTGACCACGGGCTGCGGGAGGTCGCGGACCTGGGCACCGCGTGGGAGAGCGCGACCGATCTCCCCCTTCCTCTCGGGATCATCGCCGCGCGGCGGTCGCTTCCCGGCGAACTGGTCACCGCGATCGAGGACTCGCTGCGCACTTCGGTCACGAACGCGTTCACCGACCCCGAACGCAGCCGAGCGTGGGTCCGAGAACACGCCCAGGAGATGGACGACTCGGTGTGCCAGGAGCACATCGGCCTTTACGTCAACGAATTCTCGATGGACCTCGGCGACGTGGGTCGCCACGCCGTCGACGAGTTGCTGAAGCGGGGACGCACTGCGGGGCACCTCCCCCCCGGAGGGACGCCGTGGCGTCGGTGACAGCGGGCCGCTGACGGAGCGTGGTCGAGGAACGCCGGACGGGTTATCGTCTCGCCGTGCACGACGGAGCCATGATCCCCTTCTTCCAGGGCAACCTCGACCAGGTCAAGGAGTTGCAGGGCCTGTGCGAATCGCGCGGCCTGCCCACGACGCCCCAGGCACCCCCTGGTGGCTCGAAGGGTTGAAGCACCCGGATCCTGCTCGCGGTCGCGGCCAGCCAGATCGAGCGCGCCAAGGTGGTGCTCCAGGAGTTCCACGATACCGGGCTGACCAACGCGGAGCGCGCCGCGGCGGATCTGGTCGTCGACTTCGAAGCCGAGGAAACAACGTGCCCCGCCTGCCTGACTACGTTTTCCACCGCGGGCGCCGGGGACGGAAGATGCCCAGATTGTGGTCTGTTTCTTGGCGCTTGACGGGGAGTGGAGGGGACGTGATATCGTCGAAGTCATATGTCTTCGTCAGAAAACAAACGTGCCCTCGTATGGCTAAGCGTTGCGGTCGTGTTCTTCCTCGCGGTGCTATTGTGGAAGGGCGACAGCATCTTCGGCAATGACACGCCAAAACCCGGTCCCAACGGCAAGACCAAGAACGGTCCAGCGAACGTCGGCAAGAAGAAGGACGAGCCGAAACCCTTCAAGCCGTACCGAAGCGCCGACAAGAACGCGAAGAAATACGCGATCAAGGTCGTGGACGACAAGACCGGCAAGCCTCTCGAGGGCGCGAGAGTCGTCCTGTTCACGCAACAAGCGAAGCGCCTCGCCGAGGAGATGACCGACGCAAAGGGTTCAGTGGAGGCGAGGCCGAGGACCGACAACGTCCACGCAGTGGCGGCGTTTCACAAGGACTACTCGATTCAGGCCGAGATCCTAAAGTCGGAGTCGTTCGAACTCCGGTTGACGCCGGTCCGGTACATGAATCTCACCATCACGAACTTGGGACCGGCGCAGAAGGAGTTTCACAAGACGAGCAACGGGGCCGTGACGTACAAGTTTGCGCGCACGTTCAACCCGTTCGCGGCAAAGCCCGACTACTTTCGGTTCAAGATGTACGAACACATGGGGCTTCGCGAGCACAAGTTCCCGTTCACGTCGAACCCCGTGAAGATCCCGAAGTACCTCGTCGGCGTGAACGCCAAGGTACGATTCGTCACGGCACCGAGCCTACCCAATCACCTGGACTCGAAGGGCATGCGGAGCCAGGAACCAACTGTACAAAAGGCTCCTTCGACGGAATCGACGCCAGTCGATTCGGCCGCGAACCTGGAGACGTTCTCGATAGTCGCGCCGCCACTGACCCCAGGCGCATTGATCGTTCATCACAAGCGTGCACCTGGCCAGGACGGCATCTTGATGCTGAGCGTCTCCTTCCTCGACAGGAGCAAATTATCCACGGACTGGGGGGCTCTGATCTCGGCGACCGAGAACCCCTCGACGTACGAGGAAAGCGATGGCAATGTCACGTTCAAGGTCTTCGAGCTGCAGCGCGTGGTCGCGCACCTCAAGCTGCTGCATTTCCAAAAGGGCAACACGCGAGAGATCATTCCGTGCAATCCGGTCGACGTCGATGGCCTCACAGAGGTCACCCTCTCGCCTCTCAATAGGGGGAAGGTCTCGATCGATCTGACGGGCGGAAGAGCCGAAGGGGAAACGGCGAACATCATCTTCCTCGACAGATTCAATGAACAGGCGTACAATCTCCGCAAGCACACAAAAGGAAAAGAGACCACTCACTTCACGGACGTCCCGCCGATCACGCACCGTATCTTCGCCCACGACACCAAGTTCGCGTCCGGGATCTACGAGATTAGGCTCAAGCCGGGCGAGCATCGAAGACTCAAGATCGAGATGAAACCGGCGTGCAAGGTCACCGTGCTCGTAAACCGCACGCCGGAGCCAGACTCGGTCATCGTCATCGACAAGACCACCGGAAACTCCCAGTCGTACCCGGCGTTTCTTTGGGATCGATTCTTCCTGTCCGCGATCGTCAAGGAGAAGAGCCTGAGTCTGACCGGACACCGAACCGAGTTTTTCCTCGCGCAGGGCGCCTACGAGTTCGGCGTGAAACGAGGAGGGGTAGTGACCAAGAAAGCAGTCGTCCTCGACGCGGCAACAAAGCTGGTCCGAATCGAGTGACCCGGGAGCTCGGGACCTCGCCACTCGGCCAAGGGACCGCCCTCGTCGCGATGGCGGCGCTTCTCGGTTCCTGCGGCGCTTTCGAGATCAGGGCTCCCCTGGGCTGCGACCACGTCCTGGCGAAATCGGAGTACGAGCACGCACTGACCTGTCACTTGGCGGACCGCAACGCACGCCGAAGCGCGAGGTAGCGCTTTTCTTCCTGCGCGAGTCCGAGCGACTTGCAGATGTCGGCGAGTTCTTGATAGCGCTCCCCCGGTTCTGCCTCGCACGCCCAGCAGATCTTCGCGACACAGTGCGGGCACAGTGCAAGCGGGTGGCGATCTGACTCCTGCTGACTCATCGAGCCACACATGTTGCACTCGAACGCGGTGCAGTGCTGGATCGAGAACATGTGTCCGGTCTCGTGAGTCGCTGTCTTCACTGTTCGAAGCAGGCATTTTCGGTAATTCGCCTGGCTCTCGGCCGGGTTGCCGTTACGGGCCAACGACCACACCGCAACGCGGTCACGCAGCGAGGCTTCACCGAATACGAAGTTCCACCCCTCGCCTGGCCACAGATCGAGCGCGGTGAACGCGATGATCGCGGCACCATCCCGCGGCAGCCGCGGTCGAAGAATCTTCATGCGGACGTGACCGGTCAGGAGCTGAGTCCCGAATCCGCGACTCCCGCGCCGCGCGGACTCGGGCACCAACGAGAGAGGCAGGCTGTCCAACAACGTGGTCTTGGTGTGGAAGTAGACCCTCATGAACTCCGCGGTCTGGCGCACGATCTTCGCCTGGTTCTCAGTCATCGGACCGAGCGGCTGAACGTAGATCACGTCGCGCTTCCCTCGCGGTCGAATCGGTGCACAGCGGCGATACTCGGCGAAGGTCTGACCCTCCTCGCTCTTCGAATCCAGCCAGTCACCAGGGCGAGGCTGGCCGAGCTTCTCGTGCAGCGGCGTCAGGGTCTCGATGAGATTCGCCCACTTCTCCGGATTCTTGAGCGGCGGCTCGTGGGAGCAACCCATGAGAACCGCGACCACGATGGCCACGAGAATGCCCACCCGCGGCGATATCTCCGGAGCGCGACTCAAGACCGCGACGCGAAGTGGTCAACCAGGAGCTGTGCGACGCAACACGTCAGACGCTTGCCCATCGGAATGTGCAAGAACTCGTTCGGCCCATGCGCATTTGACTCCGGGCCGAGAACACCCGTAATGAAGAACTGTGCCTTCGGGAACTTCTCGCCGAGCATCTCCATGAACGGGATCGTGCCGCCCTCGCCCATGTAGACCGCTTCACGACCGAAGTACATCTGCGACGCGTTCTGTGCTGATTCCAGCAACCAGGGACTGAACTCAGGCGCGTTCCATCCGCCAGCGCCCTGCTCGGCTTCGAATTCGACCGTCGCGCCGTACGGCGGGTCCTTCTCCATCAGCTGCTTCAACGCAGCCGTCGCCTTGTCGGCATCGAGCGTCGGGGGAATGCGCAACGACAACTTCACCGATGTGAAGGGCCGCATCACGCTGCCCGCGTCGTCGAGTCCGGGAAGGCCAGCGGCCCCGGTGATGGCAAGACCCGGCCTCCACGTGCGAGAGATGATCGCGTCGGTAGCGTCTTCCTTGATCGCGTGGGCACCGTCCACCCAGGGGAACCGCTCGTAGACATTGTTGCCGAGGACGCTCGCGCAGACCCCGGCCTGGTCGATCCGTTGCTGTGGGACCTCGACGTGGAAATCCGACGCCTTGATCTGTCCTGTCGTCTCGTCCTCCAGTCGACTCAGCAGCTGACGCACGACGCGGAAGCTCGATGCGACGACACCGGTCGCATCGCCGGAGTGAACGCCGCTCTGGAGGATGTTCACGTTCAGGTTGCCCGACACGATGCCGCGCAGCGAAGTCGTGCACCACAGCTGGTCGTAGTTGCCGCAACCGGAGTCCAGGCAGATCACCAGGCTGACATCGCCGATGCGATCCGAGAGATGGTCGATGTAGAAGGGTAGATCGTAGCTACCGCTCTCTTCACAACCCTCGATCAGCACGACGCACCGTGCGTGCTTGCCGCCGTGCTCCTTGAGCGCGCGGATGGCCGTGAGCGATCCGTAGGCCGCGTAGCCGTCGTCGGCACCACCACGACCGTAGAGCTTGTCGCCTTTCAGCACCGGCTTCCACGGGCCGAGGTCGTCAAACCAGCCCACCATCTCCGGTTGCTTGTC